>DCIO01000010.1:11616-44699 GCA_002315885.1 Lentisphaeria bacterium UBA1724
GGTACACTCCTTTCGACGGCGGGGGTGCCGTCGGTACACCCTATTAGAGCGATTTTCTTACAATATCGATGGGGATGACGAGGAATGCCAGTGCCAGGCATTTGAGCCAGGTTTCAGGGGAGAGTGGTTCCACGGAGAGTGCCTCCCCGCCGAAAGTCACGAAGACGAATTGCATGGCGAAGATGATTCCCATGATAGCCAGGAAGGGGAGGTTCCTGCCGATGCCTTCGAATGGGTTCAGGTGTTCCGTGCGTGCATTGAAGCCATTGAATGTGATAGCCATCATGAATGTGGCGAAGACTGTGGCGCCTCGGTAGGTGGTATCCAGAACGCCGTCCACGATGGGAATTCCGATGAAATTCTGGACGCAAGGCACGAAGAGGATTCCCAGACAGAGCAGGGTGATGTATGCGGCGCCCAGGATGACCTGGGTGAGCATCTTTCGGGTGACGATGCTTTCGTTTCGGGGGACGGGGGGCTCGTTCATGTATTCCTGGAGGGGCGGTTCACTGCCGTATGCGATGGCGGCCAGGGTATCCATGGCCAGATTCACCAGCAGCAGCTGGATGACCGTCATCACGATATTGACGCCGAAGAGCGGCCCGATAGCGCAGGTGAAGACCGCCGCTACATTCACCGTCAGCTGGAAGATGAGGAACTTCCGGATGCTCTTGAACATGGTGCGACCATAGAGGATTGCCTTTTCAATGGAGGAGAGGTTGTCGTCCAGGATGGTGATTTCACCGGCTTCCTTGGCGACTTCTGTGCCGCTGCCCATGGCGAAGCCCACGTCAGCCTTTCGGAGTGCGGGTGCGTCATTTACGCCGTCCCCCGTCATACCCACCACCATCTCCCGTTCCTGGGCCAGGCGTACCAGGCGACTCTTGTCCAGCGGCAGGGCCCGTGAGACCACCCGCAGATGGGGCAGGATTGCCTTGAGTTCCTCGTCGCTCTTTTCCGCCAATTCAAAGGAGGTCAGTGCGATATCCTCCGGGCTGGAGAGAAGCCCCGCTTCCTTTGCGATGGCGACGGCGGTTTCCTTTCGGTCTCCCGTGACCATCACCACCTGTATGCCCGCGCCATGGATGTCCTTCACGGCATAACGGACTTCCTTTCGGACATTGTCACGGATGCAGAGGATGCACACCAGCGTCAAGGGGGCGTCTTCGGCGGTGCCTTCGGATTTCGCCACTGCCAGCAGCCGCATGGAACGTGCGGCCTGTTCGTCCAAATACGCCATCATGGGGTCGATGCTGTGGAGTGGTGCGGTGGTGCCGTCGTCTTGCAGGAACGCGTTGCATCGTTCGAGGATGCGTTCGGGGGCGCCTTTCCAATAGGTGACTTGGTGGTCATCCTCTTTGACGAGGATGCTGGAGCACTTCTTGTTGGAGTCGAAGGGACGGGATTCCAGGAGTGCGTCCTTGGAGATTTTTTCTGCGAGGCCGTGTTTCAGGAGGAATGCCATGAGTGCCCGGTCGGTGCCATTTCCGCCCAGCACATTTCCGTTGCTGGCGATGGCGCTGTTGTTTGCGCCGATGCCGAGGACCAGTGCATTTTGCAGGTCGTCCGAAAGTGTGGTTGGGTCTTGGATACGTGTGCCGCTGCCCGTGGTCAATTCCACGACGGAGAGTTTTCCTTCCGTGATTGTGCCTGTTTTGTCGCTATAGAGAAGGCTGAGGCTTCCTGCGGTCTCCAGACCATGGATTTTCCGCACCAGGACATTGTCCTTGACCATCTTGAGGCTTTGAATTGCCTGGAGGATGGAGCTGAGCATGGGTAGGCCCTCGGGAACGGCACAGACGATAATTGTGACGGCCACGGTGACCGCATCCAGCACCAGTTTCAGCCAACCTGACCAATCCTGTGGGGCGTTTCCCGAGAGAATTGCATGCAATAGCACGATGGCGATGATGATGGCAGCGCCGATATATCCGAAGAGGGTGATTTGGTTCGCCAGTCGTTTCAGTTTGACCTGGAGGGGCGTTGCCCGGGGCGCTTCCTGTGCGGCCAGTGCGGCCTGTCCGAAGATCGTGTTGTCTCCCACGGAAGAGACTTCCTCGTATGCCTCACCGCTGCAGATGACGGTGCCCCGGTAGATGGAATGTGGATTCAGCAGATCCTTTGCATGGAAGGCGTCGGTTTCCTGTGTGGCGCTCTTGGGGGCCTCTTCGGACTCGCCATTCAGGGCCGCCTGGTCGACCTTCAGGGTACCCTCCCGCAGGACGCCATCCGCGGGAATTTTGTCTCCCGCCTGAAGGAATACGATATCTCCCACCACCACTTCATCCAGGGGGATTTCCTGGAGGATGCTTTCTCGCACGACCTTGGTCTTTTCCTTTGCATTGGCGGCGTGTTTCAACGCGGATGCCTTTCCTTCCTGCTTATGTTCGAAGATTGCCGCCACGCCATTGGCGATGATGATTGCCGCGAAGACTCCCGCGGGTTCGTACCACTCGGCTTTTCCGCAGAAGAAGAGCACCAGCTGGACCAAGAGCGCCACCATGAGAATCATGATCATGGGGTCGCGGAAGCCATTGAGGACTTTGAACCACAGTGGCTTGGGTGGGATGTCCGTTAGAGAGTTCTTGCCGTATTTTGTGCGGTTAAGGAGGACTTCCTGTTGTGTGAGACCAGTGAATTTCATAACGTGTGGTGTCTAAAAAGAGGTGTCAGGGCAATCTGCTGCGCAAAAAAAGAAAGCCAAAGCGTTTTGCTTTGGCCTTCTTACGGAGCTTTCTTTCGGGGAAATGAGTCTAAGATGGACTTACTTGCCGATTTTTGCGAAGAGTTCTTTGAGTTTTGCGGAGGTGATGGGTTTCGTCAGAATGTCGTCGAAGACTGACGTATCGAAGGATGCCCCCACATCCACGTCTGCGGTGACTGCCACAATGGGGATGTTCGGGTTGATTTTCTTCACTTCCTTTGCGAACTCCAGGCCGTTCATGCCAGGCATCCACATATCGCTGAGAATGATGTCTGCCGTGTTGGAATTCAGGTACTGTAATGCTTCTTTTGCGTTCCCGAAATCTGGCATGTCGGAAATGCCGAGGGATTTCAGGTACATGCCGAGAATCTTTCGGTTCATGGCGATGTCATCCACAATAAGGACCTTCTTGATGGTCTGGATTTTGGCTGCTGCAGTTGCGGTGTCAACGGGCTTTTCCAGAGGTTCGTGGATTGGCAGATGGGGCAGGGTGATGGTGAATTTTGAGCCCTGTCCCAGGGTGGATTCGCAGGTGATGGAGCCTCCGGAGGCATCCACCAGGCGTTTGACGATGGCTAGACCGAGGCCCGTGCCCAGGAAGACTTTCCCTTGCCGGGATTCAATATCCTGGGAGAAGGGATCGAAGATACGCTTCAGTCCTGCGGGAGAGATACCGATACCGGTATCCTGCACCACGATGATGACGTCCAGGAAGCCCTCTTCTGGGCAACGGACGGTGTTGCACTTGACCGCCACGGAACCCGTGAGGGTGTATTTGATGGCATTGCCGATGATATTCAGCAGAATCTGGCGCACGCGGGGTTCCAGAACCGTCAGACATGGGATGTCCTTTTCGATGTCAAAGGAGAGAGTCAATCCCTTTTGGACGGCCTTCAGCTGGAAGACGGTCTGCATCTCCGTGAAGAGCTTGGAGAACTCCGTGGCTCCCTGCTGGAGATTCATGGTATCCGTGTTTCCGGAATCCAGTTTGGAGAGATCCAGGATGTCGTTGATCAGCGCCAGCAGCGCATTTGCGACAGTGTTTAGGGATTTGGCGTACTCACGCTGTTTTTCCGGGGGAACATCGGGTTGGTCCAGGAAATCCGCGAAGCCGATGATGGCATTCAGCGGGGTACGGATTTCGTGAGACATGGTCGCCAGGAAGCGGGATTTTGCAGTGGCGGCTTCCTTGGCTTCCACGACACTCTCTTCCAATTCGTGGATTTTCTGTTCGTCTCCCTTTGCGCCCTGCTTGGCATTTTCCAGTTCTTTGGCGACTTGCGTTGCGCGCTGTTTGAAACGCCGCGCCCGTGCCAGGGCGGCGATGGCAATCAGCAACAGGAAGATGGCGAAGATGCCCAATGCCTGGGAGGCATGGCTACAGGAATTGTTCTCCGTTGCCGTCTGAGCTGCCGCAAGCGATGTGGCTAGGAGCATTGTAAGAGTCAGGATGTATCTGAAAAACTTCATTTTTCTATGCATCGATTCGTGGACGGATGGTAATTGGTCGTACCCAGGTAGTGTATCTATCAGAGAGCACCGGTATTTTCGAAATCCAGTTGGCAATTGTTGATGACCTGGTAGATGCGTTCGGTGGCGCTGATGATGACATCCGCGTAGTTCTTGGCCTCCTCTCCCGTGATTTCGCCATTTTTCAGGAGCGTGGCGAATTCCATGACGCTGGAAAGAGGAACGCGGATATCGGTTGAAATGGTCTGAATGAATGCCCGTTGTTTGCGCTCCGCCTCGATGCGGTGCTGCATTTGTGCCGCAAAGACGGTATTGGCCTTTTTCTCGGTGAGGAATAGGGTGAAGAATGCAGTGAGGGCGGCCTCTGTGACGGGTTTCAGAGTCATGCTGCTCATGCCCGAGGAAATCGCGGTGTCGTAGAGTGTCGGATCCGTGTCCGCGGAGATACCGATGATGGGGAGGGACCGCGCATCGGGATGGTCTGAGGTGCGGAAATGCATGGCCGTCTCAAAGCCCTTCATTTTGGGCATGAAGATGTCGGAGAGGAAAAGCGAATAGTACCCCGCTGGGGCATTCAGGAGTTTCTGCAAGGCATCATCCCCGTCGATGGCAGTTTCGCAGGATACCCCGATGGCTTCTGCTATCGCCTTCAGCGTTTCCAACTGTAGGGCGTTGTCGTCTGCAATCAGAATGCGGTAATTGTCGAATCGCTGTTCCATTTCGCAAGTCAGCACGTAGTGCGGAGGTGATTATGGCTATGGCGCGATAATCTGGATGAAAGAGGCATGCTGGGCTTCCAGGTTCGGCAGCAACTGCAGAGTGCCCTCGGTGGACCCCGCCCGGGTGATTTCCACGATTTCGCAGCATTTTTCGTAGAGTGGAGTGAGTCCCAGGGTGGCATAGACGCCCTTCAGTTCATGGGATGCCTCGAAGGCCGCTTTGGCGTCATTGGCTTCCAGGGCAGTCCGGAGTTTTACCAGACACTCCGACTGGGGGAGCTTCCGAAGCATCTTTTCGTAGAATGCCTCTCGTCCCATGAAGGTCTTGTCAAGAGCGTCGGCAACTTGGCATCCCTGGGCGGCTAGAGTATTGAGCAAAGGACTATCCATGATTAGGGGGGAATTGGGAGGAAAATGAATGCTAGTTGAACGCGGCGACGGCCGCCTCCACTGTGTCGTAGATTTCGAAGACCCGGAAGACCTTCGTGATGTCGAAGACGATTTTCGGGTGTGGTTGCAGGCATGCCAGTCTGGTGGTCCCCCCCAGGGATTTTGTCTTCTGGAGAATCTGCACCAGTGCGCCCAGTCCCGATGAGTCAATGTGGCTCATCTTGGAGAGGTCAAAAAGCACATTGGGTTTCTTTTCCAGTTTCGGGAAAATCTCCTCCTTGAAATCCTCGGAATAGGCGGCTACAAGACGTCCATCCACAGAAATCATCAAGAATTTCTCGTTTTCATCAATCTTCGTTTCCATCGTATTAATCCGTTTTCTGCTAGCGGTCAGTAGTGGATAGGGGTGGCTGTTTCAAAAGTCACTTGTCAATCGTAAGCACGCCCATGACGGGCTTCCTACGGAAGGTCCCAATTCCTTCTGGAGGTATCTCCGAATTTTCCTCCCGGAAGTAATTGCGGAGATAGCTGCGGGGAGTCTTGTTGCAACCAAGGAGCAGCATGGTCGCATCGCAAAGTTGCGTCATCTGGGCGGCAAAGACACCTTTGCCCGTGAATTCCTCTTTCTTGATGAGCATGACGATGTCGAAATCGCTGGAGAGCATCTTCAAGTCGGCTTCCAGGAGGAGTAGTTCACTGGAGGAGAGGCAGTCCATATCCGCCAGTGGCATCCATCCGCGGTCGCCCTTGTAGCTGACTGCCGCGAAGATATTGGCGTCTTCAGGAGGCTCGAAGGTCTTTGCGTTCACGAATTCGATGATTAGCAACTTTTGTCCGCAGAGTGCGCATTGCAGGACGAATTCCTTCTTGACATCGGCGTCCCGTCTAGCTCCCGGCATTGCTCCGATGAAGACCGTCTTTCTGCGTCCCATGGCGGTCTTGAAGCGGAAGTAGAGTCGTTCGCCCTTGTCGTTTGCGCCGCCCACTCGACCGATGACGGCCAGTCCAGGCTGGAAGGTGAGTTCTTTTAGGGAGAGGATGTTTCCGTTGTCTGCCTCGATGCGTATCATGATGGAACTGATGATGCCTGTCACAAGTGCGGAGAGGATCAAGCAAAGGATAGCCTTCTGCAGATTGATGAGTCCGGCTTTGGTCCTGGATCCCACCGCTTCGTTGGCCTCCAATTCATTGGGTGCGGCATTGGAGAGATAGGCGATACTGGACTTGAGTTCCGCGCAATTCGCCTGGACTTGCTGCAGCTCCTTTCTCTGGGCAAGGATGTCGTTGTATTTTGGCAGGAGGTCGTGGAGGCTCGCAGAATATTCGTCCGTGGCTTCCAGGGTGATTTTCGCCTCCTCCTTCTTTTCTTCCAGGGCTTTTAGGGTCTCCTGGGCCGTCTTGATCTGCTGGAATTGACTCCCTAGCTTCTTCAGGCCATTCAGGTCGAGCTTCGTGGTGCGCTCTGTCTCATCTCGGAAGTCCTTGAAGGATGCCTGGACATTCGCCAACTGTGTTTTGAGGGCGTCGGCCTCGGGAGAATCCCCTTTGCCTTCCTTGACCAGTTCATTGATGTTCTTGGTCAAGTCATCCACCTGTTGCTGGAAATCGAAGATGATGGCGGCTTGTTCCATGAGTTGGGTGGGAAGCCCACCCAGTTGATTTTCCATCTTCTGGACATTCTGGGACTGCTTTGTCACCTGGAGGCAAATCGCGCGGTAGGCGATTTCCTTCTCGGAACGCAACTGGGAGATGTGTTCGATTTCGTCCTGCAGGGATGAGACATTATGGGCTTTGTTGAGGAGGAGCTCAGCGGTATCCAGTGCCTTGAATTTTTCCACGAGTTCTCTTTCTCTGGCTTCGGTGCTTTCTTCCCACTGCAGGAGGTCACGCTGACGGGTGGCGGAATAGAGGGCGATTGCCGCATCCGTGTATGCCCTTGCGCGCTTTGCCGCCTGGTCATTGCTTTTGCCCAGGGCCGAAACGATGAAACGAGATGCCTGGCTGGAGTCCTTCTCGAAATTGACATATTTTTCGGAAAGTCCCAACTCCTCCTTGATTTCCTGGGGGATGGTCGGCAGGACAAAGCGGGGGGAGAGCAACTGCAGAAGTTGGTTGCCTTCCATCGGCGAGACCTGGGGGGCTTGCTTGGGGTAGAAATCCAGGTTTGTCTGGACAAGACAGCGTGCGGAGGAGACCAGTGAGACCCATAGCATGGTCCCCTGGCTGGCCACGAGAAGCACGGCAAAAATCACAACGCAGGTCTTCAGTTTCCGTTTGGCGACGAGTTTATAGAGTCGCCTGACGTCATAGCAACCATTGTTGGAAGAGAGTTCCTCGTTGTCAATGACAAGTTTATTTAAGCTAGCATGTGATTTGTTGGTCAACCTCATGATAGAGAACTAAGTAAGTCGTTTGTGTCGTGTGTGTTCGATGTTCGTTACTAGAGTGCCAGAACAAGCTGTTCGATGGCGGGCAGGGCATTTGCGCATTCATCCCGTTTCCCGTCTTTCAGGTTTCCTCTCCAGGCCTGGACGATATCGAAGAGTTCCTGGTCCCCCACCATCAGGGCATTCCCTTTCAGGGTATGGGCGGTCTTGTCCACCACATCAAAGGGGTCGTTGGCATTAAATTTGGTCTTGAGTTCCTCCAAGAGACCAGATGCAGTGCCTTTGTATTCCTCGTAGATTTCCTGAAGGATTTCAGGATCCTCGTCAGGCATCTGTTCTTTTAGCCAATTTTCTACAGATTCTTTCATAGGTGTATGCTGCTAGGCGTTCTCTGGTGATTGCTCTGGGACGCGGACATGGAAGACGGTCCGATTCAAATTCATGTATCTGTCGCTGGAAATCGATTCGGAAATCTTCTGCAGGATGGGTGCGCCGCGTCCGCCTCCCGCCAAGACGGCGTTCTGTTGATTGAGTTTGTCCTCCGCGTCATGTTCGGAGTATTGGATGAGTTCCTTCCAGGGAATTCCCCGGTCCCAGGTAGTGATGACGAGCCTCTTCTGGGTCAGTGTCATGGTGACGATGGAGACCTCGTGTTGCCGGCCGAAATCGCTCAGGCCATGGCGGTAGACATTCATCAGGTGTTCGCTGAGCAGGAGGTCGATCTTCGTGCTCAAGTCGTTGTTGCCGGTTTTCTCGAGAACCCACGCGTGGGCAGTCTGGGAGAGCTCGTCAATGGACTTGGGGGTCATGCGGACTTCCCGGGCGAAATCGCTTTCCGGCAGACCGAATTTTCCGAAAACAAAGAAGGACATGTCATCTTGTTTCTGCGTATACCCCATGGAGTAAAGGGATTGGACGACTCGATAGGGCAAATCGCAGATGACTTGGGTTTCGCCTGGGTATTTTGTGGAGGCGATGGTGCAGATTTCCTGGATTTCCTCCTGTGTGGGGGATTTGGTTCCTTCTTCGTCCTGGGAGATGTCGCAGATGCCGTCGGAATAGACGATGAAGATATCGTCGTCATTGTAGTTGAATTCGACGATGTCTTCCTCGTTGTAGGTTGCATCGGCAACGAGTCCCGGCGGAATGGCACCGCGGTTTTCAGGATTGTGCAGGAGGATGTTGCTGGTCTTGGTGTCAATGCAGAGTGGTTCGGGGTTTCCGCAATTGAGGTATCGGACGATGCGTTCCGAGGCATTCAGGTAGATGACCGTCATCGCCATGTAGGCGATGTCGCCTAGGTTGTCTTTCAGGAAATTGTGGACCTGCTGGGCGATTTTGTGAATCTGCCGTGCCTTTTTGTCCTCGATGTAACCGTATTGCTTGAGGAAAGCCTGGATAGCAGTCATGGCCAGGGCGGCGTTTGCGCCGTGTCCCGACAGGTCTCCGATGATGAACAGCGCCGCATTTTCCGCAACGGGATACCATTCGAAGAGGTCGCCTGAGACTTCGTTCAGGGGTTCCCAGCAGGTGGCGTAGGCATACTCGGGACTGATGTGCGTCCAAGTGGGAAGCATGGCCTTCTGCACGAGACTCGCCAGAGAGAGACTCTTGCTTAGGCGGCTTTCCATCACACGGACGTTCACTGCCGCCACATGGGCGCCGATGATCTGCTCCAATTTTCCCAGCAGGACTGCACGGGGAGCGCTCTTGGAGACGTAGTAGGTGTGCAAATCCGACATGAGGCGCTCCAGGAAGGTGTTTCCTCCGTCACTCAGCATGCTGGTCAGGAAAAGGATGGGGATGTCCACATCGAACTGTCGGACGAGGTCGCGGAACATGAAGCCGTCCACCTCTCCCATGACGACGTCGGAAATCACTGCATGGAAGGCTTCGCGCTTGATGTAGCCGATGGCTTCGTCAGGTGTCGCCGTGGCAACCACAGTGTATCCGGCGCTCTTGAGATAGGAGCTGATGGTGAAACGCACCAGCCGCTCGTCATCCAGCAAGAGGACCTTGTACTGCGCATTTTGGTTGTTTGCTGTGCCAGTCATATCATCAAATATAGCTTGTTTCTAGGTATTGGCAAGGGAAATTTTTGAAAGAAATTTCGGAACTCTCTGGGAGTTTTGTTGAACAATGCGTGGTTGTCTTGGATTGTCTTATGATGTCTTATCTTTTTTTCGTTTGGAAAGTTTACTTACGTGGCTACGTGGTATGAGGTATCATAAAAATGATAGCCTATCATGTGAGACGTCATTTTGTCCTGCGCTATATTATGGAGTTTACGATTTTTTCAACCCACGTCAGGTGTTCTGGCGTGAAACTCACAACAATCAGCATAGGGATTTTCGAGAAATGAAAGTCGTTCTGGCGTATTCTGGTGGTTTGGACACCTCCTGCATTCTGACCTGGCTCCAAGAGAAATACAACGCCGAGGTCATCACCTATTGTGCTGACGTAGGTCAGGAAGAGGAGCTGGATGGTCTTCACGAGAAGGCGAAGGCCTGTGGTGCGGTGAAGTCCTACGTTGAGGATTTGACCGAGGAGTTTGCGAAGGACTTCATCTTCCCCATGTTCCAGGCCAACGCCATCTACGAGAACATGTATTTGCTGGGCACCTCCATTGCCCGTCCTCTGATTTCCAAGCACCTGGTTGAAGTGGCCGCCAAGGAAGGCGCCGAGTACATCTGCCATGGCGCTACTGGCAAGGGCAACGACCAGATTCGTTTTGAGCTGAATGCCTACGCGCTGAATCCCAACATCAAGTTCATCGCACCCTGGCGTTCTCCCGACTGGACCTTCAAGTCCCGTACCGACCTGATCAACTACGCCAAGGAGCGCAACATTCCCGTGAATGTCACCGCGAAGAAGCCCTATTCCATGGACCGCAACCTGCTGCACATCTCCTTTGAGGGCGGCGTGCTGGAGGATCCCTGGGCGGAGTCTCCCCGCGAGTGCCATGTGCTGACCACCCCCGTGGAAGACGCACCCAACACCCCCGAGTACATCACCATCTCCTTTGAGAAGGGTATCCCCGTCGCCATCAACGACCAGAAGCTCTCTCCCGCCAACATCATGCGCGAGCTGAATCGCCTGGGCGGCAAGCACGGCATCGGCCGCATCGACATCGTGGAGACCCGCTTCACGGGCATGAAGGACCGCGGTGTCTATGAGACTCCCGGCGGAACCATCCTCTTCCACGCCCACCGCGCCATGGAGTCCATCACCATGGACCGCGAGGTCATGAGCAACCGCGACTCTCTGGTCAACCAGTATTCCAACATGATCTACAATGGTTTCTGGTTTGCCCCCGAGCGCGAGTTCCTGCAGGCCGCCATCACCGAGAGCCAGAAGAATGTCACCGGCGATGTCCGTTGCAAGCTCTACAAGGGCAACTGCTACATCGTTGGCCGTCGTTCTCCCTACACTCTCTACGATCCCGAGGTGGTGACCTTCGAGGCCGACGATGTCTACAACCAGCAGGATGCCACCGGCTTCATCAAGCTGAACGCACTGCGCTTGCGCATCGCCGCCAACGCGAAAAAGCCTCTTTGCTAATGCTTAATGCTTGATGCTTAATGCTTAATGAAGGAGGGGGAGGTTTCCCCCTTGCCCCCTCTTCTTCAATGCTCAATTCTCAATGCTCAATTTTTGCGAATTGCGAATTGAGCATTGAGCATATTGTATCAGGGGAGGGGGCGACTCCTTCCCTGGTAGTGATTTTCTGCAAGATAAGAAAGAATGCAACTTCAATTGCTGAAATGCAAGCTCCATCGTGTAGAGATTACCTCTGCCGATTTGGATTACGAGGGAAGCATGGCCATTGACCAGGAATGTCTGGACATGGCGGGCATTCTTCCCTACGAGAAGATACTCATCGTCAACAACAACAACGGCAGCCGCATTGAGACCTACGCGATTCCCGCGCCCCGTGGCAGCCGTATTTTCTGCCTGAATGGCGCGGCCGCCCGCAGTGGCATGGCTGGTGATTTGGTTACGATCATGGTATTTGGCTTCTACACTCCCGAGGAGGCCCAGAAGCACAATCCCACCGTGGTGCTTTTCAAGGACCACAATCATTCCATCTCTTACAAGGAATAATTTTTCATGGACAAGATCCGCATTGGTGTAATCGGTTTCGGCACGGTAGGTGCCGGCGTAGTGGAGACCCTCCTCAAGAATAGCGCGCTCATGGCCCAGCGAACTGGCATTGAACTGCAGCTGACTCGCATTGCCGATTTGGATACCACCACCGACCGTGGCGTGAAAGTGCCCGCGGGGGTGTTGGGTCCTGACGCCATGGCGTTGATTCATTCCGATGACGTGGATGTGGTGGTGGAGCTGGTTGGCGGCACTACCATCGCCAAGAAATTCGTCTGCGAGGCGCTGAAGTGCGGCAAGCCCGTGGTCACTGCCAACAAGGCGTTGTTGGCCTTCTGCGGAAAGGAACTCTTTGCGTTGGCGAAGGAAAACAACACCGAGATTTATTTCGAGGCGTCGGTGGGTGGCGGTATCCCCTGCATCAAGGCGCTGCGGGAGGGCCTGATTGCCAACAACATCCTGGAGATGTATGGCATCCTCAACGGCACCTGCAACTACATCCTCACTCGCATGGAGAACGAGAAGGCGGATTTCGCCATGGTCCTGGAGGCCGCTCAGAAGGCAGGTTACGCCGAGGCCAATCCCTCCACGGACGTGGATGGCTATGACACCGCCAACAAGGCCGCCATCCTGGCATCCCTGGCATACGGCAAGATGTTCTCCCTGGATGATGTCTCCGTTCGCGGCATCCGCGAAGTCACCCTGACCGATATCGAGTTCGCCGACCAACTGGGCTACCGCATTAAGCTTCTTGCTACCATCCGCAAGGCCGCCGGAAAGCTCCAGCTCTGCGTGCGTCCATCCCTGGTTTCCAAGAACTCCCTGTTGGGTAGTGTCTCCAGCGTCTTCAATGCGCTGTGGGTGAAGGGCGATATCGTTGGCTCTACCATGTATTACGGTCGCGGCGCAGGGCGCGCGGCAACCGCCAGCGCCGTGGTGGCGGATTTAATGGACTTGGCGCTGAATCGCGTCCACAAGTGCACCCGTCGCGTGGAGCCGTTCCCCGTCTATGACGAAGCTCTCCAGCTTGCCTCCCAGGAGGAGATGCAGAGCCGCTTCTATGTCCGTTGCCAAGTCTTGAACAAGGCAGGCGTCCTGGCACGCATCGCGGGGGTCTTCGCAGGCCACGGCATCTCCATCGCATCCGTCCGTCAGCACGAGGAAGAGACTGCCAATGGCACGGTCCCCATGCTGCTTCTCACCGAGAATGCCCCTCTGGCCGCCATGGAGTCCGCACTGAACGAAATCCGCCAGGATTCCAATGTGACCCAGCCTCCTGTCTGCTTCGCCGTGGAAGACCTGAAGGACTAATTCGGAATTCGGAATTCGGAATTCGGAATTGTAGGATAAGGATGGGGGAGGTTTCCCCCATACCCCCTCTTCTTCAATTTGGAATTCGGAATCTTTTACTAGGATGGGGAGGCATCCCCATGCCCCTCTTTTTCAATTTGGAATTGGGTTTAGGGATGGTGGCGGTGTGCTTCCATCCCTTTTTTCGTGTTCGCCATTTGCCTGGAGAATGTCATGGAAAAGATTCGTGTCGGATTGATTGGTTTTGGTTTCATCGGCAAGGTCCACTCCTACGGCTATCGGGAGATGCCCTTATTCTATGATCCATTGCCTTGGCGAAGCGAAATCACGAAGGTCTGCACGGCACACGAGGCGACGGCTCAGCATGCCTGCGAGCAGCTGGGTGGCAGTGTGGTCCCTGTGACGGACTATCGTGAAATCACGGAGGATCCCGAGATTGATGTGGTGGATATCTCCTCCCCCAATGGCGCCCATTGCGAGGCGTTGCTCTCCGCCATGGCCCACGGAAAGCATATCTTCTGCGAAAAGCCCCTGACGCGTTCGATGGAGGAGGCCCATCAGGTGGGCGATGTGCTGAAGGATTATCACGGCATTTCACAGCTTACGCTTATCTATCGATTCTTCCCCTGTGTCCTGCGGGCAAAGCAGCTCATCGATGCGGGCAGGGTAGGGGATATCCTGGAATTCCATGCTAGTTTCCTGCACTCGGGTAGCGTGGACCCCAGCGCACCCTTCTCCTTCAAACTTGCGGATGGCGTGGTGGCAGACCTGGGAAGCCATATCCTAGATTTGCTACAATATCTGGCGGGATCAATCGTCTCCATCCAGGCACGGACGCGCATTGCATTCACCCAGCGTCCCGTGGCACGGGGCAGTCAGGAGATGGCGCAGGTCACAGGCGAAGACGGAATGTATTGCCTGGCGACGCTGGCAAATGGCGCCCTGGGGACAATCACCGCATCCAAAATCGCCACAGGCACCGAGGACGCACTGACGCTGGAAATCCGCGGCACTCGCGGCGCAATCCGCCTGGAACCCATGAATCTCCAGCAACTCTTCTTCTATGACCAGCTGGCACCCGCGGCACCCATCGGAGGACTCCGTGGATGGACCGCTATCGACTGCGGACAACGCTATGACAAACCCGCGGGGTTCCCAACACCAAAATCCGTCCTGGGATGGCTCCGTGGACACGTACACTGCCTCTATCATTTCCTGCAGGGAGTCTATGAGGAACGACCCGTCCATCCCGATATCGCCGATGGTATCCGACTGCAACGACTCATGGAGGCGGTGAAATCCTCCGCACTCCAGGGCGGACAGGATGTCCGTGTCCTGTAGGACGGGTAGGACCTGTAGGACCTGTAGGACCTATTGGTCCTATTGGTCCTACACAAAAAAAGGCTATTGCAAAACGAAGCATTTTGCAATAGCCTGTATAGCGTTTGCTACTTATCGTTACTTGTCTTTCTTGCTAGCCTTAGCGACCAGTGCTCCCAGCGCAACCAGTGCCAGGACGTTGGGCAGGACCATCAACTGGTTGAACATATCCTGGAGTTCCCAGACCAGGTCGTTATGCATGACGGTACCCAGGAAAACGAAGATGATGGCCAGCACGGAGTAGACAATCACGGACTTCTTACCGAAGAAGTAGATGAAGTTGATTTTGCCGAAGAAGTTCCATCCCAGGATGGTGGAGAATGCGAAGAAGAAGAGGCAGATTGCGACGAAGATCTTACCGAAGGCATCGCAAGTCAAACTGGCGAAAGCGGTCTGGACCAGTGTGGTCTTGACCAACCCGGCGCTGGCCATCATCTGGCTGTAGGTATCGCCAGTGGCGTGAGCCAGGGGGCCGTCACCGGTGTAGATGGTGGAGATGACGATCAGTGCGGTCATGGTCAGCACCACGAAGGTGTCGATGAATACGCCGATCATGGCGACGACGCCCTGGTCATGAGGTTTAGCCACGTTGGCCTGAGCGTGGGCGTGAGGAGTGGAACCCATACCCGCTTCATTGGAGAAGAGGCCGCGCTTGACGCCCTGACTGATGGCAGTCTTCAAGGCATAGCCAATGCCGCCACCAATCAGAGCCTCGGGAGTGAATGCAAACTTGAAGATGCAGGCGAAGGTAGCAGGGATGTACTGGATGCGCATAATCAGCACGAAGATACCGCCCAGCAGATAGAGGATTGCCATCAGAGGCACCATCTTCTCGGTGACGCGTGCCATACGCTCGACTCGCCCAATGAAGACTCGTGCACACAGCAAGGCGATGACGGCACCCACGACGAATGTAGGAATGCCAAAGGCATTGTGGCAGGTCTCACCGATGGAGTTTGCCTGGACCATTGCGCCTATGAAGCCCAGGGAGATGATGGTAGCGACAGCGAAGAAGCCCGCCAGGAAAGTGCCGAATGCGTTGGGGAATGCACGCTTGATATAGTAGACGGGGCCGCCGTGAATCTCCGTCTCGGAAATCTTTACGCGAGTCTCCTGGGCCAGGACCGCTTCGGCATAGATGGTGGCCATGCCCAGGAAGGCGATAATCCACATCCAGAAGATGGCGCCAGGACCGCCCGTCAGAATTGCACCGGAGGCACCCACGATATTACCCGTACCCACCTGGGCCGCCACCGCCGCGCAAAGCGCCTGGAAGGAGGTCAGACCGCCTTCTTTCTGGTCCTGACCATGCAGGGAGAACTTGCCGAAGAACGCCTTCAGGCCCTCGCCAAAACAGCGTACCTGCACAAAACGGGTGCGGATGGAGAAATAGAGGCCTGCGATAACCAACAGCGCAATCAGCACATAGTCGGAGAGGTAGCCATTGACGGTCTGAACAGCATGCAACAACTGGTCCATAGGGACGAATTTCCTTTCTTTGTTGAGGTGAAACAAAAAAGCAGCACCGAATTTTCAGCGCTGCTCTGGAGGGATTCCAAGAAAGGACCATGGCCAATTGGCTTAGTCTCCTGGTATTGCTCCTTCCTTTTGCCTGAGAGATTCGGAAATGCACAATTGCATCTCCTTGCACCTTCGGCACCCTAATCCAACTTGGACCAGGGATTCTCCAGAGTGTCCTCCACCGACAGTCTCAAAAATTCTGTCGGCTTCACGGAACGGCGCATACTGTAATTTCTAAAATGCGGATTTCCAACAACTCCAACATGTTTCGTCAAAGAAAAATGGATTACAGTACGAATCAACCGGTGAATCATGGTGAAATTCCGTGGCTGTCGTGCAACCGTCATAGTCGGATCCCGGTGGAATGGCGCAATGAGGCGTCCTTCCGACAACAAAACCATCCCGCATGCACGTAACATGCAAGGAGAGTCCCAAATGCTGCATCAATCCCACCGACGTAATTTCACCCTCATCGAACTGCTTGTGGTCATCGCCATCATCGCCATTCTGGCGGCTATGCTCCTGCCCGCACTATCCAAAGCACGAGAAAAGGCACGACGCATCGCTTGCACGAACAACCTCAAGCAAATCGGATTATATCAAATTCTATACACCATGAATAGCGACGACTATTTCTGCCCATTCTCAAAATACGACGGCGGATGGGATGCCTGCTATGACGAAAATTGGAATATGAACAAGCCAGGATATCTGGCAAAGGGGCTCTCCGACGGGAATGCCTCGGATTCAGCAGAGGGTTCCAAGCTCTACCAATGCCCCGAAGCCGCGGGATATACCCAGTCCTACACCACGCGATATGCGGGATACGGCTACAACGAATGCCTGGGCGAGGATGTCTACAACACCATCTCACCTGGCCCCTACCGCATCACCGCCGTCATACAACCCAGTGTCGTCGTCATGAATGCGGATGCGGGATACAAAGATAGCTACACCGCAAAATATGAGGTCACCAGCTATCTGCGGGCGCCTGTGGTCAGCAAGGGCTATGGCTCATTGCGGGAATACGGCATGGCGGATTTCCGACATGACAGATATGCCGTGGTAGTCCATGTGGACGGCCATACGGATGCCTACAACAAGGCCTACATCGTCAACGGCGTGGGCGATGGCACCCGCATGGGCTTCCTCTCCCAAGACAACCAGGCCTACGACCCCGCATTCTAGTTTGCGGATTTTCCTCCCTGCATTGGCAATTGCGCCAGGACGACTGCTGCGAAGATAATGCCGCAGCCCAGGAGTTCCCTTCCGCTACAGGATTTCCTCCTTCTCCCAATCAGAAAGCTGTCCTTTCTCGGAATCAAAATTCACGCCAACGGCCAGGACCCGTCGTCCATTTCCCAAGAATCCCCGCGCGTAATCCTTATGGTGGATTTGCTCTAGCGCGACCTGGGCGGACTGATTCAGCTTGAACTCCATGACATAAGTCCATTCAGCGGTGTGA
Source organism: Lentisphaeria bacterium UBA1724 (assembly GCA_002315885.1). GTDB lineage: Bacteria > Verrucomicrobiota > Lentisphaeria > Oligosphaerales > Oligosphaeraceae > UBA1724. The sequence continues at coordinate 29,068 of DCIO01000010.1, forward strand.
AGCACAATATCCGCCCGTCCATCGCTAGTATGGTGTTCCCCCTCCACGACCTGGTTCAACATCATGAATATGACAAAAAGAATGGTCTGGTAGTCATGTTCCTGCCTGCCATGAATGTTGTAAGGCACACGGGCGAGAAGAATCTTGATACGTTCAAGAAATCCATCCACATCCCCATGGTTGATATCCGCCGCTAGTCCCTGGATAAGCTCAAATGTCCCATTACGGCGACAGTTGGCAAAATGCTCCATGACCTGATTGCAGAACGAGGAACGGACCTCAAAATTGGGGAAGCGCAAATGGTATCGACAGAGTTTCGCCTTTGTTCCAGGCACCGACACCCGTTCAGTTTCACCGATGGTGAGGTATCCTGTCTGGTACATCAATTTCTGAACATCCACCTGTTCCAGTTCGAAGGAATCAAAAAGTTCTCCCCACACCGTCTCCTCTAGCATCTCCGGCAAGATAGTGTCTCCATGCTTCAGTAACTGAAAGAGTGATGTGGTTGTGCCGGTTGTGTACCAGTAATTTTCAAAAATTCCCCCGTTAAGGAAAAAATAGACAATGGAAACCGGATTGAAAACCGTCTCTGCCTCAGAAGCAAAACGATAGCCATCGTACCAGAATTTCAAATCATGAAGCAGATCCGCATAGGAGATCTTCAAGGACTTCTCGGCGAGGGAAAGCCATTCGCCGAAATTGTTCTCAAGTTCGGCGAGAGTATATCCAAGCATGGTAGCGTAATCAGGATTCGTGGAAATATCTTGCAGGTTGTTCAAGTCCGAGAAGAGGGACACATGACAGAATTTCGTCACCCCAGTTAAAAAGACAAATCGCTCCAAAGCCTCACATTTCTTGATGGCCGCATAGAATCCCTTCATGACAGCCAGTAGAGCCTGTGAACGAGTTAACTCACCAAGAGTATTCAGCAAAGGCTTGTCATATTCGTCAATCAGAATCACAACGGGATTTTGTTCCCCAAGACACCGTATTAGCGCCTCGAATGTCCCCCCGAGTTGTCCAGGATCGATTGCTACTGTGACCTTGGCATCTTGACAGGCAAACTCTAGCTGATTTGCCAAATACTTCTGCAATTCCTCAGGCGAAGTAGCCGAACAATCTGCAAAACTCAAATGAATGACGGGATACTTTTTCCAGTCGTATGGCTTGTCGTAGATTGCGCACCCCTGAAACAACTCCCGCCGGCCTTGAAAAATCGCCTCCAGTGTGGAAAGTGTCAGGGATTTTCCAAAACGTCGAGGTCGGGACAAAAAATAGCTCCCCGAAGGATTTTGGACAAGCTTCCAGAGATACTCCGTCTTGTCCACGTAGAGAAAATTCCCTCGGATGAGATTCTGGAATGTGAAAACACTGGGTGTAAGATTTTTCGGCATATCATTCCCCTTCATCGACTAGTGTCCGTGGCAACCCTCTCAATATAATCCCCTTTTGGACACTCATGATTTTTCAGAAGATTACGCATTACGCATCACGAATCGAAAAAGATTACGCATTACGCATTACGCATTATTTTTTCAATTGCGCCAGGACCACCGCTGCGAAGATAATGCCGCAGCCCAGGAGTTCCCTTCCGCTCAGGAGCTGATGCAGGATAATCCACCCCGCCAGGGCGCTGAAGACCGACTCCAGGCTCATCAACAGCGTCGCCACCACGGGGTGGACATATTTTTCGCCCACGCTCTGGAGGGTATATGCCACGCCACTGGAAAGCACGCCGCAGAAGAGCAGTGGTCCCGCACAGGCACGTATCGCCTGGCAGGTGACCTCCTCGTGAGTAAAGGGCAGGATCACCAGCGAGAAGAGCCCCGCCGCAACGAATTGTATGCAGGAGAGTCTCACGCAATCCGTCAGGTGGACATAATGCGCCAGGAGGAGAATCTGGACGGCGAAGAGAAAAGAACAAGCCAGCAGCCAGAAATCGCCTTTATTCAGTCCGCTGTCAAGGGAGAGATTGCAGAGAAGCGCCATCCCAAGTAGAGCGAAAACCGCGGCCGTCCAGATGACAGGCGTCACCTTGTGTCCCACGAATACTCCGAGGAACGGCACCAGGATGATATACAACGCAGTCAGGAATCCCGCTTTTCCCACAGTGGTATAGATAATGCCGACCTGCTGGGAAAGACTGGCGGCTCCCAGGGCAATGCCACAGAGAATGCCTCCCACCAAGAGTGTCCTACGGGCCTCTCTTGTCTTTGCCTCACCCCACAGGGATGGCTTACGCTTGTTAAGGACATCCAGAAAGACAATGCAGGGCAGCAGGGCAATGGCGCCAATGAAGGAGCGGATGGCATTGAAGGAACAGGGTCCCAGGGAATCCATGCCCATGCGCTGGGCCACAAAGGCGCACCCCCAAATCAGCGTGCATATCAGCAACGCAAGAATGCCACCGTGACGACTGGTGAAATGAAACGAACTCATACTTCCCCAAGTACAAAATTCGGGCATTGGCAGAAATGGTATTCCGTCAATGCCCGAGTATCTATCGGATGTGTTTAGAGCTGGCTGGCAGAACGGGCACGCATTTCCGCGACCACGTCACGGACGTCCTGCGTGCGGTCCTTGGGCATGATCAGCACGGCGTCGTCATCCACGACCACCACCATGTCTTTCAGGCCGACGGCCGCCACGGCGACCTTGCTCTGACCAGGAGAGTTGTAAACGATGCTGGACTGGCAATCCAGAACAATGGGATTGCCGAAAGTCACATTGCCCTGGTTGTCTGGGGGGAAGGTCCGCTGGATGACCTGCCAATTGCCCAGGTCGTCCCACAGGAAATTGCCGGGGATGACGGAAATGCGGTCGGATTTTTCCATCAGCGCGTAGTCGATGGAGAGATCGGGCATGGTATCGAAGATGCGCTGGGCGCGGCGCTCATCATTTGCCATGATGGCGTCAGTGAGGTCTTCCAGAGTCTCGGCCAGGATGGGATTGGCGCGACCGAATTCGTTCTGGAAGGTAGAGAGACGCCAGAAGAACATACCGGAGTTCCAATAGCAGTGGCCGCCGGCGATATACTTCGCGGCATTCTCAGCGGTGGGCTTTTCGTGGAAGGCATTGACCTTGTACAGCGGGAACTTCTCGTTCTTGTTCAGAGACTTGTCCGTCTTGTCCACCTGCAGATAGCCGTAGCCAGTCTCGGGGCGAATGGGCTGGATACCGATGGTGACCAGAGTGTCGTTGTTTTCGGCCTCTTCCAAAGCCGCAGTGACCGTCTCCGCAAAGGGTTCGGTGTCAGGAATGCGATGGTCCGCAGTCAGGACGCCCACGGTGACGCCCTCGGGACCCGTCTGACGATAGCGAGCCAGGATGCAAGCAGATGCGTAGATTAGGCAGCCCGCAGTATTGCGACGGGCAGGCTCTGCAAGGACGTTCTCCGCGGGAATGCCCAGATTGGCATCCAGAATCGGCTGGCGCAATGCCTGGCTAGTGGCGATATAGATGTTCGATGCGGGCAGGACCGCCTTGGCGCGCTCCACCGCCTCTGCCAACAGGGACTGGCCGCTGCTCGTCAGTGTCAGAAGCTGCTTGGGACGGGAAGCGCGGGACATGGGCCAGAAACGCTCGCCGGTACCACCGGCCATAATCACGATTACTCTCATAATGTGCTATCTCCTTTCTGTTGGTGTTTACTGTAATATGTAGGATATGCCACTTAGCGGCCAGCGAATCCGACCGAGGGCTTGGCGGGAGTGGAACGGTAGACTACCTTCGTCTCGTCCCAAAGTTCTTCCAGTTGGTAGAAATTGCGCATTTCGGGCTCCAGCACGTGCACCAGAACCACGCCGTAGTCCAGGACCATCCAGCGGCTCTCGGGCTCGCCGTCAGTGCCACGGGGACGCAACCCCGCTTCTAACATGGCTTTCTTCACGTGGTCGGCGATGGCGCGAATGTGCGGCATGGAGGTGCCGCTGCAGACGATGTAGTATTCCGCCACCATCGACTGGCGCTCACGGACGTCAAAAAGCAGGATGTCCTGCGCTTTCGAATCCTCGCAGACTTGGACGCAATTCTTCGCGATTTCCAAGGAATCGAGTTCTTTCTTTTCTTCGGGCTTATCCATTGATGTTAGTCCTGATAGAGTTTGTGTTCCTGGATGTAGTTCCAGACGGGTGCGGAGAGGTATTCGCTCAAGTCGTCATGCCGTGCAATGCGTCGGCGGACTTCCGTGGAAGAGAGGTCCCACACGGGGAACTCCGTGGAGGAGAGGCGCCCGCGGACCAGCTTGCCCGAATACATCTTGTACGTGCGGATGAGTTCCACGTCACTCATGGCATGGAAGCCTGGACGGGGATAGATGATGAAATCGAATTTCTGAATCAGCGAACCGGCCTCATGCCAATTCATGAGCTCGTTGAGGCAGTCGGTGCCCATCAAGAACTTCAGGTCGGCATCGGGATAGATGCGGCTCAGGGTCATCAGAGTGTCGTAGGTATAGGAACAGCTGCCTGGACGCTGGAGTTCCAGGTCCGATACGCCAAAGCGATACTCCATCTCCACCATACGGCCATCCTGCAATTTCCGCTTGTAGGTCGGTTGCTCCTTCAGCGCCTCGCCTACCGCCAGATTCAGCATCTCCAGGCGCATGGCACCGGAATCCACCTGGCTCATCTCCTTGAAAGGAGAATGCTTCGCGGGAACGAAAATCAACTCGTCGGCCAAGTCGTGCTCCAGCACCTGCCGGGCCAGCTTGATGTGACCGAGATGGACGGGATCAAAAGAGCCGCCAAAGACTGCAATGCGCCACTTTCGGGAGAAGGGCAATCCCTCATTGGGGTTCACCTCGTCCTCGATATATTCCTCTTTAGGGAGCCACTTGGACGGGCCGTCAAAACCGCGCTCCCGACGCGGCCGGCGTTCTGTAGTTTCGTCGTCAATCATAAAAAATGTTCGTGAAAACAATACGCAGAAGCGAGAGGGCCTGCCTCTCCTTTGGGACTGCTGCTTCCAGCAGAGTCATCGATGGTGACCGCGCATAATCTACCGCTCACAATCACCATTTGCACGCAAACAATCAAAAAATTTACGCAATCTTTCGATTTATCCTTCGGCAGTCCACGATTTCCACCTCAAAACAAGATGGAAATCGGGAATTTCGCGGGATGAAACGCGGATGGGCATTTGTGCCCACCCGCATTTCATCGTGGAGAGTCTCGGCGAGGGGATTATTCCTCGTCCTCCTCTTCCTTGGCGGCGGCCTCCTGGATCTTCTTGGCGATGGCGGAGGGCACGGGATCATAGCGGTCGAACTTCATGCTGAAGAAACCGCGGCCCTGGGTCATGGAGCGCAGCTGGGTGGGGTAGTTGTAGACTTCCGCCAGAGGCATTTCCGCATTGAGGACCTGCTGACCATCCTGGCGGTCCATACCCAGGATACGGCCGCGGCGGGTGCTCAGATCGCTCTGGATGGCGCCCATGTATTCATCGGGGAATTCCAGAGTGAGGGTCATGATGGGCTCCAGCAACTCGGGCTTGGCATTGGCCATGGCGGCACGGAAGGCACCACGGGTCGCGATCTTGAACGCCATTTCGGAAGAATCCACGGGGTGATACTTGCCGAAGAAGACCACTGCCTTGAAGTTGATGCACTTGGAGTGGGAGAGAGGACCAGCCAGACGGGTCTCGGCAACGCCCTTCTCAATGGCGGGAATGAAGTTCTTGGGAATTGCACCACCCACGACTTCGTTGCCAAACTCGTATTCCTGCTCGGGAGTCTCGCCCTGGAAGGGCTCCAGACGCAGGTGGACTTCGGCGAACTGACCGTGACCACCAGACTGCTTCTTGTGACGGAAGTCGGCCTGGCCGATGCTCTTGACAGTCTCGCGGTAGGCGACACGGGGAATCTCCATGGCCACCTGGACCTTGAAGTCGTTCTTCATGCGGTTCACAACCAGATTCAGCTGCTGGTCGCCCATGCCACTGATGATGGTCTCGTGGGTTTCCGGGTTACGCTCCATCTTCAGGGTCTTGTCCTCCGCCAGCATACGGCCCAGAGCGGCTGCCAGCTTGTCATCCTCGCCCTTGTTCACGGCGCTGATGGCGTAGATGAAGGTGGGCTGGGGATATTCCACAGGTGCGAAGACGATGTCAGTGGCGTTGCCGGAGAGCACATCCAGCATGCCGGTGTTCTTCAGCTTGGCGACAGCGAAGATTTCGCCAGGGCCCGCTTCTTCGATGGCTTCCTGGTTCTTGCCCTGGATGCAGACCAGACCACCCAGGCGCTCCTTGCTCTGGTTGGTGGTGTTGGTCAGATCCATATCCTTCTTGAAGACGCCGGAGAGCACACGGATGTAGCTCAGCTGACCGACGAAGGTATCGTTGACGGACTTGAAGACGTAACCCACGGGGTCGCTGCCATTGCAGTCAATGCTGCCACTGGACAGATTGCGGGGCACCGCGTCGGTGGGAGCGGGACCATACTGGGCGATGAAGTCCAGCAATTCGTCAATACCGATGTTCTTGGCAACGGAACCCGCGAAGATGGGCACCACATTTTCGGTCAGGACGGCCTTGCGCAGACCATGCAGCAACTCCTCGTCGCTCAGGGTGCCTTCCTCGAAGAACTTCTCCATGAGGGCCTCGTCGGATTCGGCGACGCACTCGACCAGAGCCTGGTGGCTGGCCTCGGCCTCGGCGCTCATGTTGGCGCCCGCCAACGCGCTGTCAACACCAGTGAAGGCGGCCTTCTTGCCGTTGGGGATGGTCAGGGCAACGCATGCCTTCTTGACGCAGGTCTCTTTCAGCAACTCAACCGTCTTCTCAAAGTCAGCTTCCTCACGGTCGCAGCCATTGACGAAGATCATACGGGGCAGATGCAGCTGACGGGCCAGGCGCCAGGCACGGATGGTGCCGGGGCCAATGCCGCTGGCGGCGTCAACCACCAGAACCAACAGGTCGGTGGCATTGATGGCATTCAGGGCCTCGCCAGTGAAATCGCTGGATCCGGGAGTGTCAACAAAGAAGAAGTGACCATCCTTCCAGGGAGTGTTCAGAATGGCAGAATAGATGGAATTCTTCTTCTCCTGCTCTTCCTTGCGGAAGTCGGAAACACTGGTACCGGCATCAACACTGCCCTGACGGGAGACCGCGCCACCCTTGAAAAGAATCAAGTCGGCCAGCGAAGTCTTGCCGGCACCCGTCTGGCCAGCCAACACGAAATTACGTACACGATCGGTAGAACACTTTTTCACAATGAGAACTCCTTTGGGGGTTGTTTGGTTATGATTAAGGAACGACAAATTCCAAGCGACAAATCAGTGATTTTGTCAATGTAATACAACCCTACATACTTTTCCAAAGATATGCGTAATTTTTCTCTTTCTCCTTGATAGGCAAACAATTACCAAAACGCCACAATATACGACACCCCATGACAAAACAGGTCAATAATTTACACAAAAAAGATTCTGGTTTCAAAAATAGTTGCAAAATGACAATTGCAAAAATTCGAGAAGCATGTTGGACAAAAGCACTGAAACACCATTGGATTACCCAGGAACAGTTTGCCCAACGAAAAATCTAGTCGCTGTCCTATCCGTCCTATCCGTCCTATCCGTCCTACCGACCCTATTCATTGCGCTATAGTAACTCCATGGTCACACTGGACAACGAACAACAGCAAGTATTGGAAGCGCTTCTGCGGGGGGAGAATGTCTTTCTGACGGGTGAGGCGGGCACAGGTAAGTCCACGATTCTGGAGGAATTCCGTCAGCGCATGGAGGACGAGGACTGCGTCTTCCTGGCGCCCACGGGCATTGCGGCCGTCAACATCCATGGTACGACCATCCATAGCTTTTTGGAGTTTCCGCCGGGATTGCTGACACCCGAGACCATGGACGATATCGGGTCTTCCAAGAAGAAGGCAATTGTCCGCGCCACACGGACCATCGTGGTGGACGAGATTTCCATGGTGCGCAGTGATTTGTTCACCTGCATGGATTTGCGGTTGCGGAAATTGGCCATTGGCAATGCGAAAGCCAAGCCCTTCGGCGGTCGTCAGATTGTGGTGGTGGGGGATTTCTTCCAGTTGCCTCCCGTGGTGAAGACCGATGTGGAAATCGAGTATCTCCAGCAACTGGGCGGGTGCTATGCTTTCCAGACGGAACTCTGGAAGAAGGCCAATTTCCATTGCTTCTGCCTGACAACAGTCCATCGCCAGCAGGACGACAGGCGCTTTGCGAAGATTCTGAACCAGATTCGCCATGGTCGTCTTTTGGAGGAGGTGATTCCCACTGCGGACGGCACGGGCATGACCACCGCCGCAGCGGCGCTGAATATCTGTGCGGAACGAAATCGGTCCCTTCCGCATCTCCCCGTATGCCTGACCACCACCAATCGTGAAGCCCAGGCAATCAACGCACGGGAGAAGGCACGCCTGGAAGGGGAGGGCGGCTTCTTCCAGGCATCCGTCACGGGGCATTTTGCCGAGGGGGATTTCCCCACGGAGTCCGCCTTGGAGCTCAAGCCCGGTGCCCGCGTGATGCTGTTGTGCAACAAGCGGAGTCCCGATGGTGAGTTTTTGTATGTGAATGGTGATTTGGGTGTCGTGACGAAGGTCAATGTGGAGGAGAGCGAGCCCGTCACGGTGCAGTTGGATAAAGGGACCGAGGTGACTGTGGGGCCCAACGCCTGGTCTAACTACGAATACTACATGGAGGACGACCAGGTGCTGAAGAAGCGCTGCGTCCGTCAGCGCGTCGTGGGGACTTTCGAGCAGCTGCCGTTGAAATTGGCATACGCGGTAACCATTCACAAGGCCCAGGGATTGACCCTGGAATGCGTGGACTTGAAACTCGGCAATGGTTGCTTCGCTCACGGTCAGCTTTATACTGCACTCTCTCGTTGCCGGAGCATCAATGGCCTTCGCATCAGCCGCAAAATCTCCAATGATGATTTGCTGTTGGATCGTGATGTGATTGAGTTCTACAAGAAGCTCAATGCGCCTGCCGCAGGGGCTGCGGTGAATATGGCGATTCCTCCCGAATACGCGGATGCGGTCCGGGAACTGCTGGCGAAATTGCAGGGCGCGCCGCCTCTCCAGGCACCCGAACCGCCAGCGCCTCCACCGCTCCCCGAGCCTATTGTGGAGGAATATGACGAGGAGCTTCCTCCCGAAATGCCTAGACGCGTGGCAATCCCACGGGGACGCACGAAAAATCAGGGGACGGTCTCTTCTGATCCATTGATTGACAAGCTCATGGAACTCTATCGGCAGAACGCCCTTCCGGAGAGGCATGTGAAAATCCTCAGCGGCATCGCCAGCGGCTACGAAAAGAACGGCTTCATCCGACAATGGCAACTGGCAGTCATCCGCGGTATCCTACATTAGGCGCCCTCGCCCCTCGTTTCGCTGGGCTTACGCCCGCTACACGAGGGGCGCACCTACAGGCGGCTTACGCCGCCCATCGCCTTTCCGCGGTTCCCCCTCCTTCCGCGCTTTCCGCGGTTCCCCCGCCTTCCGCGCTTTCCGCGGTTCCCCCTCCTTCCGCGCTTTCCGCAGTCCCTGGTCTCCCTAGTCATTCTAGGCCCTTCCGACGGCGAGGACGCCGTCGCTACTTCCTAGTTATCCCCATTCCTGTGGCATGACTTGCTGATCCATGGCGCGATATTGGCATGCCTCGGAGAGTTCGGCGTCGGTGATATTTTCATGTCCATTGAGGTCGGCGCATGTGCGTGCGACACGTAGGATTCTGTCGTAGGATCTTGCGGAGAGATTTTTGACCTCCAGTGCCCTCTGCATGAAGAGTTTCCCTGTTTCATTCAAGGCGCAGAATTTATCCAACGCCGCGCCTGAAATCAGTGAGTTGTCCTTGATCTTCATCTCTTTGAATCGGAACATCTGTCGTTCTTTTGCGACCATGACCTGTTGTCGCAACTCCTCTGAAGAAGGGCCGTTATGGGCGCTCATCAGGACTTCCTTTGGAAGTGCAGGGACTTCCAAATGCAAGTCAATGCGGTCAAGAAGTGGTCCTGAAATTCTGCCGCGGTAAGCATTGACCTGCATGGGTGAACAACGGCATTTATGTCCCTTTGCGCCATAATATCCGCATGGGCATGGATTCATGGCGGCCACCAGCATGAATTGACTGGGAAACGTGAATGATCCCGAGGCGCGGGCGATGGTAACGCAGCCATTTTCCATCGGTTGACGCATTGCTTCCAGGGTATTTCGCCGGAATTCCGGGAGTTCATCCAGAAAGAGTACTCCCCGATGGGCCAGGGTGATTTCGCCTGGTCTGGGGATGCCGGTGCCGCCGCCCATCAACCCCGCATCGGAGACCGTGTGATGAGGGGAGCGGAAGGGCCTGTCCACAATCAACTCGCCATCATTTCCTATCAGTCCTGCGACGCTGTAGATGCGAGTTACCTCCATGGATTCCTCCATGGAAAGTGGCGGCATTATACTCGGTATCCGGTTTGCAATGAGGGACTTGCCCACGCCTGGCTCCCCGATCAATAAGACATTGTGGCGTCCCGCGGCGGCAATCAGCAACGCCCGTTTGGTGGAATTCTGCCCCTTGACATCACGGAAATCCAGTCGGGAACGAACCGCATTCCGGAAAATCTCCTGGATGTCCACGATCACCGGCGGAAATTTCTCGGGGTTATTCAGGATTTTCATTGCCTCATCCAGGCTGCTGGTGCCATAGATTCTCATGTCAGAGACCGCCGCCGCCTCACGGGCATTCTCCTTCGGCACAATCATATTCCGGAGACCCAGGGATTTCGCATGCACTGCTAATGGCAGAACTCCATGGACGGGACGGACTTCGCCATTTAATCCCAATTCGCCCACAATCATATATTCCAGCAAACGCTGGATGGGGACTTCCCGTTGGAAGGCGCATATACACAACGCAATCGGCAAATCATACAGCGCGCCGGATTTCCGTAAATCCGCAGGGGCGAGGTTGACGGTGGTGAAACCCGTCGGTATCTTTACGCCATTCAAGCGCAGGGCCGTGCCGACCCGGTCACGACTTTCGCGGACAGCCGCATCGGGCAGACCGATGATTGCCATGCGGGGCGAGGCATCGTCGGGGTTATCTCGGTTATAGGTGTTTACTTCAATCGCTACAGTCTCGACTTCAACGCCTTGAATGCTTCCACTCCATGTTTTTGGTATCATCTTTTCTCCTTTTGTTTTTTGGGATATGACGATACTATATATCAAGGAATGGTCGATAATTTGTTAATACCATAAAGTCTTGAAAGTCATGTAATTGTCATGACTTTCATGGAATAAAAATGCAAATTGCGGCGGGGCTATTTGCGAGTCAGTCCCAGGATTGCGGTGACGGACTTGCTTGGGCTCATCTGGAGGCTCTCGTTGAGAGTCAGGCCGATTTGACGCGGCGCGTCCAGCACGCGGAAGAGCGACTGCTGGAATTCCAGTGGCAGGTCGCCGTAGCCGGGGCTGAAGCGTGGCCGTGGAGCCATCTCGGGATGGCTAGCGGCAATATCATTGCAGAATACATCGCAGAGTGCCTCGATGCGTTCTGCCCCCAGCGCCTGGAAGAATAGCGCTTTTGTGGGGGAGACCAGGCCATATTTTGCGATGCGTCGGTCCAGTTCAATACCGATGGTGGCTCCGAAGAGCACCGCTTGAAAACACCCGTCCAGATTTTTGCTCAAATCGGCGGAGGTCGTCTCAAGGAGCTCTCCGAAGACAATCTGTGGCGCTGATACCTGCAGGGGGCATTCCAGGAAGCAGACGCGCCCTGTGCTGAGAAAGGATGCGCCTTCCTCCAGGACCTCCTGCAGGATTGCCGCCGTGGCAGGGGGCATCTCCTGTCCCGCCTTGGCATAACGAAGCACCTCCCGTGTGTCCACAGGAGGCAAATCGTATGTCTTGCGCTGGAGAAACATTTTTAATGCTTAATGCTTGATGCTTAATGCTTAATGAAAGGAACGTAATGATGTAGCTGCCGCCGTTCGTCGTAGTCGGCACGCAGTGCCGGCGGAGCGAACGGCAGTTCGACGGCGGGGACGCCGTCGGTACACTCTTAGAATGTCTTGTACTTTTCGCGGCGATGGACGAAGCCGTTTTCGTCTGCCAGGTACTTGGCCTCGTAGTCGGCGAAGTTACCAGGGAACCAGACCAGTTTGCCGTCGCCTTCGAAGAGTAGCAGATGTGTGCAGATGCGGTCCAGGAAGTATCGGTCGTGGCTGATGACCATGGCGCAACCCGAGAAATCCCGGATGGCGTTTTCCAGCACGCGCATGGTATTGACATCCAGGTCGTTTGTGGGCTCATCTAGGAGAATCATATTGCCGCCGCGGCGCAGGAGTTTCGCCAGATGCACGCGGTTGCGCTCACCGCCAGAGAGCTGTCCCACCAGCTTTTGCTGTTGTGGTCCGCGGAAGTTGAACTTCGAGACGTATGCGCGGCCGTTGATGAGTTTCCCACCCACCATGAGATTTTCCTGGTCGTCGGTGATTTCCTGATAGACGGTACGGGTATCCACCAATTCGTCGCGGTTCTGGTCGATGTAGGAGAGTTCCACGGTGGAGCCGATGTCGATGGTGCCGCTATCGGGTTTCTCGAGACCCATGATCATCCGGAAGAGCGTGGTCTTACCGGTGCCGTTGGGGCCGATGATGCCCACCACGGCGCCTGGGGGAACTGTGAAGGATGCGTCCTTGATGAGTTCTGCGTGGTCGCCGAAGTGCTTGGTGAGGTGTTCCACGGTGAGGACCTTGTCACCCAGACGTGCGCCGGGCGGAATCTGGATGGTGAGGTCGTCCTTCTCCAGCTCGAAATTCTGTGCGGCCAGTTCGTTGTATCGAGTGATACGGGCCTGATTCTGCTTCTGACGTGCGGCGGGCGTGGCGGAAATCCACTCCAATTCACGGGCCAGGAGCTTCTGGCGGGCGGTCTCCTTCTTCTCCATTTGGCGGAGGAGTTCCTGCTTCTGCTGCAGCCAGGAGGAGTAGTTCCCCTCGAAGGGAATGCCGCGGGTGTTCTCAATCTCCAGAATCCACTTGGTGATGTGGTCCAGGAAATAACGGTCGTGGGTGACGATGATGACGGTGCCGGGATATTCTCGCAGGGCCTGTTCCAGCCAGGCGATGGTCTCCGCATCCAGGTGGTTCGTGGGCTCGTCCAGCAGGAGCAGGTCGGGCTTTGCCAGCAGCGCCTTGCAGAGTGCCACGCGGCGTTTTTCACCACCGGAGAGCTTGGAGACATCCGCGTCATCGGGAGGCAACACCAGTGCGTCGCTGGCTACATCCAGCAGGTGGTCCAGATTCCAGCCGTCCAGCCGGTCGATTTCATTCTGGAGGAAATCGAATTCGTCATTGAGCTTATCGGTTTCCTTCTGGGTGAGGTCGGGATCGCCCATCTTTTCCATGACCTGGTCGTAGCGGTCAATCAGATTCTGGATAGGCGCCATGGCCTCTTCCAGATTGCCGCGGACGGTCTTTTCGGGATTCAGGCGGGGCTCCTGGGGGACCAGCAGCACACGCATGCCCTTGGTGATGGTGGCGGTACCCAGAATCTCCGTGTCCTCGCCAGCCATGATACGTAAGAGCGTGGATTTACCCGCGCCGTTTTCACCCACGATGCCAATCTTTGCACCCAGGTAGAAGGAGAGGTTGAAGTTCTGAAGAACGGGCTTGTCTCCGTAGAATTTGGAGACACCGAGCATTTGGAATACGAATTGCGGAGGCATGGTTCGGTGAGAGGTATGGGGTGTTGACGGGTTGTTCTCTGTCCAATGCGTAAATTGTGTGCGGAAAAGAGCGCAAATTTCCGCAGTGGGCATTATTGTTACTAGTTTTACGAAATTTTGCTTAATGTAGCCTTGATAGGTCGTTCTATCGGGGGTATGAGAGAGGAAGACCCTAGAAATCGTCTTGTGTATCATGGAGAGTATCGATAGAATCACGCAGTCCATGGCGGATTTGCGCCGTGAATTGTCGAAGGTATTTGTGGGGCAGCAGGGTGCTGTGGAGCAGGTCCTGATTGCCTTGCTTGCGGGAGGGCATGGTCTTTTGACGGGCGTGCCTGGGCTGGGCAAGACCAAGTTGGTGAAGAGCATCTCCGCGTTGCTGGGACTCTCCTTCCGACGCATCCAGTTCACACCCGATCTGATGCCCGCGGATATCATCGGCGGCGACATCCTGGAGGAGGACCCCGAGACGGGAAAGCGCTCCTTCCGTTTCCAGCCAGGACCGCTCTTCACACAGATGCTCCTGGCGGACGAAATCAACCGCACGCCTCCCAAGACACAGTCCGCGCTGCTGGAGGCCATGGGCGAGCGGCAGGTCACCTCGGGGGGTGTCACCCGTCCTCTTCCCCAGCCTTTCTTTGTGCTGGCCACCCAGAATCAGCTGGAACTGGAAGGCACCTACCCGTTGCCTGAAGCGCAGTTGGACCGCTTCCTTCTGAATGTGGTCATGGATTATCTCTCTCCTGCGGACGAAGCGAAGATGGTGGCCGCCACCACTGCGGCAGCCGAGCCCCAGCTGTCTCCCGTCCTGGACATCCAGGCGTTGTTGGAGGCACAGTCGCTTTGTCGTTCCATCGTGGCTCCCGAGAGTGTGGTGCAGGAGGCGGTTCGGATATGCAATGCGACCCGTCCCAACGCGGCGGATGCATTGAAGAATTGCCGTGAGTATGTGAAGTGGGGCGCGGGCAGCCGTGCCTCCCAGGCGTTGATTTTGGCGGGGAAAGCCCGTGCGATGTTGCAGGGCAGGGGGAATGTCTCCCGGGACGACATCCAGGCGCTGATCCTGCCGGTGTTGCGTCACCGCGTCATCTTGAATTTCAAGGCCGCCTCTGCCGGGGTGACCGTCCTGGATTTGCTGGAAGAAGTGAAGAAGGCCTCTTTGGGCCGATAGTTTGGAGAGATCCCCATGAAGATTTCCAATTTGCTGAAAGAAGACAAATACACCATCTCCTTTGAGGTGTTTCCTCCGAAGACCAGCACTGCCTTTGAGAGCATCAAGGCCGCTACGGAGAAGATTGCCGCATTGAAGCCATCTTTCATCAGTGTGACCTACGGCGCAGGCGGCGGTACCAGCGCATACACCCTGGACATGGCGAAGCATGTGCAGGAGAATTTCGGCGTGCCTTCCCTGGCGCATTTGACCTGTGTCTCCTCCACCCGCGAGACGGTCGCCCAGCGGATACATGACATCCAGGCCGCGGGCATCGAGAATATCATGGCACTGCGCGGTGACCTGACTCCCGAACTGGAGGCGCTGGACCGTTCCCAGTGGTGCTACCACCACGCGGTGGAGCTGGTCCGTGAAATCAAGTCCATGGCTCCCGGCATCTGCATTGGCGGCGCCTGCTATCCTGAAGTCCATCCCGAGTCGGCCTCCCAGAAGGAGGATATCCAGCATCTGAAGGAGAAAGTGGACGCGGGCTGCGATTTTCTGACGACGCAGATGTTCTTCGACAACAACCTCTTCTTCAATTTCCTCTTCAAGATTCGCGAGGCGGGCATCACGGTTCCGGTTTTGCCAGGCATCATGCCCATCACCAAAGGCAACCAGATTGAGCGGGCCATCAAGCTCTCGGGCTCCTTTGTGCCCCAGCGCTTCAAGAGCCTGGTGGACCGCTTCGGCAACGACCCCGCCGCCATGCAGCAGGCGGGCATCGCCTA
>DCIO01000010.1:44824-48261 GCA_002315885.1 Lentisphaeria bacterium UBA1724
CCCAAGGCGAAAATCCAGGAACTCTATCGGCGCCTGGCGGAGAAAATCATCCCCAAGCCCGAGTTGGAATTCGACAGCGTCTTCCATCTGCTGGTGGCGGTGGTGCTTTCTGCACAGGCCACGGACAAGTCGGTGAATCTGGCTACGCGGCAATTCTTTCCCACCAAGAAGACGCCGCAGGACTTCCTGGATTGGGGGCTTCCCGCTTTGGAGGAGGCCACCAAATCCATCGGGTTGTATCGCAATAAATCCAAGTCCATCATCGGGTTGTGTCAAAAGCTCATTGACGACTTTGGGGGCGAGGTGCCTTCTACCCGCGAGGAGCTCATGTCTCTGCCAGGGGTGGGATTGAAGACCGCGAATGTGGTGTTGAATGTGGGCTTCGGCGTGCCCGTCATTGCGGTGGATACCCACATCTTCCGTGTGGCGAACCGCACCCGTTTGGCGGTGGCGGATACCCCCGAGGAAGTCAGTCAGGCCCTGGAGGCCAAGACTCCTGCGGAATACCTCCTCAACGCCCATCACTACCTGCTGTTGCACGGACGCTATACCTGCACCGCCCGCAATCCCCATTGCGCGGAGTGCGTCCTGGCGGGTGACATCTGCAAATTTCATGGGGATGACAAATGAGTGACGCGAAGATTGATACGCTGATTACCCTCCTGAAGGCTTCCAAGCGGACCACGGTGCTGACGGGGGCGGGGGTGTCTACCTTGTCAGGCATTCCCGATTTCCGCAGTGCCAACGGTCTCTATTCCCAGAAATACCAGGGAATGAGCATCGAGGATGTGCTTTCCATCGATGTCTTCGACCAGCATCCCGAGTATTTCTACGGTCTCAAATACTTTGTGCAGGCGGATGACGCATACGCGCCGAATATCGTCCATACCACGTTGGCCGAAATGGAGCAGAGGGGGCTGTTGAAGACCATCTACACCCAGAACATCGACCGCCTGCATACCATCGCGGGCTCCACGGATGTGGTGGAACTCCATGGCAGCGCCAACCACAACCATTGCCGGAAATGCAACGCCCACTACGGCGTCTACGAGATTCTGGATACTGCCCTGAAGGGCGAGGTGCCCAAATGCACCCGTTGCGGTGGCGTCATCAAGCCCGATATCGTCTTCTACGGCGAGGGACTGAATGAACAGGATTTGGACAGGGCATTCCAGGATTTCGCCAGGGCGGATCTGACGCTGGTGCTGGGAACCAGTCTGGTGGTCTATCCCGTGGCGTCGCTTCCCGAACTGACTGTCTCCCACGGCGGAAAACTGGTCATCGTCAATGCACAGCCCACACATCTGGACCGCTATGCGGAACTCTGTCTGGATGACCTCAATGCCACTTTCCAGGCAATCCATGAATGGATGGCGGAAAACTGACTTAATCTCTTAATTGAATAACAAATTGAATATCATGGACTTTCGTGAATATCTGAAATCGAATCTGGTTTATTTGGATGGCGGCATGGGAACGCTCCTGCAGGCGGCTGGACTGAAGCCCGGCGAGTCACCCATGGAGTGGAATATCACCCATCCTGAAATCATCACGAAACTCCAGAAGGACTACTACGACGCAGGAAGCAACGTGGTCTCCACCAACACCTTCGGCGCGAATCTCCTGCATTTCTCACGGGAGGAGCTCCTGAAGATCATCCCTGCCGCGGTGAATTGCGCAAAGACCGCGCGGGATACCTCCACAGGAACCCAGCAGAAATTCGTGGCGCTGGATATCGGTCCTACAGGGCGTCTGCTGAAACCCTACGGTGATTACGATTTCGAGGACGCAGTGGCATGCTTTGCCGAAACGGTGAAGATCGGTGTTTCCTGCGGCGTGGACCTGGTCTTCATCGAGACCATGAATGACTCCTACGAGACCAAAGCGGCATTGCTGGCTGTCAAGGAAAATTGTGATTTGCCCGTGATGGTCTCCAACGCATACGGCGAGGACGGAAAGCTCATGACGGGTGCATCCCCCGCCGCCATGGTGGCGCTGTTGGAGGGCATGGGTGCGGACGCCATCGGCGTCAATTGTTCGTTGGGCCCGGAAGCCCTCCGTCCTGTGGTGGAGGAGTATTTGGCCCATGCGTCCATCCCTGTGATTTTCGAGCCCAACGCCGGCATGCCCCGGGTGGTGGATGGCAAGACTGTCTTTGACGTGGATGCGGAGGCATTCTCTGTTTCGGTTGCGAATATGATTGGCCGTGGCGTGCGTGTGGCAGGCGGTTGCTGTGGCACCACTCCCGAATACATCCGCGGCGTGGTTGCCAAGAGCCGCAATACCGCGCCTGTGGCCATCGTTCCCAAGGAAGAAACCGTGGTTTCCAGCTATGCCTCCACGGTGGTATTCGGTGACTCGCCCGTCTTGATTGGTGAGCGCATCAACCCCACGGGAAAGAAGCGCTTCAAGCAGGCGCTGGTGGAAAATGACATCGGGTACATCCTGAACGAGGGGCTGAAGCAGCAGGAGAAGGGTGTGCACATCCTGGATGTGAATGTGGGATTGCCTGAGATAGACGAGCCCGCATTGCTGACTACCGCGGTCTGCGAACTCCAGGCAATCATCAACCTGCCTTTGCAGATTGACACCTCGGATGTGATTGCCATGGAACGTGCATTGCGTCGCTACAATGGCAAGGCGATGGTGAACTCCGTCAACGGCAAGCAGGAAGTCATGGAGAAAGTCTTCCCGCTAGTGAAGAAATACGGCGGCGTGGTTGTGGCGCTGACCCTGGATGAACAGGGCATCCCCACTACGGCGGATGCCCGTGTGGAAATCGCCAAGAAGATCCTGGCGACTGCCGCCATATACGGCATTGGCAAGAAGGACATTGTCTTCGATACCCTGGCGCTGACTGTCTCCGCGGACCAGCAGGCGGGCTTGGCGACTCTGGAGGCACTGCGGCGCATCCGCAGGGAGTTGGGATGCCATACTTCCCTGGGAGTCTCGAATATCTCCTTCGGCCTGCCAAACCGCGATGCGGTCAATGGCGTCTTCTTTGCCATGGCACTCTGCAATGGTCTTTCCGCCGCCATCATGAATCCCAATTCTCTGGAGATGATGAAGGCATACCACGCATTCCGCGTGCTGGCGGGGCAGGATACGAATTGCCAGGAATACCTGACCTTCGCACCGCAACTGGCCACCGCAGCACCCGTTGCGGGAAGCGCCCCCGTCGCAAGCGCGGTCCCCCAGGCGAGCGATGGCGCCAGCGCTTTGCAGGATGCGGTCATCAAGGGCCTGAAGGAGCAGTCCGCTAGCCTGGCGGAGGCGCAGCTTTCCGCGGGCACCGCCCCCCTGGAGTTGGTCCAGAAGGAGCTGATTCCCGCGCTGGATGTGGTGGGTAAGAATTTCGAGGAAAAGCGGGCGTTTCTGCCCCAGTTGCTCATGAGTGCGGAAGCCGCCAAGGCCGCATTCGAGAAGGTCAAGGGCTA
>DCIO01000010.1:48444-51365 GCA_002315885.1 Lentisphaeria bacterium UBA1724
CACCATGCGCCGCTTGTCGGACTTTCTGCGTTGATGACCACCACCGTTCCCGCCATGGAAGAGACCATCCAGGAATTGCGGAAACAGGCTCCCTGGGCGAAGGTCGTCGTGGGCGGTGCGGTTCTTACGCAGGATTACGCGGACCGCATTGGCGCCGACCACTATGCCAAGGACGCCATGGAGACGGTCCGATACGCCTTGACACAGTCGGCCTAGGAACCCTGCCTTTGGTTTCAAATACCGCGGGTTAGGCTTTTTTGCGGTTGAGTTTACCCGTGATAGCCATCAGGAATGCGAGCATCACCGCCAGGATGATTGTGCCGGTGAAGAGTGCCATCTCTTCCATCTGGAGGAGCAGATAATTCAGACCGTATCCGGCGAGTGTCAGCAAGCCGAGAATGGATGCGGTGCCCTTTCGGTCGAAGATCTGGTGGCTATAGAAGGCGATCAACACTGTCACGACTGCGGCGGCGACCCAATATCCGCAGGCGAAACCCATCTGTTCCGAGAAGGCGAGCACCATCAGGTAGAAGAGCACTGGCGCTCCCGCTGCCACAAGATACTGCAATGGCAGCATCTGTGTCTTGATGATTTTTTCCGTCAGCAGCAGCGTGAAGAAGAAAATGCTGACGAAGAGGGTCGCGTAGTGAAGGAGTCGATTGCTTTGGACGTATGGACTGACTGGCATCATGAAGTTGACGCCGTTTGCCTGCTCATCCTTCAAATCACCGAGATTGGTGACCATCTTGAATTGTGGGGTAAAGTGGTCGCATTGCCATTGTGCGGTGAAGTGGTCCTTCTGCACCTCGCGGGTAAGGGGCAGTGTCTTCCCATCGAAACTCGGAGAGCCCCAGGTGCCCGATATGTCAATGGTGTTTCTGCGTGCGACGGGGATGATCTTCAGGGACTTGCTACCCTTCAATTCCAGCGTGATGTTGCAGGTCTGTTCCCCTGAAATGCCCGCCGGCAACGCAAATGACAGGTAATTGGAGTCGTCGCAATCTTGCAACGCCAGCTCTTTCCCATTCAGCATGACCTTCGCACTTGCCACCCCATCCAGATCGCTGCATTTGATGAGAAGGGAGGCCATATTTTCTGTCCCCGTAAATGTCGCGGTAAAACGCAACTGCGAGGTATATAGCACGATGCTATAAATGCCGCGGTAGCGAATCTGCGGAGTTGCCTCGGCTTTGACTTCCAGCGTCTCGGGACGCATGAAATTGCCCTCCTTCAGTTGCACGAGGGGCGCCGTGACGATTTGATTGCCGCCCCACTTCTTCGCCAACTCTTCGGTGACGAGATTCTCACGGCTCTGTCGATTGTCAATCTCGTTGGAGACCAAAAACAGCGGCAGTTGAATCAGCCCTAGAAAGATGAGCAAAAAGACAATCTTGATGCCCCATTGCCCGACGGCAGTCTTTTCGTATTCATGAAAGCTTAGAATAGCAGGAATCTTTTCCCCCTGTGGAATGTTTTTTTCTTCGGCCATTGTTTTTTCCCTTTTTTTTGTTTTGCTTTGTTCCCCGCAAGGGCAGGTAATTGATGGTTTCACGGTCCCCTCCAGGGTCCGAAAAACTACCCCCCACCCACCACGGGCTTTTACCCGGGGCTGTGTTTACTGACCCCACCCGGGGTCAAAATACCTACCATCTTAGGAAACAGAGCGTTTTGTTTTTTGTATGGATTTTGAATTGCAAAGGGGATGATTTCCCCCTGTGAGTTGCGCCATACACTCAACTACTGAATACAAGCGGTTTCTTACAGCAACGCGATAACTCTGCTCCTTTGGGACCAGGGCGCGCCTAACTCCGAAGGCAGTCTGAATTCCTCAAAGCCCCGATTGAAAATTTCGGTGATATCCGGAATGACATATTGTCCGTTGTCGGGATGAAGCACGAAATTGCCTTCGGGGATATTTGATGGCTGGAAGAACTTGTGCAGATTTTCGATGACGTAGGTATGCTCTCTGGCGATGTCCAGTGTGCAGACGAAAGGCTTTTTGCCCTCCGCCTTTTCAATCAGGGCATCCATCATGTCATCTCGGCCATTTCTCGGAGGGACATCCGGAGTCAGGACACGCCCGTCAGCCAGGTCTGCTTTCCAGCTTGTGGCCTCCGCCCAGGTGATGACCGCGTTGTCGCATTCCAGCCGAAGTTTCGGGTTGACATTGTCGCCGCATGCGTGAGTCAGCAGGCAGATGATATCTACGCCATTGGCAGTTTTCAGCCGCACGCCGCAAGTATCGAAGGTCTCGATGTTCTGGCGGGCGCGGTATAATTCCGCTTGCATCTCTGACGCGTGGGCGGATTTTTCAAAGTCGCTTCCCGCAAAAAACAACCCCAGATTCAGGTAGTGCGCGAAGGCGTTGTTGATGGGAGAATCAAAAATGGCCTCGCCATTGGCGCCGCGCTCTTTGCAGACCCACTCATTCCGACGATAATACGTCTCCGGACGAGGCCAACGACCCATGACGGCAATCCTGCGGACTTGACCAAATTGCCCCGCGGTCAGCATGCCTTTCAGCTGATGGACATCCTTGGCGTAGATGTGCTGGAAGCCCACCGCAATGAATTTGCCCGTGGATGCCTCCGCTTCTCTCATCTTGTCCACTTCGGCAAGACTCCCCGCCGCAGGCTTTTCAACAATGACATTGATGCCACGGGAAACCGCATCCACCGCAAAGGGACAATGGGCGCCAATGGCAATGGGCAATGCAACCACATCCGGCTGGACAGAAGCGTACATGCTCGCCGTGTCCGGAAAGATGGGAATTTGCGCCCCTTCCAACAATTCTATGCTGGACTGGACGCTGGGACGGTCCTGGGGACGGATGACCACACCGCAAAACTCAAGCTCCTTCCGGGCATGCCGTGCCAACAGTGCCTTGGCATGCTCCTGGGCATACCCCCCAGCCCCAACTA
>DCIO01000102.1 GCA_002315885.1 Lentisphaeria bacterium UBA1724
CGTCGAGGAGGAGTGTACCGACGGCTTCCCCGCCGTCGAAGAGCCGACAGAATCCTGATTCATCAAGATGCCATTGAACGCAAGCCATACGACTCGCAGTATATTGAGGCAAAAGAGCTCGTAGGTATTTTTTACCAAAACATCGCAATTATGGACACAGCATTGAAAGTCAACAGAGTCTCCTGGAAAGAAAAGCTTGGATGGGGATGCGGAGGTTGGGCCGACAATTATACCTTTAATATCGTCGGCCTCCTCTACATGTACATCTATGTGGATTTCTTCAAAATGGACCCCGCCCTGGCTGGCATCGCCCTCGCCATCCCCAGGTTCTTTGATGCCATCACCGACCCCATCATGGGAAACTGGTCCGACAATTTCCGTTCCAAATGGGGACGGAGACGACCACTCATTGTCATTGGCGCAATTCTCTGCGGATTGCTCTTGCCGTTGCATTGGCTGCCGCCTTTCCTGGGCACCATCGGAAATCCCTGGTATCAGAATGGGCCGTTCCTCTTCTTCACCCTCATGGGGTGCATCTACGCCATGGCGTATACTATCTTCATTGTCCCGTTCACAGCCCTGGGCTTCGAACTCAGCGACGACTATGAAGAACGCACCCATGTCCTCTGCTGGAGGCGCTACCTGGGACTCTGCGGGCAGTCGCTGGTGCCTTTCGTCTACAAGTTCAGCGTCAACCCAAATCTCTTTCCCGACATTCGCACTGGCGCAGTCGTGATGTCCTGTGTGGCGGGGGTGTTTGTAATTGTCCTAGGCATCATGCCCGCCATCTGTTGCAAAGAGAATCCCTGCCACCAGCGTCAGCCGAAAATCTCCATCTGCGCTTCTCTGAAGAGCATCGTCCACAACGGACCATACCTGCAATTGATTTTCGGGCTCATTGCGACCATCGCCCTGGGGGCCGCCGTCTCAGGGGCAGCCGGACTCGTCACACTGCATTATATCTGCGGAGGAAGCGAGCAACTCAATGCCAACATCACGCTCTATTCCTGGTTCGCCGGGGCCATCATCAGTGTCGTCAGTCTCTTCACCATGACCAGGCTAGCACAACGCATCGGCAAGCGCAAAGGCTTCATCATCGGCACCTCCGTGACCATCCTGGGCTATTTCAGCCTCATCTGGACATACATCCCCCAATATCCCTTCCTGCACCTCTTCAGCCTGGCACTGGTCTGGATTTCCTCCCAGGGAAGCGGCCTCATGCTGGATTCCATGTGCTCCGATGTCTGCGAATACGAGGAATACCTCACGGGACAACGCTCCGAAGGCATGATGAGCGCCTTCCGGACTTTCACCCAAAAGGCTTGCAATGCACTCTGCGGAGTCACCACCGGACTGGCACTAAAATTCTGCGGATACGACCCACAGAAACTGGCACAGGGCGGTTTGGATGAGTCGGTATTCCTCAAGCTGAAGTCGCTTTACATCCTTCTGCCGATTCTGGGCTCACTGGGGATTATCCTCATCTTCTGCTTCTACCCACTCTCGAAACAACGAATGGCAGAAATCCACGCAGAACTAGAACAACGACACAGAAAATAATTAAACCGCGATCATGTGGAGCTACCCATCTCCTGGATACTGGCCATCCTATCACGTGGTCCGAAAGGAAATGAAACAAGGCTCCACGGATTGATTATCCGTCCTATCCGTCCTATCCGTCCTATCCGTCCTATCCGTCCTATCCGTCCTATCCGTCCTACCCGTCCTACCCGTCCTACCCGTCCTATCCGTCCTATCCGTCCTATCCGTCCTATCCGTCCTACAGACTGATGATTTCCCCGAACGGCACGACGATTTCGGTGTTTTTGCCCCCTTTCACCAGTGTCACGGTGGCGTCCTTCCGGTCCCACCAGCGGATATTCAGGAGATAGAATTGTCGTGTACCATCAGGTAGTTCGTAGGCGGCGAATTCCACATCCTCGTTGGCGCGGATCCATCCCTTGGCTTCCTCCACCGAGGTGACCTCCCGCGCCTGGTCCTTCAGGGCAACCAGATACTCCTGTCGCAGGGGCTCTTCCGCAGGCCACAAATCGCAGGGGAAATACCGCACCACGCCTTGGCCGATTTTCCGCAAGCGCATGGCGCCATCCTGACGCCAATCATCTCCCAGCAACTCCGTCAACGCGGGCTCATCCGCGGGATAGACAGGCGCCGCGGTATGCTTCAGCGCGGTATTCAGATGGCGTCGGCAAAGCAGCAACCGCCCGCCCTGCTTCACATACTCCAGCATCTTCTGGGCATCCCCAGCCTGGTAGGTATGCCAGCCCATCATGGCCACCGCGGGATAACGCGTCCAGTCGACCTCCCAGGGCGTCAGGTCCGCATAGCCGAAGGGCGTCCCCGAATACCACCCCTGGGGTTCGTTGGGACAAGGCACAACGTAGATGCTGTTCAGAACATTCCGTGGGTAGAATGTGGACAGCAAATCAAAGGACTCCTCGGCCTTGCCGAAGGTCCACTGTTCGCCGTGGTTCCGCCAGAGATTCTCCCGCCCGAAGCACCGCCAGCCGTCATAGCGCCCCTGGATCAGTGCATTCGGCACCACAATCCGCCCGTGTCGCGGATGGCGTTCCAGGAATTTCCGGAAGCGGTCATTTGCCTGTCGGTGGATGACGCAGTTGTGGCTGAAGCGGTCGTGGTCGGCGTAGTTGGACTCCATACGCCAGAGGCCTTCTTCGGTGTTGATATCCGTGGCGCCATTCATGTAGCTAGTGGCCAGCGACAGGAAATACCGGTCCGCGTGCTCCTGGCAATCCAGGGGCTCCGAACTCCACTGCACCGCCAGGTGCGTACCGAAATCCTTCTTGCCGTATGCGGTGGAGGCACCACGCAACGAAGAGAGAATCACCTCCTCGGGGCCATACATCTGCTCCGCCAGCAGGCAATCATATCCCGCCTGGAAGAAATACCGGAAGAGTGCGGAAGGCCCCGAGTGGCGGGTGGACTGCCCCTTCGCGTCTTTCAAATTCTCCACAAAATACTCCGCGGCCTCCTTCATGTCCTGAGCTTTGTCGGGATCGAAGAACCACCAGGTCTTCCCAGAAGCGGTGCGCTTGGGACGCACATGGGGCTGGATGCCACCCGCATTCACCCCACGGGAGAGGATGTCCCCGTAGGGCTCCCGGAACTCGTCCGTCCCCCAAAGACAATTCGCCCAATAGCACAGCGAGCCGTCGTTTTCGTGGGAGCGCCGTCCCAGATAGTACGGTCCTTGGAGAATATCTTCGGTAGGTGTGGAATTCATTCCCGGGACCTCCCGTCCATCCACCATCACGGTATAGTGCAGCCGCAGTGCATTCAGCAGGGGGATAGTCTTTTTCCACATTTGCGCATTCATGCCGCGGCTCCCACCCCAGCGATAGGAGTGCCGGAAGCAGATGCAGTTCCCGATGCGGTTTCCCACATACCACTCCAGGTAGCGTTCCATGTCCTCCTGGGTATGAGGGATGTAGACGAAGTCACCCGTCCCCAGTAGAATCGGCCGTTCTGGCTTTCCCACCCGCTCCACCTGGAAGCCGTCCTGGTGGGTGGCGGAGACGATGACGGCATGATGGCGTTCTTCCGACAGCGGCGCGAACTCCACCGCATGGAGCCCCGCCTCCGCAAAAAGAAACTCCCGCCCATCCGCACGAAGGGACACATTCGCCTGGTTGGTCCGAATCAATGCAGTATAGGGCTCACCCTCCTGGGCCGTCTCGGGAGCGCCAATGAGCTCAAAGTCATGTGCGCCGAATTCGTGGACTTCCACTCCCTGCAGCACGAAGCCCACCGCGGTGGCATAGTCGTCCAAGAGCTGAAGAGTCAGGGTATGGTCCCCAGGCGGAATTGTCCCCACATTGAAGGAATATTCCGCCCGTCGCACAATGGAAGAATAGCGCTCGCCACGCCAGACTTCCTTGCCGTCAATCAACAAAGCGCATTCCAGCCAATCCCTGCGGGAGAGATTCTCACCCAAATAGTTGAATTGGGGACGGCGGTCCTGGGTGGGCGCCAATGGCGGGACAATGCTTTCGCCGCCAGGAACACTCAACCGCGGGGACCCCACCTTCAGTTTGCCCGTGCAGCCCCGCACCCCCATACGCAAAATCCCACACACCGCATTCTGAGGCATGGTGAATTCCTTTGAAAGTACCGTCCAGTCGTAACTTCCCTCAGGGAAATCGATGGTGACCAGCTGATCTGGCGCGTCAAAGACGTCATTGGGATGGCGGCCCTCTTTGGCATAGTAGAGTTCCAAGACCATCTCTGCACTGGAGCCACGATGGAATTCCTCCGCCTTGGCCGCAATGGCGAAGGTGTACTTCTCCCCGGGCTTGAAATCACTCTGGTAGAATTTCAGATAGGCGTTGCGTGGCGCATCCTCCCCATTACAGGGGAATTGCAAGGCATAGCGTTCGCCGTAGGTGTCCTGGGTAGTCAGCGCGTCGTCAATCCCCATGGCAATCGCGTAGGGGGCGCCCCACTCCGTCCGCCAGCGCCAGTAGTAGTCCGTCTCGCCCACCAGCCGAATGCAGTGGGAGACAGGTCCCTCGGCGGCCGTCACCGAAAAGGGGATATCCTTCTTGCCGCACGCGGGGATATACCCACTGCGGTCGCCTGTCTCATATCGGAGAATTTCGTTTCGAGTGAATGCACGCATAGGGAAATAAGAAACTCGTAAAAATTAGAAACCCTTCTGTTCTGTGTGAGCGCTTTAGCGCGAAGTATTTTTATGGCTAAACTTTCTTTCGCCCTTGGCGAATGGTGCCACCGTATCGCCCTGCCCTTCCAGGAGCCACTTGTAGATGGTCAACCCTTCCAGTCCCACGGGACCACGGGAGTGGATTTTGGAAGTAGAGATACCCACCTCCGCGCCCAACCCAAAACGGAAGCCGTCCGCAAAACGCGTGGAGGCATTCCAGAAGACATCCGCGGAATCCACACGCTTCTGGAAGAGCGCCGCGGCGGCGGCATCCCTGGTGACGATGGCGTCGGTATGATGAGAACCGAAGCGATTAATGTGGTCGATTGCCTCCTGGATATCCGCCACCACCTTGATGGAGAGAACCAAAGAGAGATACTCCGTGGACCAGTCTTCCTCGGTGGCGGGCTTCATATCGGGCACAATAGCCCGAGTGGCCTCGTCACCCCGCAATTCCACCCCGGCGTTCTTCAATGCCTGGCAGACCACGGGCAGAAGCGCGGGTGCGGCGTCCTTGTGGACCAGCATGGTCTCGATGGTGTTGCATGTAGCGGGTGCCTGTGTCTTGGCATCCACGGCGATAGTCGCCGCCATGACAGGATCCGCCTGGACATCCAAATATAGGTGGCAGATGCCTGCGGAGTGCCCCAACACGGGTATCGTGGTATGCTCCATGATGTATTTCACAAAGGAATTGGAGCCACGGGGCACAATCAAGTCGATGAACTCATTCAACTGAAGCATGCCGTTGACTTCCTCACGGGTCTCCAGCAACTGTATCCAATCCCCAGGCAACCCCACGGAAACCGTGGCATCGCGTATGACCTCCGCCAGAATGCGGTTCGTGTGCAAGGCCTCGCTGCCGCCTTTCAACAACACCGCGTTGCCACTCTTCAGGCACAAGGAAGAAATCTGCACCAACGCATCCGGACGAGCCTCAAAGATGATGCCGATGACACCAATGGGACAACTCACACGACGCAGCTGCAGCCCCTCCGCCAATTCCGTCCGCGTCATGACGCGCCCCAATGGATCCGGCAATCCCGCCAGAGCCTTCAGTCCCGCCACCACGTCGGCGAGCTTCTTGTCACCGAAGCCCAGACGGCTCCGCAGGGCCTCCGAGAGCTCTCCCGCATTCGCCATGTCCGTCTCGTTGGCAGAAAGGATTTCCGCCTTCCGCGCCACCAACGCCTCCGCCATGGCTAGCAATCCACAGTTGCGCTGCTCCAGGGTGGTATCCGACAAGGGAATGGACGCGGTCTTCGCCGCACGCGCTAAATCAATCGTACTCATCTCTTTATGTATTTTGTGGACTATTTATGCAGAGGTGGCAATTGCAACCTCTGGCGGGCCTCTGCCAGCTTCTGCCAAGCCAGGTCGTCCTTGGCAAGCATCCGCGTCAACTGGGATCCACTCAGCCCCAGGGAAGCCGCACTTTCGGACAGCTGGAAACCGTGCGCCTGGAAGGCATCGAAAATCCGCGCCAGCCACAGTGCAAAACGCGCCGTGCCACTCTTTGGCGTGGGATCCAGCGGGATCTCGGGAATTGCCTCGTCCTCCACACGCGCCATCTTCACGGCGATTTCGCAGCGCAGCTTGAAGAGCGCGTGTGCCAGATTCTGGTGCTGAGAGCGAGTCACGTCATCCGTGGCAGTAAGTCCCGTGGCCTCGTGGGTCACACGCGCCGCCGTGGAGGTCTTATTCCGCTTCTGACCACCAGGCCCCGTGCCACGACGAGCCTCAAAACGACACTGCTTCACCAGCTCCTCATCCGACAATGTAAGTAGCTCGTATTTGGTCATAAGGGACACAAGGGACACAAGAATTTTCAGCTACGGGGTGGCAAGGGGAAGATCTTCGCCGCGTTGTCGTAGAAAATTGCCTGCTTTTCCGCCTCGGAAAGGCAGGTCTCTTCCACTTCACGGACGCCCTGCGCCAGCGGCGTCCAGGGAGAATCAGTGCCAAAGAGCACCCGCTCCACGCCGTGCTTGCGGATGATGCGCTCGAATTGCGACTGATCTGTCATCCAGCCCTTGGAGAAGGATGTATCCAGATAGACAGGCGCTCCGCAGAGATCCGTCTCCACCTCATCCCAATTCCGCCAACCGCCCATGTGAGCGCAGATGATGGTCAGCGTGGGAAAACGCTCCGCCAATCGCGCAAAATCCGCGGGGCAGGAGTGCCGTGGCTGTCCCAGGAACCCCACGTCGCTTCCCGCGTGGAAGAGCACGGGCAACTCCAGTTCCGCCAGCCGTTCCCACATGGGATAGATCCGTTCATCCAAAGGAGAAAATCCCTGGTACTCGGGATGGAATTTCACTCCCAACAGCCCCAGTTTCTTGATGCGGTCGCATTCCGCCAGAACCTCTTCCATGGGGGCGTCGGGATAGAGCCCCCCCAGGGAAAGATGGGGCCAGCGGTTCCAACTGGCCACCCAGTCATTCATGGACCGCATCTGGTGGGCGTTGGTCGCCACGGGACAATTCAGGCAGCCGTCAAACCCCGCCTCCAGCATCACACGCTCCTGGTCAATCTGAGAGCCATCGGTGAATGCAGGCAAACCAATGGACTTCTCCACCAAGTGCTCAATGGCGCGCTTGTGTATCTTGTCGGGATAGACGTGGGTATGGGAATCAAAAATCTTCATGGCATTGGAAAAAAATCGGAACCTCTCTGTCGTTAAGATAATTTACAGCCACTACACCGTCCCGTAGCAATTTACTCCCCCGGATTGTCGGTAACGCAGTTAATTCTCTTCGTCAGCAGTCCAATTTTCCAGTAGCAGACCGGGGATTTTCTGAAAATGCCGCGTGTTGTTGGTGACCAGGGTGGCGTTGACAGTAAGCGCAGTGGCGGCAATCATCAGGTCGTCTAGCGCAACGCAGACGCCCTTCTTTTCCAGCTGTGCCCTAAGACATGCGCATTTCTGCGCCACGGCCTGATCCCACTCCACGACCTGGACATTATGCAGGAACAGATGAATCCACTTGAGGAGTTTGGGGGAGTTTTTCTTGAAACCGCCAAATAGCAATTCGTATGCGGTGACAGAGGAAATGCAGAGTGCGCCATCATGTGCCTCCAGGTGGTGGAGCATCTGCGGATAGGAGCATCGGAAGATATAACTGCACATATCCGTATCCAGCATAAACAGATGATGGTGTGGCATTAGAAGAGCTCCTTCTTCGGAAAATCGCTGAACTTCGCATCGCTCAAATCAAAATCCTCACAGATGGGCTCCTTGAAGAATTCACTCCAGGGAGTCGTAGGGGACTTCGGAGTAAGAAGGAGACTATCCCCTTGCCGAACAATGGTGACTTCCGCTGTCTGGAAGCGGAATTCCTGGGGAATGCGCACCGCCTGGGAGGTGCCGCACATGAATACTTTTGCTGTGGTTCTTTCCATGGTCAATCTCCTATCGCTTAACGGCATAACAAAAAGATATATGAATAATATATATCTTTCCCAAGAAATCGGTAGGGATTTCCCCAAGAAAAGACTTCATCGCGGAGTTTTCTAGAAAAATTCAGGCAGTCAGCTTGAAAAATAAAAAGAGGGCATTATTTTAACACCCGTTCCCGATGCCGGGCTAGCTCAGTTGGTAGAGCAGTGGAATCATAATCCACGTGTCATAGGTCCGAGTCCTATGCCCGGTACCATCTTCGACCCCGCTTGTCAGTCAAAATGACGAGCGGGGTTCTTTATTTTGTACTGTTTTCACCAGAAAATCGGAACCGCCGCAGGTGCGGAAAGGTGGATATTATAGGTGCAGCCCCTCGTGTAGCGGGCGCTAGTCAGCGAAACGAGGGGCGAGGCGGCGAAACCACCGAAACCAGCCATCAGGTATTGTTTTTGAGATAATTCAGGACGGCGTTGCTTGGGGCGCGGTCAGGGAATTCAATACGATATGGAATTCCCTGCTTGTCGAAGATCGGTCCAAGGAATTGCTGGATGCCCTCCTGCAGTTCATCAAAATTGAAATGCTGATTTTGGAGCATATCCATCAGCACATCCCGTTTCAAAGACTGCAAGCGGCTCTTTGCCTCTTCGTCGCCATCGTCCAGCATGGTCTTCAGTTTCATGAACCCCGTGCGTTTGGTGACGGCGTCGTATGTCTCGGGACGCAGGGAGAGCGTGAGAATCTGCGGTGCGGGAAAGTGTATGACCACAGTGCCATCCTCTTCTACAACCACATCTTCCTCGGAAAGCGCCGACATATCGAAGCCATAATAGATATCCGCCATGATACTGCCGTGGGATTCTTCCACGCCGAACCAGGCGGCCTTAGAGGAATTGATATTCGCCTGCCACTCCTGGCGCTGAGTAGTCAGGAAGCTCAGTTTTTCCGTCTTGAGAATCGCCCAGGTCATATCCAGGCACTGCTGAACATCAAAGGGACTAGGATGCTTCAGGAGAAAAACCACCGCCCCCACCAACAACACCAGCATGATGCACAGAATCGGCCATACCATCCAGGGTATGCCTGCACTTCGATTGAGTTTTTTGTGAAAAGCGCCCATGGCGAAAAAGGGGTTATGATTCGTTTTCGACGTAGAAAATCCGCGGATCCGACTGCACCTCGGGAGCAATCACATCACGGCAAGAAAAACAGAAAATCCACACATCTTCGCTACAGCGTGCCAGGAAATCCCGCGTAATAAGCCCCACCGTAGGATTCGCCCCGTCAGTCGTCAACGGCACCTGAATGGCAATGACTGATGCACGCGCCAGGGAATTCAGCGGCAGGTAGGTATCCATGCCCTGCCCCGTCAATTCACAACCGCCCATGCCATTGCCCCACAACGCAAAGAAGCCCTCCCCTAGCTCTTCCGCCTGGGAAAAACTCTTCGGCGGATCGCACAACAACACCTGGCAGCCACGGCTTTCCGCCAATTCCCGTAGACTACACCCGAAGGCCCCCACGCCCACCAGACCAACTA
>DCIO01000105.1 GCA_002315885.1 Lentisphaeria bacterium UBA1724
TAAAATTATGGGACGGCTGTGAAGATAATTTGTGTTGCATTCTCTTTTCTTCTGGCCTTACTTTATGAAAAAAATTGCCGTAATCACGTGTTGGTTTGGTGGTTCACCTTTGAATTATTTACCACTATGGTTGAAATCTATAGCTACAAACCCCACGATTCAATTCTTCTATATTACGGACCAACCACTCGAACAGGAGCTACCCGTAAACCTGCGTGTTGTCCGTACCACGCTTGCGGATATTGAGAAACTTGCAAAAGAGCGTTTATCGCCGAATGCAATTATCCCTCATCCCTACAAACTCTGTGACTACAAACCTATGTATGGTATCCTGTTTCAGGAGTTAATCCAGGAATACGACTTTTGGGGACACTGTGATACCGATATGATCTTTGGAGATATTCGGCGTTTCTTGACAGAAGAGCGATTGAATACCTACGACAAAATCTACCCATTGGGCCATTTGTCTTTCTTCCGCAATACGGATGAAGTCAACCGGCGCTGGGAATTGCCAGACGCCAAATGCAGTCAGCATGATGTTTTGACAATACCTTTGGGATTTGCTTTCGACGAGTGGCCTGGCATTTACAACATCTATATGCGTTTACATTTCCCATTCCTGCGAGACATCGAGTTTATCAGTCCCTCCCCACATAATCATCGTTTTCGTTTTGTTAACCGCACAAACCCAAAATATGAGATACCTCCCAAAGACTATCCCCACCAGGTCTTTTACTGGGAAAACGGGGAAATCTTCAGAGCATATATAGACAATGATGGCACGATAAAGACCGACTCGTTCGTCTATATGCATTTCTTTAAACGGAAATTCCCCAATTTCCCCAAAGAAATCCTATTGGCAGATCGTTTTTTCTGCACTCCCGATGGATTTCTTCCAAAACAAGAAGCCGGTATTCCCTCAAGAGAAGAGCTTCTCACAATACAGCCCTACAGGGGAGAACTCTTTGAATCCCTAGAGGCTTGGTGGAACAAAAAGAAAAATCGCCTCAAGGGATTTCTAGGAAAACGCAAACTGGCCTCCAAAAAATACCGAATTCCAGGACGCAATTGGAAATAGCCGTTCAGACCCTTTCCAATCGATCATTCATGCCCAGGAGAAAAAAGAGGAATCACCAACGGATTTTCTTGATGTCCTTCTTTCCCCAAGGAACCTTTTTGGGGGAATCCACGAATCGGCCATTCAAATGTAACTTCAACCAGAGCTTTACTTTTTTCCAGAACCCAATAGGCGTATCCAATGCACAGAGGCAGAATGTATACCCGTATGGATGGTGGAACCTCTTGAAGAACTTCCAGGGTTTATGGTGCCCTGTAAAATGGACAATTCCTGGGTTTCGAATGGCTTCTGTGACTTCTTCGTCCGAATACATACCTGGAACAGTGGGATTCCGATAGACGGAATTGATGATATTCCAGCGCTGGTCCAACATGGTGTATGCTGTCCCGAAATACGCATTGAGAAGTCCTTGGTCAGCAAAATGCATGGAATCGCGATTCTCTTTCCAATATTTAACGAGTCCTTCGACGTGGTTTTCCCGACGCCACATTGACAAATCCATAATCATGACGCCAGAATTAAACATAATTCCCTCCGCATTATAGTGTTTTCGTTTTTCTTGAAGGCCAGCTCGATCACCTGCCGCCGCGATAGCTTTCCCTTGTAAATCCACTTGCCATAGTTTTTCAATATCATCCAGGACAATCACATCGCAATCCAAATAAATAACGCGCGAAACTTCGGGCAACAATTCCGGCAATTCTAATCGAAAATACATTGGACTGCAAACCCCATCCCAACGTTTTTTGAATCTCTCGCAATCAACTACCTGTTCTTCCACCTCCACTCTGGAAGAGTTATACGTAAAAAAGCGCCTCCGAGTTTCCTCGCTCAGTTTATTCGTAAAAATATGAAAACACAGCTTCTTTCCTGTTACGGGATGATTATGCACGATAGAATTTATCACAATCAAGGCAAAATCGGCATAATTTTCGTCTGTGTCAATAACAATGTGTATTGCGTCTTCCATGAGCTTACCTCGCAGTGAAAATTTCCAAAGTAACGGCGATACTATAATGTTCTTTTCGTTTGCATTGAGAGAATGTTCTTTTTTGATAAACTTTTGTCAGTTATCCCCAGGAAGCATTTGTATGACACCACTCCCTTTACGAGAAAGAACTACGATTTATTCTGTCAAACAGTGCATCCTGCAAAAGCCAGTATAAAATCAGAACACCCCGAATTGGATCGCTACCCAATGGCAAATGGATGCGGCCAAGACGAAGCAATGCCAGACGGTATGCATATATGGCACGCGGTCGAAGGCATAGAATATTGCCCCGCCCGTGTAGAGTCCTCCGCCGAAAACCAGCATAACGAATCCCAGCATATTCAGAGACTTCATGAGTGTACCGAAAAAGAAGAGCAGCTCCCATCCCATGGAAATCGTAATGAGCATGGCGAGCCATTCTTTGCGTGGGCGTACAAAAATTTCGGAGAGAATTCCGCAGAGTGCCAGCACCCATGTGATGACCAGCACCCAAATGCCCAATGGTGTATTTCGCAGGGCGACCAGTGCGAAAGGCGTATAGCTTCCCGCGATAAGAAGATAGATGGAGATATGGTCGAAGGACTGGAGAAACGCCTTCACCCGCCACTTGGAAACCAGGTGATAGAGTGACGAGGCAGTATAGAGCACCAGCAGCGTGGTGCCATAGATTGCCGCACTGACAATTTTTCGTGCATCGCCAGTCTCCGCAGTCTTCACGCACATGAAAGTCAGTGCGAAGATACTGAAGACCACTCCTGCGAAGTGTGTCCCGAAATTGGACCACTCCTCGCCGATGGTACGATGAAAATCCGCGCCCCAGTGTTTCATCTGGGCGAGGACACGCTGGAGATTATGCTCCGACTTGGGTTGGGTTGTGGGAGACATACTTACAAGAATTGGGGACCGAAAAGGCAGATGCCCCTTCGGTCCCTGTGGTGTTTTTTCCCCGGAAGGTTGGAAGTCCCTTCCGTTCTGTGTGAGCCCTTTAGGGCGAAGAAACTATGCGTGGAGCATGTTCTGGCCGCCAGTGACGGGGATGGCCTGGCCAGTCTCGTAGTCCTGCTCAACGCAGTAGAGGATGGCACGCGCCACGTCGGAAGGCAGGCAACCGCGGTGCATCGGAACCTTCGACATGTAGAACTCGCGGACGTCCTCCACGCAGGTGGCACCAGGAACCTTGCCAGCATTCAGATACTGGACGAAAAGGCCCTTGACGGGGTCGCTCCAGAGAGGACCGTCCAAATAGTTGCCAGGGCAAACGGAGTTGACCTTGATGTGGCTGGTGACCAATTCCTTGGCGAAGGACTGAGTCAGACCGATGCCACCGAACTTGGAACCCGCGTAGGCGCCATTCTTGTTGGAGCCTTCCAGACCGCTCTTGGAGTTGACCTGAACAATGTCCGTCCAGGGGCTGTCAGGGGAGGTCATCTGCTTGGCCATGACCTTGGCGGCATACTTGCAGCAGAGGAAGTAGCCCAGGTAGTTGATGTTGGTGACGAAGTTGAAGTCCTTCAGGCTCAATTCCATCACGGAGCCGGAACGGACCACGCCCGCGTTGTTCACGAAGAGGTCGATGCCACCCACGTTACGAACGATGGAGGCGACCATGGCGGCCACGGAGTCCTCGTCAGCCACATTCACCGCAACGGCGAATGCGCGGTTCTTGCCATACTGGGCGTTGAGTTCCTGGGCAGCCTTGTCGGCGCCATCAAAGTTCATGTCGGCCAGGACCATGGTGCCGCCCTCGCCAATCAGGTGCTGGGCGATACCAAGACCGAAGCCCTGTGCGCCACCAGTGACCACGCAGATGCGGTTCTGAAGACGGGTCGCCTTGGAACCACCGCTGACAGAACGGCGGTAGGACTCCACTTCCCAATTCTCAATGAAGGAGTATTCCGTCTTGGTCAGGTAGTTCACGCCACCAAATGCCGCAGTCAATGCCTCGATCTTCTTGGCATTCGCCAACGCAATCGCAGTGGACTGGGCATCACTCAGGGTTGCGCCCACTGTGTAGAGGGCCTTACCGGGGACCTCCACAACCTTGGGCAGATAGCCGTACTTCTTCTTGAATGCCGCAATGGCTTCGGCAGTGGGCTCCCCACGGAAGGCGTAGGATTTCGCATAGACGATGTGGTCGGGGGTGAGAGGACCACCATACGCGGGAGAATTGCCCACGCAGTGGACGATGGCGCGGTTGCCATTCTCGTCCGCCAGCAGGGTGCGCAAGGCGGGGGCGCTCTCCAGGATATCCGCGTCAGCGGCAGTCCCCAAATCCACGTCGGCGACGGAGACCTTGGCGGCCTTGTAGGCGGCCTTCAGCGTCGCCATCACATCGCTGTAGATCTTCGCCACTTCCTTGGCACTATCCGCACCAATGAAGACGCCGTGCTTCTGCAGGAAAATCACATGGGGCTGCGCGCCGGTCTTCTTCTCTGCGGCATCCAGGGCCGCCTTCACCGTGAAAGCCAGGGTGCTGCCGGGATTGCAGTAATCCAGCCAAATCGCCTGGGGGAAGAGCTTCGCCGCTGCCGCCTTACCCTTCTTGGCGCAGGTCAGACCATTCACCAATGCGGGATGGGTGTGAACAATGAACTTGTATTTGATTACCTCGTGGACAGGTGCCTCCACGGAAGGACGGCCGCTACCCAGGGGACGAACGGAGGCCAACTGGAGATTCTTCACGACTTCTTCACGGACTTCGGCGGGAACCGTCGGCGCCACGGTGAAAATCGTGCGGAGGGACTCGCGATCCAACTGCAAGAACTGATTGGGCTGGATGGTGGCCAATGCGACACCAGAGGGCTTGATGAAAAGCTCTTTCTCGGTCTTGAAGGAGGTGTTGCCACCACCCAGGAAGACATAATCGGGATCTGCACCATACTGACGGGAAAGCGCCGCCAGCTGTTCGAGAGATTTTTCAGTGTTCATGGTTCGTTTTTCCTTAGTTTTGTTCGGATGAAGCATCCTGTTTTATGCGCAAATACGTAGGGATATCCAAATTCTGCTGCTCAAGATTGTCATGATAGGTGCCCGCGAAGATTCCCAGGGGTAGATCGTCGAATTCCATGGTCTTTCTCCGCCCTACCGATTCCATTGCCGCTGGGCTATTCTCCTCCTGGAAGCTCGTCAATGGCGTCAGGTAGCCGATGACCGTATTGGCCAGCCACCGCACCGTCTGGATGTATGCCATCTCCTGGTGCGTATCAGGAAAGAAGCGCCCGAATTTCACTCCATCCAACGCCAGCACATCGAAGTGTTGTGCACGAAGGATGTCCAGTGTCTGGGAAGCGCTATTCTGGACGTCCTCCATCGCAAAGGCATGGGGCAACGCCGCAAAGGTGACCGCGGGGACATCCTTGGAATGCGCGAACTGCAATGCGGCCTGGGTATAGAAATTACCCGTCGCGCCACCCAATCCCACTACGACAACCACCATCTTTGTCTGGGGAAGCAACTTCTCCAGATTCTCATTCAACGCCGCGCAGGCCTGTTCTGCCTGGGCGCCCACGGGGACCGCAGGGGGGAAAGGCACTTGTATCCGCTGGAGAGTGGGGAGCGTCGAGAGTTCATCCGCATCCGAGTCCACCGCCACAAGACGGATATTCTTCAGAAATCCGCGCTGATAGAGATAAAATGCCGCACGGGCACCCGCAGTGCCAATTCCCAAAATAAGATATTCTGTAGGGTTGTCCATAGCCTAGCAATCCGATGCGACAGTAAACCAATTCTTGATCTTTCCCAGGAATCCGCCAGAGAGGGCTTCCCGTTCTTCCCGGATTCTTTCTTCCACACAGGCCGCGCGGAGCAACCCCAAGACCATGGTAAAGCGCGGATCCAGCTGGAACCCCGCACACCCAATCACCTGGTAGGGCATGGCGACACGCACACGACGCCCCAAGACGCTGCTCGCCAATTCGGTAATGCGTGGCAAGGTCGCTCCGACGCCAGTCAGGAGAATTTCATTGCCTACCCATTGATAGACGTCCTGGTCAATCAGACGCTGTTTGATAATCTGGAAGACCTCTTTCATGCGGGCTTCCAAAACTGCCTCAATCTCAGAGGCGGGAATCTCTTTCGGCGGATTCTCCGTGCCCTTCTCCATCACGGAAAAACGACGCGCATCACCGTCATTCGTCGCCACAATCGTGAGGTTCAATGAAGTCAGGTCATGGACGATTTTCTTTGCAGTCTCAATCTTCAGCGAAAACGCAATGGAGAGGTCGTTGGCCAAATGATCCGTCCCCACCGCAAGTTGTCCACAAGCCGCGAATCCCCACCGAGAGGGAATGGCGTAGGAGGTCATGCCTGCCCCCAAATCCACGACAAGCCCCTGGGGTTCGTCGGCAACCGTCGGCTGAAGAATTGCGCTGGTAACCGCCACGGGAGCATAGACTTGCTGGAAATTCTGAAGCCCCGGCAATACCGAACAAAGCAACATGACAATTCTGTTGTATCGGGGCACATCCATGGGGAAGAAAATGGATTCGATGGTCAATTTTTCGGAATACTGCCCCACGGGATTGAAGAAATACGTGCCATTGCCCACACGGAAGCGCTTATTGAGCATCGAGAGAGCACTGGAGGCCTCCCGGGCATCTGGATCAAGCATGGTAATCGCCTTGAGACTGGCGGCATTCGCGACTTCCTCGCAATCTTCTTCGGAAATCGCCACACTCAAATCCACATCGACCGTGGCTTCCACGACCTGCTGGCGAATGTAGTTGCCGGAAAACGCCAATGAGATGACACTCTTCTCGCCCTCAATCCCCGCCATCTCCCAGGCAGTCCCCAGCGCCAGACGAAGCTGCTCCTCCACGATATTCGGATTCACGGGCTCGTCTTTCAAAATTTTCAGGGATGGGACTTCTGCGAAACCACGGATAATCAAATCGCTATCCCCGCGTTCGGGGTCCCGGAAAGAGGCCACGACCACACGGATCATGTCACTCCCCAGTTCAATACCAGTATAGATGTTATTCTTTTTCTTCATGGAGACTAAATATAATCTTCTGAGACTCTACCGTATTCCATCTCCCGTAAATCCTTTTCGCGGAATCAGTCGGGAAGCGACAATTCCCAGCGCAATCCAAAGGGAGCGCTTTGAGGCCGCATCCTCCCAGAAGAAGCAGAAGAATACCCCCAGGAGCATGAGTGCGGCAGACAAATCGCGACTCTTGACGGCATAAACCAGGAGCATCCCCAGGAATGCCAGCATCGCCAGCAATGCGGGGACACCGAAGAATGAGGCGGTATTCAGGTATTCGTTGTGGGGATCCATGAAGGTGCAGTAGAGCGGCGCGTCCTGCCCAAAGCCGTATGGCTCCAGAATTTCGCGGATATGGCTTTCGTCGGCATACTTGGGATAGAGTTCGTGCAACTCCTGGGGCGAATGACCGAAGAGCTTCCCTCCGACACCGCTGTCACAGAGGATCTCCCCGTAGATTTCCTGGTGGACGGAGTAATTCCCCCGTTTGGAGAAATCCACCCAGGGTGCCTCCTGCAAAGCGGGATACGTCTGGAAAAGCACCGTAGTCAGACAGAGCAAGCCGAATGCCGCCACCGCAATTGTGGCAAGGATGCGTGGGCGGATAGGCGCCAGGAATGGAATGGACGCGTATGCCCCTGCCAGCAAACCGAAGGTCATGACGGACATCTTGGAGGCCGTGCCCAACAACGGCAGAATTCCCAAAAGGGTCAAGAGAACCGCGACTGCCAGCGACCGCCAGGAGCGTTTTTGCAGTGCCTCTTGCAGAGTGGGAAGGAGAAGCAACGCGGGCAGGAGATACGCGCCACCCAGGAGATTTGGATTCGTGGTCAGGAATTGGTATCGGGTAACCAGGGCATTGGGTTCCAGAAGAGCGAAATGCTTGTCAAAATAGAGCAGTCGTTCCAGGCAGGTCCCGCGCACATCCACGCATTTTGTGGCAAGGTATCCCGCCAATGTCAGCCCCAGAAGGATTCCCCCCGCCACAGCACAATGCTTCGTGGATGGCAGTGGCGTCACGGAATAGAATGCGAAGACTACACCCATGTAGAGGAACACCGCCAGATCGAAGAAAGCGCATTGTCCCTGAAGGCAGTGCATCCCCGTGGCAAGCGCCATCCATCCCAGGGTGATTGCCAACAGGATGCCATGCCATTCCCGCAACAATTTCAGCAACTCGCTGCGCTTTCTCCAGCACTGCCAAAGCATGATTGGCGCCAGACAGTCGCACAGCAGTGCCTTCCCATGCAAAGGAATTGCCAAAAACGCCAGCACCAGATAGGCCAACGCGACCCAGGAGATGAATTTTTCGGAGTAGTCTTTCATTCGTTCGGAGAAAGTGCCTTGAAAGCGGAGGGAATCGCATAATGCTGGACGAGCTCCTGGGGTGTCACCCAGGTGAAATCCCCCACAGGCGCCGTCACCCGCGCCTCGTAATTCGTCATGTGCCATTCCCGATGGGTGAAGAGATGAACCGACGGCGGCAATGTCCGCAGGGACTTTACCTCCAGACCCCAGCTGCCGAGAAGCATCCTGGCGGCTTTCCCACTCAATTTATTATCTGCATTCGGGAATTCCCACATCTTCGCCAAAAGACCCGATGACGGACGCTTCCGCAAGGCAATCAGACCCGCCGACGACAGGATGCGGAAGACGGTCATTTCCGACACGGGACGCGGAGACTTCTTCGCTACCGCAGGAAATTCCAACTCCCGGCTGGTCTTGTGCGCCTGACATTCGCCCTGCAACGGACACTCCGCACAGCGTGGTTGGCCATGGGGCAGACAAATTACCTCCCCCAATTCCATCCAGGACTGGGTAAAACTACGGGCATTCTCTGCCGTCATCCAGGGCGCCAGCAATGCCGTGGCGCCAGGACGGTCAAAATTCCTGGCGAATACCCGCGAGAGCACCCGCAGCACATTGCCATCCACTGCGGGACGGGGTTCATTCAAGACAATGGATGCGATGGCGCCTGCGGTGTAGTCGCCAATGCCAGGTAGTTTCCGCCATTCATCCCCCGAGGCGGGAAAATGCCCCTGGGCGACGATGGCTTTTGCCGCGGAATGGAGATTCCTGGCACGGGAATAATACCCCAGACCCTGCCATAATTTCAATAACGCGTCCTCCGACAAGGCAGCCAAATCCTCCACACACGGACAGACCTCAAGAATGCGCGCATACGCCAGACGAACTGCCTCGATGCGCGTCTGCTGGAGCATGATCTCCGAAAGCCATACGTGATATGGATTCGGAGGAGACTCCCGCCAGGGCAATGCCCGAGCCGATGAGTTATACCATGCTAACAGCTTTGATACAAGTGAAAACCTTTCCATTGCGATATGAAACCATGACAACTTGCAAAAATATAATTGCCCTCGCAATGCGCAAAAGACATCAATGGAAAAATGAGGCGCGGGAACAGGAATTCTTCGACGGCGGGGACGCCGTCGGTACACCCCTTTCGACGGCGGGGACG
>DCIO01000005.1:0-5111 GCA_002315885.1 Lentisphaeria bacterium UBA1724
TAGAGATGTTCGGGGATGTAATGCTTAATGACAAGCATTGGCCCGTTGTGCAGTTAGATTCCATTACCACGTCGCGGTTAGGAAAGATGCTGGATGGCAAACAGCAGACTGGGAAAAACAAGTATCCCTATCTTGCCAATTGTAATGTCCAGTGGTTCCGATTTGACCTTGAGAACCTGAAAGAAATGGATTTCAACGATGCCGACCAAGCGGAGTTCCAGTTACGTGACGGGGATCTGATGATTTGCGAGGGTGGGGAAATAGGTCGCTGTGCAATTTGGCATAATCAAATTCAACCGTGTTTTTATCAGAAGGCCATCCATCGAGTCCGCTGTAATACGGTTCAAGTCATTCCCGAATATCTGGCTTGGTGGTTCAAGAATAATTGTGACAGAAATGCCTTCGATACTGTTGCCGGAGCTAAGGCGACAATTGCGCATTTACCTGGTGAAAAGCTGAAAAAGCTCCAGGTGATGCTACCGCCATTGGAACTTCAAAAACGCTTTCAGCTTTTTCTCTACCACCTCGACAAATCAAAATTTGCGATAGAGGAATCGATTAGGAAATTAGAGTTGTTGTATCGGAGCAAGTTGCAGGAGTATTTCGGGTAGTTACATTTTGTGGCAGAGCGTAATCGGAGATGAACAACAGCCTTATCGAACAGAGCATCCTGGCGAGCCAGTCGGCGACGGAGCCCAGCGCGTCCGTCGTGGCGTTATGGCCCGTGGTGGAGCACTGTGTCCAGGCGGTATTCCAGGCGACAGGCAGGGCATTCCCCGCGGATTGCTCGCCCTTGGAGCTGGTATCCAACTCCGTGCTGCGGGAATTCCTGGAAGACGCGGAGCTGATGGAAGAGCTGAATTTCGTCAGGCTGCTCCACTCCAACGCGCTTCATGAACGCCACATCAAGAGTACCCACGCCAAGCGTGCGCAGGAGATCGCGCAGCGCCTGTGGGATGCTGTGCGTCTCCGCCTAGAGCACCCCGAGGCCGTCAGGCCCTCCAGGCCTCTGACGGAATACGAGACCCGCAAACTCTATATCGACTACTATCTGGAAGAGGTGGGCTGGGATGTGCTGACGAAGAAGGGCGAGGCCCTTCCCGACAAGGCGTGCATCGAAATCAAGGTCACGGGCATGCCCAACCCGCACGGCGAGGGCTACTGCGACTACGTGCTCTTCGGCAAGGATGGCAAGCCCCTGGCGGTGGTAGAGGCCAAGAAGACCAGCGTCAGCCCCGAAAAGGGCCGCACCCAGGTGGAACTCTACGGCAAGTGCCTGAAGGACCAATATGGTGTCATGCCCGTCCTCTACTACACCAACGGCTATGAAATCTGGTGCATGGACGGCATCTACGGGGAACGCCCCCTGACGGCATTCCATACCCGTCAGGAACTGGAACGCATGATGCACCGCCGCAATCGCAAGCCCATTGCGGACATGCATCCCAATACGGGCATCGCGGGCCGCCCCTACCAGGCCATGGCGATTACACGCCTCTGCGAGCATCTCAGCAGCCTGCACCGCCGCGGACTGCTGGTCATGGCCACGGGCACGGGCAAGACACGCACCACCATCGCCCTGGTGGACGTGCTGACACGATGCAACTGGGTGGAGCGGGTCCTCTTCCTGGCGGACCGCACGCCGCTGGTGGAACAGGCCTTCAAGGAATTCAGCAAGCACCTGCCCAGCATGTCCTACTCCGTCCTCTCCGACGCAAAGCTGGCAGGGGATGTGGACAAGGCACGCGTCATGTTCTCCACATACCAGACTATGATCCACTATGTGGACGATTCGGACAAACGATTCTCCAGTGGACGATTCGATCTG
This sequence comes from Lentisphaeria bacterium UBA1724, assembly GCA_002315885.1. GTDB lineage: Bacteria > Verrucomicrobiota > Lentisphaeria > Oligosphaerales > Oligosphaeraceae > UBA1724. Next base: position 1,829 of record DCIO01000005.1, read on the forward strand.
ATTATCGTGGACGAGGCACACCGCTCCATCTTCAACAAATACGGCGCCATCTTCGACTACTTCGACGCACTCCTGGTGGGACTTACCGCCACCCCGAAGGACGATGTGGACAAGAACACCTATCTGCTCTTCGACCGTGATAACGGCGTCCCAAACTTCGACTATTCCTACAGGCAGGCGGTGGAGGAAGGCTATCTCGTCCCCTACAAGCTCCTGAACCGAACCACGGCCCTGATGTCCGCGGGCATTCGCTACAACGACCTCTCCCCCGAGGAGCAGGCGGAGGTGGAGGAGGCATACGACGGCGAGCCTCCCGAGAAGATCGAAGCCAGCGAGTTCTTCCACAAGGTCTATAACGCTCCCACCTGCGACCGCGTCATCCAGGACCTCATGACAAATGGCCTGAAGACACACGACGGCGACCTGCTCTGCAAGTCCATCGTATTCGCCGTGAACCACAGGCACGCGGACCTGATTGTCAAGCGCTTCCAGAAGCTCTATCCCGCCCTGGGGACGGACTACTGCAAGCTCATCGACAACTACGAAAACTACGCCAAGTCCACTCTGGAGGAGTTCAAGCTCGAGGACATGCCACGCATCGCGGTCTCCGTGGACATGCTGGATACGGGGGTGGACGTGCCATCCGTCGCCAATCTGGTCTTCTTCAAGAAGGTGCGCTCCAAGACCAAGTTCATCCAGATGATAGGCCGCGGCACACGGCTGTGCCCGAATCTCTTCGGTCCAGGAAAGGACAAGGAGTATTTCCGCATCTTCGATTACTGCGGGAATTTCCAATACTTCGGGACGCACGCGGATGAAGACGATGCCAAGAATGGCCTCACACTCTCCCAGAAGCTCTTCCTATTGCGCCTCAGGCTCGTTTGCGCACTCCAGGATATCGACAGCATGGCCGATCCCTGGAAGCACCACTTCCACGATACCCTCAAGAGCGGGCTCTACTCCCAGATACAGACACTCTCGCACCAGCGCGAACGCATCCAGGTCCGCCAGGAACTGTCCCATATCGACAAATACATCCATACCCCCGCGGAATGGACGGCGTTGACCGACAGCAAGCTCCATGAGATCGAGACCCACATCGTGCCCCTGTTGGATGCCGATGGCGGGGACGACGTGCTGGTGAAGCTCTTCGATGCGAAGATGCACCGCATTGAGCTGCCTGTGGCGAACAACCAGGGACTGGGGGAAGCCGCCCAGGACATCAAGGCGGTCCAGGCGATTGCGCTGAGACTTGCGGAACTGGGAACAATCACCGAGATCGTGAACCAGGCGGACCACCTGCATGTGCTGGCTGACGCCGCATTCTGGAACAGCGGCCATGTCCAGCTGAAGGAGGTGGAGGAGCTGCGCCTTGCGCTGCGCCCGCTGATGATCTACCTGAAGGATACCACGGAAGCCGTGAAGATGCTCCATGTGGATGACGCCATGGTCGACGCAGGACAGGTCGATGGCGATTTTGCGGATGTCCGAACCTACCGCATGAAAGTCATTGACTACTTGATGCAGCACGAGGACCTGCCTGCCGTGAAGAAAATCATGCACCTGGAAAAGATCAATACCCGCGACCTGAAGGACCTGGAGGATATCCTCTGGAACAAGCTTGGCACCCGCGATGACTACGTCAGGGAAAACTACCCGGGGTCTCTGGCGGGGTTTGTCCGAAGCATCGTGCAACTTGACACCCAGGCAGTGCAGGAAAAGTTCGGCGAGTTCCTGAACGAGAACGTCCTGAATGCGGACCAGCAGGAATTCGTCATGTCCATTATCGAATACCTGAAGGAAAATGGCGAGATGTCGCTGGAGGACCTCCAGGAATCACCCTTCAATACCGTGCATATACCCATGCTGTTCCATGACAAGATGGATGTGCTGCACCTGTTCATGACACGCATCCAGGAGTGCCAGAAAGTAGAAGCCGTGGCATGATAAAGATAAGGGAGAAAATACTTTGTTCTCCTGAATCCAGCGAAAAAATACACATGAAGGGATTCAAACACACCGCATTCGCTTTCATTTCCCTGGCATATAAAAATATTCAGGAAATGTTTCCAGACCACAATCCCATCCTGCATCATACGGCGGAGAGCGCACGCCCGGGTGATTCCGTCTTTCATGACGGCATCTGCACAGTTGAGGATGCGTTAACCCTGCTGGAAAAATACTTGGACAACGGAAGCGAATGGTTTGTCGCCAGTTCTTCCAGGAAGGATGGACGCTTCACCATTGAAATGCCGTTCAACATAGGAAAGGTCTCCAACTCCCCCCCCTTGCCCCAGGAAGAATACCTCATTGTCAGGGACCATTACGGTCTGATGCCATCGGGGAAAACCCAGGCAACCCTGGAGGAAACTGAGAAAATCACCATCATCTTAACACCAGAGCGAAAGAACCCAGACGATGAAATAAAGTACGTCTTGGCTAGCATCTACCCCGGGGAACCAGGACCCGAAGGAAACTGGGACGGCCTCAAGGAAGGAAACACCATTCGCGGCGAAGAGCTAATCAAACGCGGCATCACACGGGTCAAACAAATACCGAATGCCGACGTCTCCAAACATCTTTGAAACAGTAGAGTATATTCCTTGGGAAAATGCGGTGAAGCGGTTACAGTAAGAGGGACGATTGTCGGAGCTTGGCAGCCAGAGAACAAGTGTAACAGGAGTTCTGTGATGTTTTTGGTATTTCTAGGGTTGATTTTCTACATCGTGGGTGCGATTGGGTTTTTGATTGCGGAGTTCAAGGAGAGTGTGTTGTGGGGGCTGTTTGGGCCGTTCACGCAGATCGGGAATTTGATCTTTGCGGTTGTTCATTATGACAAGTGCAAGAAGAGCCTGGGGTATATGCTGTTGGGGATTGTGCTGATGATTCTCGGGGTGATTTGGGCGGGGTAGGGCAGCGTGCCGATGTCGGGAGTGTCGTCAATGGAGTGTCGTGCGGGGTGTGGTGCGTGCTGTATTGCGGAGTCGATTTCGTCGCCGATACCGGGCATGCCCAATGGGAAGCCTGCGGGGGTGCGGTGTGTCAATTTGGACGAGAAGAACCTGTGCAAGATATTTGGTTCGCCGGAACGCCCGAAGGTCTGTTCGTCGTTGCGTCCCGATCCGGAGATGTGCGGGACGTGTCGTGAGGAAGCCATGGCAATCCTTCAGGAATGGGAGAGGGCGACGAAGCCCCTTGATTCTTGATTCTTGATTCTGGTTCTTATCGGCTGCGCCGCAACATCCCCTACGGGGAAATAGTCCTACAGGTCCTACAGGTCCTA
>DCIO01000005.1:5160-10859 GCA_002315885.1 Lentisphaeria bacterium UBA1724
GTGGTCCATGTCGCGCCTGGGGGCGTTTGTTCGACAGCGTGGACGCCGTCGATATATTGGCTGGGCGGCGTGAACGCCCTTACTGCCGCATTCGCGGCGGGGGGGGCACTGGGTGGTCCATGTCGCGCCTGGGGGCGCTTGTTCGACGGCGGGGACGCCGTCGGTACACACTTTCGCATGTCGCGCCTAGGGGCGCTTGTTCGACGGCGGGGACGCCGTCGGTACACACTTTCGCATGTCGCTTGTTCGACGGCGGGGACGCCGTCGGTACACACTTTCGCGCCGTCGGTACACACTTTCGCCGTCGTACAAAAAAACGGCTGTTGCGTTTGGATTCGCAACAGCCTTGATATTTACTCTCTGTCCCAATTGAGCATTGAGCATTGAGAATTGAGCATTGATAAAATGGTGGGCGATGGGGGACTCGGACCCTCGACATCAACGGTGTAAGCGTTGCGCTCTAACCAACTGAGCTAATCGCCCGTAAAGACTAGTTTTCGACCTTTTCCTGGTATCCGCTGGGTTCCAGGGAGAAGGATCCGCGTCCTCCAGAGAGTCTGGGGAGCGCTTTCCCGAAACCGAACATCTCTGCCAGAGGCACCTGGCAGATGATTTTTCGCATGACGCCGATCTGGAGCATATCGCTGATGATGGCGCGGCGGGGCTGGAGGTACATGGAGATTTCGCCGACGGTGTCCTCGGGGGCCAGGACTTCCAGTTTCATGACGGGCTCCAAGACTACGGTTCCCGCTTGCTGGAAGGCCTGGAGAATGGCGTCGTTGATGGCGCCCGCCACCGCACCAGGGGTGGTGGTCTCCTGGGAGAACTTCAGGTCGGTTAATTCTGCCTTGACAAAAATCATGGGGTAGCCCTGGAGGCCGCCGGTGCGCAGGCCGTCATTGAGTGCCTGGATACCGCTGTCCAGCAAGGCGCGTGGAATTGCTCCGCGTGTCTTGTCGGTGATTTCGAAGGGCTCGCCATTGCGTTCCATGGGCGCGAAATTGACCGTGACTTCCGCGTAGAAGACCTGGTCGCCGATGGTCTTGTTGAATTCCGTGTGGACGGTAGTGGCCTGGACCAGGGTTTCGCGGTATGCCACGCGGGGTTCGCCCGTGCGGATCTCGACGCCGAAATCGGTGGAGACGCGTTTGAGGCTGACTTCCAGATGGAGTTCGCCCATGCCGGAGACTACGCGCTGGCCCGTCTCTTCTGCGGTAGAACGCTGGAGGGTCTGGTCTTCTCGGCAAAGCAACGCCAATGCGTCATCCAACTTTTCCTTGTCCTTGGAGAGTTTTGGCTCCACCACCATGGAGATGACGGGCTCAGGGAAGACAATGCCGCCGAAGGAGACCACGCGCTGTGGTGCGCAGAGGGTATCGCCGATACCGCAGTCTTTCAGACCGCTGAGGCCCACGATGTCGCCGGGGCCGGCTTCGTTGATCTGCTCGGTGGATTTGGCGTAGATGCGGTAGAGCTGCTTGGTGCGGACTTTTTCGCCGGTTCGCCCATTGATGAGCTGCTCATTGGAATGGAGCACGCCGGAGTAGATGCGCAGGAAGAAGAGGTCCGCCGTATTGGAGGCGTTGATTTTGAAGATGAATCCCGCGAAGGCTTCCTTGGGATCGCTGTGGACCACAGTCTCTTTGCCGGTTCTGCGGTCGGTGGCGGGATACTCGGGAATATCCAGGGGGGAGGGGAGGTAGTCGCCGATGGCATCCGCCAGGGGCTGCACGCCGATTTCACGCTTGGCGCTGCCCAAGAAGACAGGCACTAGCTTCCGTTCCAGGGTCAGTCGGCGGATTTCCTTCTGGAGGAGTTCCAGGGGGACTTCTTCGCCACCCAGGAAGAGCTCGGCGACTTCATCCGAGTTGTCAGCCACCTTCTCCACTAGCGCCTCGCGGGCGGCAGTGGCGGCGTCGGACAATTCTGCGGGAACGGGGATGCGGTTGATGGTTTCGTTGTCCTCGCCCTGGAATTGGAGATACTCCATGGTGAGCAAATCCACCATGCCATGGAACATGCTCTCTTCGCCATCGGGCAACTGCATGGGCAACGCCACACCACCGAATTTCTCGTTGATTTCTTCGCAGGTACGGGAGTAGGAGGCGCCAATGCGGTCCATCTTGTTGACAAAGGCAATCTTGGGGACGTTATAGCCATCCGCCTGATGCCAGACTTTCTCGGACTGGGCTTCCACGCCTTCCACGGCGCTGAAGATGACCACCGCACCATCGATGGCACGGAGAGAGCGCTCCACTTCTGCTGTGAAATCGATATGTCCGGGCGTGTCGATGAGGTGGTATTCGAAATCGCGCCAGGGAATCACTGCGGCCGCAGCCATGATGGTGATGCCGCGGGCGCGTTCATCGGGCAAGAAATCCATGACGGTGTTGCCGTCATCGATATTGCCGTAGCGATGAGTCTGTCCCGAAAAGAATAAGAGTCCCTCTGTGGTGCTGGTTTTGCCAGCATCGATATGGGCGATGATGCCCAGATTTCGAATTTTCGAGAGGTCACTCATATATCGTTGAAAATGCGGATAAAATTATGGCCGTGGCGGCGATTGGCGACCACGGCCAATATAAGGGGGAAGAGAGTTGTCCGAGAGAAGAATTACTCCGCAGGGACTGCGGGGACTTCGGCGGCGGGAGCCTCGACTGCGGGGACTTCTGCGGCAGGAGCGGTGGGAGCGGCGGGAGCGGTGACCACGATGGAGTCACCCACGGACTTCTGCTGGCGGATATGGCCGGTGATGGCGCAGTTGAAGAGGGTGGAGAGGAGGAAGATGATCGCCAGGATGACGGTGGTCTTCACCAACGCGGAGGGTGCGGAAGCGCCGAACATGGCTTCGGAAACTCCGCCCGCGACGGCACCGATGCCACCCTGGCCTTTGGGATTCTGGATGAGGACCAGAATGGTGAGGAGGATTGCCGACAAAACGGAGATGATGGTGAGGATGACAGAGAGAGTTGCCATAATTCGTTGAAAAAGTTAGTTTGGAATGAAATTGGTAAACGGCAGAATATAAGCCTATTTACGCATTTTTCAAGGGAAGACGGAAGCCCGAGTTAAGCGATTTCGAGCCCTGTGGTTTCTGGGAAACCGCAGAGGAGGTTGAGGTTCTGGACGGCCTGTCCGCTGGCGCCCTTGGTCAGGTTGTCGATGACGCTGGAGACAATCAGGCGATTGGTGCGGGCATCATAGACGCAGCCGATTTCGCAGATGTTTGTGCGGGTGACGTGCTTGGTGTCCGCCAATTTCCCTGGTGCCAGGATGCGGACGAAGGGCTCGCCGTCATACTGTGCATGGAGGGCGGCCAGGGCGTCTTCCGCTGTCTTGCCGGCTTTGGGCGTCAGGAGGATGGATGAGTGGATGCCGCGGTTGACGGGGACCAGGTGGGGCAGGAAATTCATGGTGACGGAGGAAACGCCTGCCGCAACCGCCAGCTCCTGTTCAATCTCGGGTAGGTGGCGGTGTCCAGTCACGCCGTAGGGCTTCATGCTCTCGTTGCATTCGGGGAAGATGTAGTCCAATGCGACTTTACGGCCTGCGCCAGTGACACCCGACATGGACATGGAGACGATGCCTTCACTTTCCGCAACGCCCGCCCGCAGGAGAGCGGTGCAGGGCAGAAGGACGCTGGTGACATAGCAGCCGGGATTGGCGATGAGTCGCGCGCCGGCGATCTCCTTGCGGTACACCTCGGGGAGACCGTAGACTGCCTGGGGTAGCAGCTCTGGCGCGGGGTGGGGCATCTTGTAGTATTTCTCGTAGATTGCGGGATCGCGGAGACGGAAATCCGCCGAGATGTCAATGACCTTGCATCCTTTTTCCAGCAGTGGTCGTGCGTAGGTGCCTGCCAGGCCATTGGGAAGTGCCAGGAAGACCACATCGGCCAATTTGGCGATTTCATCCACGTCGGGCTGGATGAATTTCAGAGTGCATTCCGCATAGCGGGGGAAGAATTCCCCCACGGGCTTTCCTGCGTTTTCCCGGCTGGTGATGGCGGTCAATTCCACCATCGGATGATGAAGCAGGATGCGCAGGAGCTCCTCTCCAGAGTAGCCGCTGCCGCCAATGATTGCAACACGAGTTTTCATAGGTCACAATGAAGATGAATGTCAATTACCAATTGCCGCGTTTTGCCGCGTCGCGGATGAGGGACAGATTCTTTTCGGGATCGGTCTCGTCCTGGAGCACCTGGCGGATTTGTGCGGGAGGAACGGGCAGGGCGCCCACGGAGGCGAAGAAGTCGTTTCGTGCCTTGCGGCAGGGGAATTCCTCCTTTGCACGCTGGTCGCTGTAGGAGTAGTCCGCATAGCGCAGCAGCGTGGTGTGTCCGAAGAGCACATTTGCGCCACGGAGGAAGTCTCCCATGAGGGGCTTCAGGGCATCGCACTCGAAGTCGTCCACCTTGCGCTGGCCGGGCTTGTTGCATTCGGTACCCACGATGATGGGCAGATCCAATGCGTTGGCGGCGGCCACGTATTCGTTCAATGCCTGGACTTTCACGGCTTTCTTGGCTTCGTCCTTGAAATTCCAGTTACGGTCGGGGATGATGTTCACCATTTCCAGGCCCTTTGCCACCAGGCATTCCAGCTGGCCCTTGGGATCCGCTTCGCCAGGCAGGGAGCCATCCAGCCAGGCAGAGTTGGGCAGGGCGCGGCAGGACTTGATCAGTGCGATGACCTGGTCAATGGGAGGGAAGGTGCTTTCCGTGGGCTGCTCGTAGCCCAGGCCGCCTTTCTTCATCAGCTTGTTGCGCAGGTAGTCATTCATGGCGTTGGCGCTCTTGGCGGACAGTTCCGCTTCGTCTGCGGCGAAGACCTTCGCCCAGAAGGCGGCTGCCGCGGCTTCAGAACCCTGCTCTTTGATGGCCAGGTCGTAGTAGCCCCGGACGATGTGGCGCTCGGTGGCGTTCTTGTCGGGAGTCAGGGGCAGGACGTCCTTTTCGTAGGAGAGCTGGCAGCCAGGCAGGGCGCTGTTCACGCGGGCAATCAGTGCGCGGTTACGGGCGTGGGACTGCTCCAGCTGGCTCTGGAAATCCGCAGAGCGGGCGCCGTTCACAAAGCCGGAGCCCATGAAGTAGAAGACGCCGGGTTCGCCAGGGGAGTTGATTTCCTTGTCGGCGTATTCCGGGAAGAAGACGCGGCTCTCGAAGGAGGCGGCAGTACGCAGGCCCAGGAAGTCGCCCGCAGTCAGGAATTCTTCCACGCCCTGGATGACGTCGAAATCGCAGAGTGCCGCACCGTAGAGGCCCATCTTCTTGAGCTCATAGGCAATGCGGGAGGGAGACCATCCTTCGCCGTTGTAGGAGTAGAAGGAGTGGACGTGCATATTCATTGCCTGAGTAGCCGCGGGAAATGCGGTGGTGCCGGCGAGGGTCTGCAGGGCGGCGACGCGCTTCCACGCGTCGAAGGACGAAAGCTGTTCCAGAAGACGGGTTTCCATGGTAGATTGTAGTAAGGTGTTATGGTGATTTATTAGGGAAATTCGCAGAATTTCAATAATGTATCTCAAATCACAGGATTTTGCGAATGATACGGCAGTATTCTGGCCCCTCGTTTCGCCGGGCTGACGCCCGCTACACGAGGGACGCACCTACGGGAACCACTAAGGAAGCCTAGGAAGCCTAGGAAGCCTAGGGAGTAGCGACGGCGTCCTTGCCGTCGAAGTAGCCTAGGAAGCCTAGGGAGTAG
>DCIO01000019.1:0-1720 GCA_002315885.1 Lentisphaeria bacterium UBA1724
CGCAGATTGTCTTTGTGACGGACCGCCCAGGACACGATCGTCGGTACGCCATTGACGCGGATAAGCTCCGCAACGACCTGGGCTGGCAACCCCAGGAGAATTTCGACACGGGCATCCGCCGCACCGTCCAGTGGTATCTGGACAACCAGTGGTGGTGGGGTCCGATCCGGGAATCAAGGTATGCGGGGGAACGCCTGGGCAAGGGAGACAAATAAAAATGAAAGGGATTGTTTTAGCAGGTGGTGCGGGGACGCGTTTGCATCCCATTACGCTGGGGGTGTCGAAGCAGTTGTTGGGTGTGTATGACAAGCCCATGATCTACTATCCCATCAGCGTGTTGATGCTGGCGGGCATCCGGGAGATTCTGATTATCACCACGCCGGAGGACCAGGCTAGTTTCCAGCGGTTGCTGGGGGACGGGAGCCGATTCGGGGTGTCCTTCACCTACGCGGTGCAGCCCCGTCCCGAGGGATTGGCGCAGGCCTTCATCATCGGTGAGGAGTTCATCGGCAAGGACCACGTGGCGCTGGTGCTGGGGGACAACATCTTCTACGGTGCAAAACTGGGGGATATGTGCAAGGAGGCGGCGGCACAGCCCTCGGGAGCCACGGTCTTCGGGTATTACGTCAAGGACCCCGAGCGCTTCGGCGTGGTGGAGTTTGACGAATCGGGCAGGGCGCTCTCCATCGAGGAGAAGCCCGCGAAACCCAAATCCAACTATGCGGTGACGGGGTTGTATTTCTACGACAACGACGTGGTGGAGATCGCCAAGTCCATCAAGCCCTCCGCCCGTGGAGAATTGGAGATCACTACGGTGAATAACATCTATCTGCAACGGGGGGATCTGCGTGTGCAGCGGCTGGGGCGTGGTTACGCCTGGCTGGATACGGGGACCCACGACGCCATGCTGGATGCGGCGAATTTCATCCGCACCATCGAGACTCGTCAGGGACTGCAGGTGGCGTGTCTGCAGGAGATCGCCTATGAGAATGGCTGGCTGACGAAGGAACAGGTCCGGGAAGGCTGTAAGGATTTGGTCAAGACCGAATACGGACAGTATTTGCTTCAGTTGGTAGCGCGGGATTAGTCCACAAAATACACAAAAGGGTTTTTAGTCCACAAAATACACAAAATACACAAAATGATAAATGTTATTAAAACTGCTATTGACGGCGTGTTGATTCTAGAGCCGAAGGTCTTCGGGGATAGCCGTGGGTATTTCTTCGAGACCTGGAAGAAGTCCGACTACGAGGCCGCTGGCATCACCTGCGAGTTCGTGCAGGACAACGAGTCCAAGTCCAGCTTCGGGGTGTTGCGGGGGCTGCATTGGCAGGCGGCGCCCTATACCCAGTCGAAGCTGGTGCGGGTGATTTCGGGGGCTGTGCTGGATGTATGTGTGGATATCCGGAAGGGCTCTCCCACGTACGGGAAGCATGTGTCGGTGGAGCTGTCGGGGGAAAATAAACGTCAGCTGTTTATTCCCAGGGGCTTCGCCCACGGCTTTGCGGTGCTGAGCGAAGAGGCGATCTTCGCCTACAAGTGCGATAACTACTACAATCCCGCCTCGGAACGGGGGATGCGCTTCGATGACCCCGCGTTGGGCATCGACTGGCGGGTGAAGCCGGATAAGTGGAATTTGTCCGCGAAGGATACGGTCCTGTCTGGGTTCGCGGATATTGTGCCCTGGGAGTGAGACACAAAATACACGAAAGAGTCCACA
>DCIO01000019.1:1783-10079 GCA_002315885.1 Lentisphaeria bacterium UBA1724
ACACGAAAGAGTCCACAAAATACACAAAATACACAAAAAATGCGGATAGTCATAACAGGTGGAAAGGGCATGCTTGGGCGGACGCTCCAGAACGTGCTGGCCCAGCACGAGCTGGTCATCGCGGATTTGCCCGAGTGGGATATCACGGACGCCGCGGGCTTCGAGGCAAATTTGCGTGAGGCCCATGCGGATGCGGTGATACACTGCGCCGCCATGACTGCGGTGGATAAGTGCGAGACGGCGAAAGAACTGGCCTATCGGTTGAATGCGGAGGGCTCCAGGAATGTGGCGGTGGCCTGCAATACGCTAGGCGTGCGGCTGATTGCGATTTCCACGGACTACGTCTTCGGGGGCGAGTTGGAGCGCCCATACACGGAATACGATGTGGCAGGGGGCGCACATACCGTCTATGGTGCCAGCAAATTCGCGGGGGAGGAGGAGATACGGGCGCATTGCGAGAATCACGTCATCTGCCGGATCTCCTGGCTGTATGGCGCGGGCGGTCCCAGCTTTGTCCACGCGATGCTGAGCCTGGCGGATGGAACCCGTCCGGTGCTGAAGGTGGTATCCGACCAGCGTGGCAATCCCACGTCGGCGCTGGCGGTTGCGCGGGAGGTGTCGGTGATTCTGGGGCGCCCTGAGTTGCGTGGGGTCTTCCACTGTACCTGCGAGGGTGAGGCCACCTGGGCGGAGTTCGCAGAGGAGATCTTCCGTCTGGCGGGGAAAAAGCAGGCGATTGCGCCCTGCACCACGGAGGAATTCCCGCGTCCCGCGCCGCGCCCCAAGAACTCCCGGTTGGAGAAGCGCCGGTTGCGGGAGTGCGGGTTGCCGCCTATGCCGGATTGGCATGAGGCGCTTCGCGAATTCTTAATGCTTGATGCTTAATGTATCTGGCAAGGATTTGTAGGAGGGACCGTTAAGGTCCCAGTAGGGGCCAAAGACGCGGAATACGCGGAAGGCGCGGAAAATGGCAAATCCCCGGGAATTGTATCTGGCAAGGATTTGTAGGAGGGACCGAAGGTCCCAGTAGGTGCGCCCCTCGTGTAGCGAGGCGCCAAAGGCGCCGAAGCGAAACGAGGGGCATTCCAGAACCGCGGGGTAGCCGAAATGCTAGGAAAATGCGATATATTTAACGCATTGACCTTTTAGAAGAGAAGCCATCATTTTAAGGAGAAACTCTCATGCCGAAACTGCCAGCCGATTACGTCATTACGAAACCCGCGATTTTTGGAATCATCCCCAAGCCCGCCAAAGCGGAATTGCATGATGGGGAATTTGTCTTTGGGGAGAGTCTTCGTCTTTGTCCGGAAGCAGAGAAATTCCTGGGGAATACTCTGGCGAAATTTGGTGTGAAGGTGGAGGTGGATGAGGTCAATCCCCAGATTGCGGTTGAGGAGGATCCCTCGATTTGGATGGAGGGCTATGCTGTGGAGATTGAGCCCGAGAAGATCACTCTCAGCCATAGTGACAACGCGGGACGCGTCTATGCGCTGGCGGCCCTGGATCAGCTGCTCTATTTGGCATTCCGCTATGGCGCGGAACGGGCATTCCTGAATTGCGGCATCATCGAAGACTGTCCCCATTTCCCCTGGCGCAGCGCCATGCTGGATTCCGCGCGACATTTCCAGAGCGCGGATACGATTGTCCGTCTGCTGAAAGCCATGGGGCGTCTGCATTTGAACCGCTTCCATTGGCATTTGACGGACAGCGATGCCTGGCGCTTCCCCTCCAAGGGCGTGCCTGAATTGTCCACAATCGCACAGCGTCAGAAGGGCAGCTACACGGTGGAGGATTTCCAGCGAATCCGGAAAGTCGCCGCGGAAAATGGCATCGAGATTGTCCCCGAGGTGGATTTCCCCGGCCACAACAACGGCTTGCTGGCGCTTCGTCCCGAATTGCGGTGTCTGCCAGATTCCTTTGGCAACGAGGTCTGCATTGGCTCGGAGACCACGATGGAATTCGTGAAGGCCCGCCTGGATGAAGTCATGGAGTTGCTGCCAGAGAGCCGCTATTTCCACATCGGCGGTGACGAGGCGTGGATTGGCTGGTGGCGTCAATGCCCGAAATGCTTGGCGAAGATGAAGGAATTGGGGTTGGATGGCCCCCGGAAATTGGAAGAGTGGTTCATGCGTCAGGTCTCCCAGTATCTGGTTGACAAGGGCATTACGCCGATTTCCTGGCGCACCGAGGCGATTTTGACGCCCCAGAACATCCTCCAGTGCTGGGGCAATGCGGGGGATATGTATGGCTGCGCCTATCACGACGAAGGCAAGAACCTGGTGATTTCCTCCCTGGATAACGCATACTACATGGACTACCCCCAGAATGCCGAGGAACCCCGCTTCCACTGGATGCCCTTGCTGACGGAAGAGAGCGTCTATTCCGCCAACCCCGCCTCACACATGGGCGAGGTGCTGGGAAATCGACTGCTGGGGGCGGATTGCCCGCTTTGGACGGAGATGGTCCCCGAATGGCGCGTCGGGAAGAAGTTCTTCCCACGGTTGGTGGCCGCCGCGGAGTCCCTGTGGACGACCCAGGAAAAAGACTACCACGACTACCTCTCACGGCGTATCGCCTTGGAAGACGCGGGATACGAATGGTGGTAATTCTTAATTCTCAATTCTCAATTATTGCTTGATTCGGAATTCGGAATTAGGATTTTTTCTTCTTGCTGTTTCTTGGCCGTCTAAAAATCGGTCGAAAAGAAGGTCCAAAATAAAATTCCTAATTCCTAATTCCGCATTCCTAATTTATATTAAGCGCAGTTACGGTTTTCAGGGGGATGAGTATCTCCCATGCCGTAGCTGAGGGGTTGTGCGAACAGCTCTGATTCGTATCATCCGGAGTTCCAAGGTCTCCGGGGAGATGCCGAAGGGCGTCTCCTAACAACACACTGGGAGTTCTTTCATGTTTATGCCCGATTTGTTCCAGTTCACCTCGGAGGCAGTTTCCGAGGGGCACCCCGACAAAGTCTGCGACCAGATATCCGATGCCGTGCTGGACGGCGTCCTGGCCCTGGATTCCAAGGCCCATGTGGCCTGCGAGACTCTCGCCACCACGGACTTTGTGGCCCTGGCAGGTGAAATCACCGCCAAGGGCGGTCTTCCCGATTGCGATACGCTGGTTCGCCGCGTTGTGGCGGGAATTGGCTACGACCGCGTCAACGAGGGCTTCAATGCCTCTACGTTGAAGCTTGAGAATCGCCTGCATGGGCAGAGTCCCGACATTGCTCAGGGCGTCAACAGCGAGACCAGCATGTCTGGAGAGCAGGGCGCTGGTGACCAGGGCATTATGTTCGGTTATGCCTGCGATGAGACCCCCGCGCTGATGCCCGCGCCAGTCTATTACTCCAAGATGATTCTGAAGCGCTTGTCGCAGTTGCGTCGTCAGGGTGGGGAGTATTCCTTCCTGCGTCCCGATGCCAAGAGCCAGCTGACCTTCACCTACAAGCATGGCAAGCCCGTTGCCATCGACCACATCGTGGTCTCTCATCAGCATACTGACGGCAGCATCGACAAGGTGCATGCGTTGGTGAAGATGGTCCTGAAGGAGGTACTGCCTGCGGAATTCCTCACGGGCATTGACTTCGACCACGAGAATGTCCGTGGCGGCAATCTCTACATCAACCCCACGGGCAGTTTTGTCACGGGCGGTCCGGATGGCGATACGGGTGTCACCGGTCGTAAGATCATCGTGGATACCTACGGCGGCGCAGGGCGTCACGGCGGCGGTGCCTTCAGCGGCAAGGACCCCAGCAAGGTGGACCGTTCCGCTTGCTACATGCTGCGCTACATCGCCAAGAATCTGGTTGCGGCGGGCGTCGCAAAGCGCTGCGAAATCCAGGTGGCCTACGCCATTGGCGTCACGGATCCCCTGGCGTTCAATGTGAATTTCTTCGGCACGGGGAAGGTCTCCGAGGAAGCGGTCCTGCCGCTGCTGGTGGGGCCTAACCGCATCTTCGACTGCCGTCCCGCCCAGATCAGCGAGTATCTCGGATTGTTGAAGCCCCAGGGATGGAGCTACGAGGAAACCGCCGCATACGGTCCCTTCGGATGGGAGCAGTTCCCCTGGGAAAAGACCGACCGGGTGGCAGATGTCCGAAAAGCGCTTGCTCTCTGATGCCCGACCGCTTTATTCTGCATTCTGAATACCAGCCCGCAGGCGACCAGCCTCAGGCGATTGATGCGCTTGTGGATGGCATTCAGAAGCGGCATCTGCATTATCAGACCCTGCAGGGCGTCACGGGAAGCGGAAAGACTTTCACCATGGCCAATATCATCCAGCGTCTGCAGATGCCGACGCTGGTGATTTCCCATAACAAGACCCTGGCGGCGCAGCTCTACAGCGAATTGAAGGCATTCTTTCCCGAGAATGCCGTGGAGTATTTCGTCAGTTATTACGACTACTATCAGCCTGAGGCATATATCCCCCAGACGGATACCTATATCGCCAAGGATTCCGCCATCAACGACGAGTTGGAACGGCTGAGACTTGCCGCCACGGGGGCGTTGCTGGAGCGCAAGGACACCATCGTGGTGGCGTCGGTTTCCTGCATCTACGGCATGGGCGACCCCGAGGAATTCGCTTCCATGGAACAGCAGATTGTCATTGATCAGACAATCTCCCGGGATGACCTGCTGCGGAAGCTCATTGCCTTGCAATACACTCGCAACGACCTGGCACCCGAGCGCGGACAATTCCGTGCGGCGGGTGATACGGTGGAGATCTATCTCTCCCATCGCGAGGATTACCTGGAAGTGCAATTCTGGGGAGACAACATCGACCAGATGATACGCAGGAATGTGATGACACGCACGGAAATCGAGCGTGTGAAGGAAGCCACCATCTTCCCCTGCAAGCTCTTTGTCACCAGCAAAGAGAAGCTCCTTGCCGCCCAGCGTGCGATACGGGAGGAATTGAAGACACAGGTCCGGGAATTCGAGTTGGCAAATCGCCTGGTGGAGGCCCAGCGCATCCACGAACGCACCACCTACGATTTGGAGATGCTCCAGGAGGTGGGATACTGCCAGGGCATCGAGAATTACTCACGACACCTCACGGGACGGGAACCGGGAAGCCGTCCCTTTACGCTCATCGACTACTTCCCCAAGGACAATTTCCTCACCATCATTGATGAATCGCATGCCACGCTCCCACAGCTCCACGCCATGCAGAATGCGGACCGAAACCGCAAGATGGTGCTGGTGGACAACGGCTTCCGGTTGCCTTCCGCCCTGGACAACCGACCGCTGGCATACGATGAATTCAAGAGCCTCCAGAAGAACGTGGTCTTTGTCTCCGCGACCCCAGGCGCATACGAGCTTTCTTTGACGCAGCCCGTGAAACAGATTATCCGTCCCACGGGATTGCTGGATCCCAAGGTGGAAATCCGTCCCTTGCAGGGTCAGGTGGATGACGCCATCGAGGAGATTCGGAAGATGGTGGAGAAGAAGGAGCGCGTGCTGGTCACTACCCTGACGAAGAAGATGGCCGAGGAACTCTCGGAGTGTCTGCGGAAGGTGGGCATCAACGCGCGGTATCTGCATTCTGATTTGGACGCATTGGAACGGGTGGACATCATCCGCAGTCTCCGCGCGGGGGATTTCGACTGCCTGGTGGGCATCAACCTCCTGCGCGAAGGACTGGATATCCCCGAAGTGGCGTTGGTCATGGTGATGGATGCCGACAAGGAGGGATTCCTGCGAAGCACCACCAGTCTGATCCAGACCGCGGGACGCGCGGCGCGAAATTCCGAGGGCAGGGTGATTCTCTATGCGGATGTCATGACGGATTCCATCAAGGCCATGGTCGCGGAAACCGATGCACGCCGCACAAAGCAGAGCGCCTATAATAAGGAGCACAATATCACTCCCAAGACCATCAAGCGGGCTGTCCAGGCCAGTCTCCATGCGGATGACGAGGCACGAAAGATGGTCTCACGTGTGGTCAAGAAAATGGATGCAAAGGACGACGGCGAAGGGGATTATGATATTACCGAGGCCCGTCGTCAAATCGAAGAAGAGATGCATGCCGCCGCACAAGCTCTGGAATTCGAGCGGGCCGCCATGCTTCGGGATCAGCTCTTTGCGCTGGACAAACCTGCCAAGAAGAAAAAACGGTAGGTTCTGTTTTTTGACTCTTTCTTCTCGACCGATTTTGTAGGTGGGGAGTCCAAGACGTCAAATGACTGCATTACCCAGTTCCTGCATGCGGCGGTTCTTGTGAAACGGAAAGGTATTTTATGACTTTTTTCCTCTTGCAGTAATGGTCGAAAAGAAAGCGATGGGTATTATATATTTTTCATCGTCTCGCGGTATTCTCTAGGCGACAGTCCTGAGCATTTTCGTAGGAGTCGCCGCAGATTCAGTGCATCTCCGAAACCGCATTGATAGGCGATTTCATCGATGCGCAGGGAGGTCTTGGCTAGCAATCCCTGGGCTTTTTGCAGGCGGCATTCCTGGAGGTAAGCCCCAGGGGCACTTTTGACATAGTGTTTGAAAAGCCGTCGGAAATGCACCTCGGAGATGCATAGCTTGCGGGCTTCCTGGGCAAAATTCCATGGTACTTCGGGTTTGGTGATGATACGCCGGCGCAGTTGCAGGATTTCGTCCTGGTATTGTTCGGTAACGGATTGGCCTTTTCTTTCTTCCGCAAAATCCAGGAGAAGCCCATCCAGCAACCAGATTGCCCGTAGTTGGGACTGGGGATTCCCCTTGTCTTGACTCAAAAGCAGAATCTCTTCCATGACACGCAGGACCTCACGCGGAATCCTGACTGGAATAAAGGGATTTTCGACGCAGGGCGATAACAACCCCGCAGAGATGTATTTCTCCACTCGAGCCCCTTTGAAGCAAATCCAGATGTGGTTCTTTGAAGTGCCTTCCGGTGGACCATAATTCCATGCCACACCCGGGTAGGTCAGAAAGTACCCAGGCGCATGGTAGGTCACCTTCGGACCATCACCTATCTGGATTTCCATTGCACCGGAATACAGAAACTGCAGGCCGTAATAGTCAAAATGACGACCACGGGAATAATACAAGCCATTGATTTCCTGACCAACGACGGTAAATTCTATATCGTCGTATAACTCGCACTTTTTCGATTCGGTGAAATGGATTAAAAAAGAATGCTTTGGCAATTCCCCTGAAATGCCTGCCTCTTTATTGTCTTGTTTTGTGGGAATGGATGTCATACGGAGACCTTCAGAATTATGTAAAATGATTAAAAGTGTCTGTTTTTTGATTAATGTATATTCTTTTTTTTCTGGCACAAGGTACGTATAATTGAAATTGTTACAAATAATTTTTTCTTTTTAGTTAATCCGAGTCAACTCAATTCAACCCAACTAGGAATTATGAAAAAGTCCTTCACGCTCATTGAACTTCTGGTGGTCATCGCCATCATCGCCATCCTGGCCGCCATGTTGCTGCCCGCTTTGTCCAAGGCCCGTGAGAAAGCCCGCAACATCAGCTGCGTCAACAACCTGAAGCAGATTCAGCTGGGCGCCATCCTCTATGCCGGCGACGCTGACGACTATCTGCCCCCCGTCAGCTACTCTCCCACCTGGAAAGACCAGTCCGTCTTCTTCCAGAACACTACCACCATCAACTGGATGACGGTGAACCCGCTGGTTCCCGGCACCCCCATGGATTGGCAGACTTGGGTTGCCAAGGATCCTGCGGCCGTCAATCCCGCCACGGATCCCAATGGCAATGAGAGCTGGCACAAGATGCTGAGCTGCCCTTCCTGCCCCACGGAGCAGCGCATGCGTGGTAATGTTGGCTACGTCCTCCAGGCTGGTGCGGGTGCTTGCCCTGGTCTGTTGGCAATTGCGGACGACAGCACCAATGCCTACCGCAAGGCGTGCCAGTGGCATCGTATCAGCAGTATCAAGTATCCCAGCATCTTCGTGAACTACCTGGATGGCACCAGCAAGACTGCCTGGAACGTTGCGGTCTCTTTCAACGAGACCCTCTTCACTGCGGACTCCCGTCCCTACATCTGCCGCCACGGCCTGGCATTCAATATCTCTTTGGGTGATGGTCACGTGGAACCCATCCACATGGCTCAGACTACCTTGTGCTACAATGGCAAGAGCGGTTATGCCCATCGTGATAACTACTACTGGTATCCCGGCGTTGATATCTACGGCGGCGAAAAGAGCCGATAAGGCATCCTGAAAACAACGACGTGTTTCAAAGCCTCGGGAGGTTTCATCCCGGGGCTTTTTTGTTGTGGCGTGTTGATTGTCAGTTGAAAATATGTTATTGTGAACTTCCTGGATTTTTTACAC
>DCIO01000009.1:0-1212 GCA_002315885.1 Lentisphaeria bacterium UBA1724
GACGGCGGGGACGCCGTCGGTACGCTCTATTTTTCGGGTCTGGTGTATCCCTGGAAATAAGTGAGCATTTCGTCGTGGAGGACGGTGTTTGTGGCGAGGGTCCCCTGGTATGGGAAATCCTCACCGCCCCGCAGGTCGGTGATTTTTCCGCCGGCTTCCAGAAGGACGACCGCCGCAGCCGCCAAGTCGTATGGCTGGATATTGAGTTCCCAGAAGGCGTCGGATTTTCCGCATGCAACGTAGCACATATCCATGGCGGCGGACCCGAAGCGCCGTACGCCACGGCAATGCATGCCGATTTCCGCAAAATAGGGCACGTTGTTTTTCTTTGTCCAACCAGCGCGCAGGCATGCGAAGCCCGTGGAGACAACGGAGGTCTCCAGGGTGCCGTGGCTTTTGACGTGGATGGGACGGCCATTGCAGGTGGCGCCTTGCCCGATTTCCGCGTAGTAGAGTTCGTCCAGATCGGGCGCATAGACTGCGCCTGCCAGGGGCTTGCCGTCCTTCCAGAGTGCGATGGAGGTGCACCAGAATGGCTGGTTTTCGTAGTAGGAGACCGTGCCGTCAATGGGGTCCACAATCCAGCAGTAGGGACTGCCGTTATTGGCGGATTTGCCGGTTTCTTCCCCGTAGAAACGATGGTCGGGGTAGCGCTCCTCGATGGCTTGGCGGATGAGCTTCTCCGTGGCCTGGTCCGCGGCGGTGACGATGTCACGCACGGTCGCCTTGCAGGAGACGTCTCCTTCCGTAATCTGCGACTGCATATTCTGGGCGTTCTTGCCCGCGCGGATAGCCAGATCCGCTAGAAAATTCTGGTATTCCATGGTTTGTGGAGAATCGGTGGCACAACAAAAAACGCCGCGAGGTTCTAGACCTTGCGGCGTGGAAGATTGGCAATCCCAACGGGAATCGAACCCATATTTACAGGATGAGAACCTGTTGTCCTAACCGTTAGACGATGGGATCCCTGATTGATTCAGGAAACGGCGTTACTCTAATGTCGTTTTTTCGAATTGCAAGCAAGCTCCTAGTCTTTTTGAGGAAAAAACGGAAAAAAACGTAGGACGGATAGGACTAGTAGGACCTGTAGGACTTGTAGGACCTTTAGGACTGGTAGGACCTTTAGGACTGGTAGGACCTTTAGGACTGGTAGGACCTGTAGGACTGGTAGGACCTGTAGGACTGGTAGGACCTTTAGGACTGGTAGGACCT
>DCIO01000009.1:1374-38778 GCA_002315885.1 Lentisphaeria bacterium UBA1724
AGGACCTTTAGGACTGGTAGGACCTGTAGGACTTGTAGGACCTGTAGGACTG
Organism: Lentisphaeria bacterium UBA1724; assembly: GCA_002315885.1. Taxonomy (GTDB): domain Bacteria; phylum Verrucomicrobiota; class Lentisphaeria; order Oligosphaerales; family Oligosphaeraceae; genus UBA1724. The sequence goes on from DCIO01000009.1 coordinate 1,427, forward strand.
GTAGGTCCTATTCGTCCTATTCGTCCTATTCGTCCTATTCGTCCTATTCGTCCTATTCGTCCTATCCGTCCTATCCGTCCTATTCGTCCTAATAGGTCTGGCGGAGGTGGACGATGGAGAGTTCCTTCTTGAGTTGTGCTTCGGTGTATGCCTTGGCGGTCTTGAGTGCGATGGTGGTCTTTCCGGGGAGGAGGAGCATCGCATTGTCCTGGAAGACTGCATCGGGGTCATTCTCTACGGCGAGCCAGGCGAAATGCGCGGGCTTGTCGGTGGAGATGGTGAGCTGGTATTCGCCGGTGGCGGTCTTCTTGACGCTTTCGATGGCGACCTTTGCTTCGGGCAGATCGTATGCCTTCCAGGTATTCAGGTAGACCACGTCGCTGTAGTCGTACTTCTTGCCATCCTCGTCCTTGGCAGATACTTTGATCTGCAAGAAGCACTCGTTGGTGGCCAGTCCTTTGCGGGCCTTCTCGTCGTGGTAGAAGTCGGGGATATCCAAGCTGATGGAGCCCATGCGGTCTGCCTTGACGATGAACTTCTTCTCCACCACCTTCTTGCCGTCATCGGACTTGATGAGCGTGGCGGTGATGGTGGCTTCCACCTTCTTGGCCAGATCGCTGATGAAGAACATCTCCATGGGATTCTCCGCCTGGGTGCGGTATGCTACGGCTTGGACGGGTGCGTAGAAGCGCTTCGCCATGTAGTGGAGGGACTTCCAGCGTCCGGAGTATTCCAGGGAGGACCAGGATGCCACGGGCCAGTTGTCATTCAGCTGCCAGAAGATGGTCCCCATGCAGCGTGGACGGAGGCTGTGCCAGTATTCCACACCAGTCTTGATGGCCAGGCCCTGCTGGATCTGGGAGAGATAGAGGATGCCTTCGAAGGTATTTGGCAGGCGGAAGTAGTTACCGAACATGCCAACGATCTTGGAATTGGCAGGCAGGCCGCACTTCTGGTGGCGATCGAAGACGGGGCAGAAGACATTGTAGTCCTTCTTGTCGGCGAAGGTACGGACCGTCTGGATGGAGGAGAAGGACTGGAAGCCGAATTCGCTGCAGAAGCGGGGCTTGACCTTGTAGTATTCGTTGAAGGTGGCGCCACCGTGCCAGACGGCCCAGTAGTGCATGTCGCCATCGGCGTCCGCGGTCCAGTTGTCGGAGAAGTTGTTGGGACCCGCGCAGGGTGAGGAGGGCCAGAAGATGTGCGTGTCGTCAGCGGCGGTGACGGCGCGGGAGACAGTCTGGTTCAGGCGGTCGTAGAGCACCAGCCACTCGTCACGCAACTTGCGGTTGTCGCCTGCGCTGTTGACGGAGCCGATGAGCTCGTTGTCACCGCACCAGAGTCCGATGCACGCGTGGTGGCGGAGTCGCTTGATCTGATAGACGATTTCGTCATAGACATTCTGGAGGAAATGGGGCTGATCGGGATAGATGGCGCAGGCGAACATATTGTCGTGCCAGACCAGGATACCCAGTCGGTCGCAGGTTTCGTAGAAGGCGTCTTCCTCGAATTTGCCGCCGCCCCAGACGCGGACCATGTTCATGTTTGCGGCGACCACGCTTGTGAGGAGTTGCTCATAGCGTTCGGGGGTATGGCGCTGAGGCATGGCATCGCAGGGAATCCAGTCGGCGCCCTTGGCGAAGATTTTGACGCCATTGACCTGGAAGACCATGGAGAAGCCGATTTCGTCCTTCTCGTTGACCACCTTCAGGTCCTTGAGGCCAATCTGCTGAGTGATGACCTGTCCGTCACAGGTGACCTGGACGGGATAGAGGGGCTGTTCGCCGAAGCCGTTGGGGAACCACAGTTCGGGGTTCTTCACGGTGAATTTAGCAGAAACCACGATATTGCCCACGCGGGGCACCACGCCAGTGGCCTTCTTCTTTTCGCCATTGAAGGCGAATTCCACGGTGACCTTGCTGCCGATGGGGGCGGACTCAATGGGATTCAGCTCTGCAAAGAAGGTGACATCACAGGAATTCTTCTTGTGGACCTGGACGTCATAGAGGTGTTCCAGGGTGACCTGGTCCACACCTTCCAGGTAGACCTTGCCAGTCATGCCAGTGGAGGGCAGGGAGATACCCCAGTCCCAACCGGCGGAGCACTGGGTCTTGCGGATCAGGTTCAGGGTGGGGACGCTGCAATACCAGCCCTGGTGCGGGGGCTTGGCGATCAGGGTCTTTTCCACATCCTCGCCGGCCTTGCGTGCGGCGCGGAAATCCAGGCGGATTTTGTTTGCGCCTGCCTTGAGGAATGCCTTCACATCGAAACGGTAGCGCTTGAACTGGTCGTCCATGGAAGCGACTTCCTTGTCATTGAGGAAGAGCTTTGCCACGGTATCCACGGAGTCGAAATTCAGGATGACCGCCTTGGCGGCCAGCAGGTCCTTTGGAACGGTGAAAGAGCGCTCGTAGGTCCAATCCTCATCGGCGACCCACTGGACAAGCGCTTCATTTTCCGCGAAATAGGGATCGGGGATTACCTCGTTCTCCAGAAGCGCGGAGTAGTTGTCGCCAGGAATCTGGGCGGGGATGGACTTCTTTTCGGTGGTCTGGCGGAGTTGCCAGGTGCCAGTCAAATCAATGGTCGGATAGGACATGGTGATTCTTCTTGTTGTAGTTATAGGGAAATGCAGAGAAAAGTCGTAATGCTGGTTACTGTATCACTTTCCAGCCGTCTGGGAGGACGATAGGCAGATTTGGTGGTGTATCCCAGGTGATTTTGACCTGGTGGTCCTGGGCTTCCAGGTCCAGACGGCCGTATTGTGTGCGGAGGCCGTGGATGGCGAAGCGCCGTCCTGGCCGGTCCAGTTCGAAGGGCGCGAAGCCACCCAGCAGGATGATCTTCTGGTCGGTTTCCAGGTAGAGCCTTGCCAGTTCCATATCCAGCATTCTGCCGTTGTTTGAGCCGTTTGGTTGCCAGGAGGAGTGCTCTGGGTCATCGATGTCGAAGCGCTCCTGGGTAAGATAGCAATCCTGGCTGCATCCGTATTGTTCGAATGCCTTGATGGCGCACCAGGCCTTCTTGGTTTCGCCATTGGCAATCTGGACCAGCGATGCGATTTCCTCGCCGGTGCCGATGTAGATGAGGTGTGGCGTCATGGGACCGAAGAAGAAATCCTGGCAGGCATTCTCTTCCTGCCAGCGGATGAATTTCCGCATGGAGGGATCGTGGAGGGAAATCAGCCCCGAGTAGGCGAAGAATGCGTATGAGTCGCAGTTCTCGAAGCCCACGCAGTAGTTTCCCGTGGCGTCAATCTGGCGCTGGACATAGCCGTCTGGGCGCGTCATGTCCTTCAGGCACTGCATCAAGTCCGCCTTGTATTCCTGTGCGATGCGGGTGTATTTTTCGGCGTCGGGATGGCCGTATTGAGTCAGGACCTTCGCCGCCAGTTCCATTCCTCGGCAGCACCAGTTGTCGGTGATGATAAGCAGTCGTCCGTGGTCGGCGTCTGTGGCCTGACAGGTAGGCATCAGTCTGGGATATGGGTAGTCGGCGGGATGCTCCGCGCGGATCTGTGCGGTAATCCAACTGCAGGCGCTGGCCATCTTGTCTAGATATTTCCGTGCGAAATCCTCATCGTGTGAGCACTCCAGGTAGATGGATGCCCAGGTGAGGGCACTGCCGGTGACGCAGGCCCATTTGGGACCCGTGGTGCCAATGGCGCCCTTTGCGGGGACGAACTCGCCGATGGGTGGGAAGCCGCCGTCCTGCAGGGAGAAGATGAATTCCAGGAGATTTCGTGCTTCTTTGAGGTATCCCAGTCGCATCATGGGCTGGAATTCGCAGAGTGCCTCCCAGACCCACATGTAGAAGCGCTCGGAGGTGCCGCCCTGGCAGGGGAAGAGCGTCTCGCCGTAGTTCGGCCATTGCATCTTGAAGATCAGCTGTCGGGAGACGCGCTGGATTGCCTTGAAACGGTGGTTGAGCTCCTCGTCGCCGAAATCCACCTGTGCAATCTCGGCCTCTTGTTCCTTCCACTGCTGGGTGTTCCACTGTGCGACCTGGTCGAACGCGGGGAGGCATTCGGGCAGGGCGCTGGTGAGCGTGGTATCCATGGTGATCTCGAAGGACTTTTCCTCGTTGGGAGCCAGGTCCACGGAGAGCTGGAGCATATTTTTTGCGCTGGGCAAGCGGTATTCGGGATGTGGGAAATAGGGGCTGTCCCAGATGAAGCGGTAATCGGTGTATTCGTTGTCCCGCTTGAAGATGGATTCGTGCCAGGTAGTTTGGAAATCCCCTGGTGTGACGCGACCGATGGCTTGGCCGTCCTTCAGGAATGCGCCATTTTGGAAATCGCAGGTGGTGTCGAATTTCGGGAAGTTGTTTGCTGTGAAATGGAAGGTCACGTAGTGGTAGTCGTGGAAGGAGCGTTCCTTCGGGTGGGCCATCTTGAGCCAGACATGGCGTTTCTGGGACTTCACATCCTCGTTGCGAACCGATACCCTCACGCAGAGACGGCCGTTTTCGCCCATGGCATACTCGAAGGTGTAGAGGGTGTAGTAGGCGTAGTAGGTGGCACGCAATTGGGGCAGGTCGCCGTCAATGCGCTCTAGTTTTGCGTGGTGGAAATCCATCACGAAGGGCGGTTCGTCCAGGCAGAAAGAGAGGGTGCGGCAGTGGAGCGCATCCACCATCTTGCGGTCGACGGGGTCGCTGACATTCACATTCGGCGGTTCCTGAAGCACCACCGCATTCAGGGCGCCATCCACGATGACCATGTCCTTCGAATGAGGCATGTTCACGGGAAAATGGGCGGAGAAGGGGGGGCGGGGCAATAAGGGCCTCGTCATTTCCAGCAGGTCATACCAGGACTTTTCTTCTACTATGGGATACAAACTGGACATCTTGATCAATTCGGAATTAGGAATTAGGAATGCGGAATTGATTCCTTCCCCAGGGCTCTCGCCCTGGGCACACAACGGACTCCCAGGGCTCTCGCCCTGGGCACACGACGGACTTCACCGTCGGATAAAATAAGCCTCCGCCGGCAAATGATAGCCCGAAATAGAATAGAATATTAATGAAAAGCGCCTATTTTGCGGCTTTTTGGAAGACCGCCAGGCGTGTGCGGAGGGAATCGATGGTTTCCATAATATCCGCGACTTGGTCTTTCAGATCGGCGCCTTTCTCGCCCAGCATTTCACCGATGGGCATGGACTGGAGCTTCTCCTGGAGCGCCTGGAGCAGCTCGGTCTTTTCGGCGAGTTTTTCCGTCATGAGCTGGATTTGTGCCTGGAGCCGGACGGGGCTCATGGTGCTGGCCTCTTGTTCGGCTTCAGCCATGTCGCGACCCTGCTCAGCGCCATCACGGGCGCCGCCCATCAGTTTTCCGAGAGAGTTGATGAAATCCATTTTTCCAATGCTTAATGCGTAATGCTTAATGCGTAATGAAGGAGGGGGAGGTATCCCCCTTGCCCCCTCTTGTTCAATGCGTAATGCGTAATTGTTAAAGGGACCAAAGGGACCAAAGGGACGGAAATTCGGCGTGTAAAGCAAAAAAGCGGGATGCCGTGTTATGGGCATCCCGCATTTTTGTGGGTATTATTTGATGAGGTGGAAAGCCTCGACCAGGTCAGCGATTTGCTTGTCGCTGATGGGTTTCATTCCGCCCAGGTTCTGGCATGCGATGGTAGCCTTTGCGGAGTATTCCGCGACTTCCAGTCGGTCGAATGCCTGGATGAGTGTGGAGCCCGTGGTGATGAGGCAGTCATTTTTGATGATTGCCACAGGATAACGGGGAGAGAGGACCTTGGTGACTTCGCTGGCATCGTGGAAGTGTGTCCCGAAGGGGAAAGTGGGCACTTCGCGCAGCAGGATGTAGCTCTCCGGAATCACGCGGGGGTCGAACTTGGTGTCGGTGACCGCGTAGGACATCACCATGGGAGGATTCGACAGGATGACGGAGGTGATTTCGGGCTGGGCATCCAGGATCTTCTTGATGAACCAGGTTCCGCGGGAGACGTGCTTGCCTGCTTCGCGACGGAAGCCATTGACCAGGACCAGGTCCTCGGGCTGGATGTTACCGCGGTCTTGACCACGCTGGGTGACCAGGAAGGAGTCCTTGTCCACACGGCAGGCGAAGGTTCCTTCGGTGCTGGTGAAGAGCTGCTGGCGGTATGCGCGCTGGATGAGCAACGCCATCTTGTAGCGCAGTTCCATTTCCTGGCTGGTGCGATTCGTGGGGACGTATTCCTCGAAATCGCCATTGCGGTCCAGGGCGTGGAATTCCAGTTCGGTGTCGGTCAGGTAGTGGGTCTCGCCAATCTGCTTGGAGCCCGCGATGAGTCGTGCGCAGAAGTCCAGGGTCTCAAAACGCTGGAACGCCTGGAGCAGGCTGGAACCCGCGCAGCAGGTGCCGTGGTTCTCCAACAGGATGGTGCTGTGGCCCTTGGCAAATTCGCCGGAGACACTCTGCCCCAGGGCTTCGCTGCCGGGGACTTCGTAGGGGGCGCAACCAACCGTGCCGCAAATCGCCTTGGCGTTGGGGAAGACGTTGGTGTTGGGAATCTGACCAGCAACCGAGAAACTCACCAGTGTTGGGGGGTGCGCATGCACAATGGCACGGACGTCAGGACGCAGCTTGTAGATGTCCTTGTGGAAGGGAAATTCGCTGGAGGGCTTGTGGGGACCCAGGATGTCACCCTTCGGGGTGACGCACATCACGTCCTCACGACGCAAGTTGCCCTTGTCAATGCCGGCAGGGCTGATCCAAATGTTCCCTTCAGAATCCAAGATGGATAGGTTGCCGCCACTGGTGGTGGTCAGACCATACCCGTAAATACGACCCATCATGTCAACGATCTGGTCGCGAGGATGAACAAAATTCATGTTCCTCATTTTCGTTCCTCTACTGTTTTGTTTGCCTCACTAATGAAGGCGATTATGCCCCTTTTCCTGGGCTATGAATACAATATAATCCCAAAAAATGAGTTTGCTTGTGCGAAATTGGCATATTTTGTCATGTTTTTGATGTTCGCGAAAACGGAGACCATACACGAATACGAAAAAATAAATGGTACGGAATACGTCTTTCTCGACGGCGAGGACGCCGTCGGTACACCCTTTCCGCAACGGAATTGCCGCGCACAGGACCGGTCCTACTTCTTCAGCAGGTCGTTTTCTTTGAAAGCGGTAAAGAGCCAGGTTCCGTTTTTGTCTTTGGTGAGTGTGATATCCAGGTGATAGTTGTCGTCGGAGTAATAACTATCTTTTCCGACGGCAGTTGCGTGGATGACACAATCGATGGTGGCGTTGTCGCCATCCACAGTGATTTCCTGGTCGACGACGGTGACATTCAGTTTATCGAGATACATTCTGGCTCTGGAGGCGTGTCCCACCAGTTCTTCGCCGGACATGCCGCCCTTGACGGGGACTCCGTGGATTGCGATGGAGACGTGTGGTGCCAGTCGGTTTCCCATGGCGACCACCTTGATGGCGGTGGTGGTGTTTCCTTCTTTGGAATTTTTGCACACATCGTCGCAGATTGCCAGGAGTTGCTTCTTGACCTTGTATTCTTCGCTACGTAGGAACTTGTATCCCAGGACGCCCGCGATGACTGCCAGCAGCAGAATAATTTCCAGGATGAATTTCGCTTTGCTCATCTATTCCTCCTGGTTTGGGTTAATGCTCAGGGCGTCTTTGGCAAGTTTGGCTAGTGTTCCCACGTCCCCAGCTCCGATGAAGACAAAGAGCGCCTTGTCTTGTGCGGCAGTCCATTCTTCCAGGACCCGTGGGAGCAGTTCCTGGGGTTTCCCCTGGTGGATGTCAGCGCATCCTGGACGCAGTTCGTTGATTTTCGCGACGATATTCTCGGGATTTGCGTCGGGTGCCTGTGTCTCCCAGGCCATAAAAGGTGCCAGGACGGTGGCCTTTGCGCAGTTGTTGGCCAGGATTTCCGCGAAGCGTGTGCCATATCTCAGGACCCGTTCCGGGCGGTGTGGCTGGAAGAACGCGGTGATCTTGCAACCGGGGTGGGTTTCGCGGAGTGCCTGGAAGCAAGCCGCCAATTCGGTGGGGTGGTGTGCGTAGTCCTCGTAGAGGAGCTTGTCGCCATCTTGTGCCAACAGTGTCAATCGCCGGTCAACACCAGGGAATGTATTCAACGCCTCTTGGAATTCCGCAGGTGTGATGCCGAGGAGTTTCAGGGTTTCCTGTGCCAGGTAGGCGTTGGTGCGACTGTGGTTGCCGGGGACAGGGGACAGGGGCATATCGGAAAACGGTGTGGTGTCATCGCAGAATTGGCATTGTGGGATGTCAGCCAGAATGCGGTGCATGTCAGGGGTTCCCCAGGTGATGACGTGGTGGGATTGCCGCGCCAGGCGCTGGAAGCAATCCTCCAGTCCTGCAGTGCCTCCGATTGCCCAGGAGTGGTCGTCGTCGATATTGAGGATGATGGATGCGTACGGGAGCATCAGTTCCTGGGAACGGTCCGATTCATCCACCTCGGTAACGAAGATTTCACCGCTTCCCCAGGCTGCGTTGGCATCCCAGTTGGGGACATTCCCGCCGATGAGATAGCCTGGGCGTCGTCCGCATTCCTTGAGGACGTGTGCAATCAAGGATGACGTGGAAGTCTTTCCGTGGGAGCCCGAGACAGCGATGACATGCTTGAAGTATGGCGCCACTCGTGCCAGGAATTCCCCTCGCTTGCACTGGGGAATTTCTAGGTTCGTGGCTTGCTGGCGTTCTGGATTGCTGGGGGGGACTGCCGCGGAATAGACCAGAAGGTCCGTGTCGACCGGAAGATTGGTGGCATTTTCACCCACATGGACCTCTGCGCCACGTTCTTTCAGTCGGCTGAGGTAGATGGAGTCCACGGCGTCACTACCAGAAACCTGCACCCCTGCATCCAGCATCAGGTGCGCGAGACCGGATACGCCCACGCCACCAGCACCGCAGAAATGGACTTTCCGCCAGGGCAGGCGGGGGCATTCCGAGAGTGGTGCTTTCCCGGCACATTCATGCCAGGGGAGATAGACCAACAGGGCGCCATCGCCTTCCAGGGAGATGCGTACTTCGTTCCCTGTGACTTCATTCAGAGTGCCGCTCCACCAATGTGACAGGGGGGTGTCTTTCAGCGGCCACTTCACGCCATCCACCGTAATCGGCAGACTAGGGTCGGGTGCGATGAAGGAAATCTGGTCACCAGGAATGAGACTGAGAGTCGCATTTTTGTGGACGACCAGGAACCGCCCGTAATCCGTCCAGAGCTCGGTGCCGTCGGGGCAATCCGCCAAGATGGAGATATTTCCCAGCAGGTGGTCTTCCCGTTTGCCGCCTGCGCCCAGAATGAGGATGCTTTCGTTGGGGCGGACTGCCTTGCAGAAACGCAGTGCCTTGGATAAATCGTTGGTGTCCTGCTCGGTCTCCTGGTGTGAAATTGAGGAATATTTTTGCTTGAGGGCGGGGGGGACGCTATCCAGATCCCCCACCAGGGCATCGGGATAACGCCGTCCCCAGTCTGCCAATGGGGCGATGGCACCATCACAACAGACTAGGTATTCGGCACTCTCCAACGCAGCCAGGCACCGCTGGCTGCGGGGAAAATCGCCGTTGCATAAAATCACGGAATACATTTTTTAATTCGGAATTCGGAATTCAAATGAATGAATTCCAAATCCCGAATTGAGAATTGAGAATTGAGAATTGAGAATTGGGTTACCAGCCCATGACCTCGGCCACATTAGGCAGCGAGGGTTTCAAGAGGGTCTTGATTGCCTCGGCGTACTGGCGGATTTCCCACTGTGCGTGGGCACCGGAGCGCAGGTCGATGAATTTGATCAGGTTGGAGAGATCCACCGTCGCCCAGAAGGTAGTCATGAGATTCTGTGTGAGGACGCCACGGGCCTGTTCACGGCAGACGCCACCTGCCAGCAACGCCTCGTATGCCTTGAGGGATGCCTGGTTGGCGTCGTCAACCGCCTTTCGCAGGGCAGCCTGGTCCATGTCCTCTGGCGCGGGTGCGGAGGCCTGTCGGTCGGAGGCCGCCTGTGCGTGGATTTCTGGGGGGACGTAGAATTCCAGGTCCACTTCGGTGTAGCGTCGGGAGATTTCGTTGTAGCTCCAGGTGCGATGGCGATGCCACTGGGAGCGGACGAAGAGCGGGCAGTGCACCAGGAAGGTGAAGACCACGTGCTCCAAGGGGGTGTTGTGGCGGTTGGCGATGAGGTACTTCAGCAACTTCACGTCACGGTCGTCCATTTCGGTGCGCATCTTTCCGAAAGAGACACGCGCGGCATTGACGATGCTGGTTTCGGTGCCCATCTGGTCCACCAGGCCAATCCATCCCTGGCCGTCCAAGACCATCACGTGTTGCGGTGGGGGGACATTCACTGTCTGAAGCTCTGCCATGGTAATTGCTCCTTTTGCTTGGGTGGGTTATTTATCGGCCAGGGGCGCTTCCAGGTAGTCGGCGCAGCCCTTCAGGGTGGAAAGGTGCCCATAATCGGCCTCGGGAACCTCGACCTTGTAACGCTTGCGCAGTTCCATCACCACATCCAGGAAGTCCATGGATTCCAGAGTGCCACGCAGGGAATCCTCGGGACCAAAGCTCTTCCAATCCACATCGGGATTGATTTCGGTCAGGATGTCGATGACGGCTTCGTTGATTTCTTCACGGGTCATAGCAGTTACAATTCTAGGGTGGGTTGTTGGGGAGAGAAAGGAGAGTGGTTACTCCTGAAATTTTTGAACGATGGTGACGCAGTTGATGCCCATCATGCCAAAGGAGTTGTTGAGAATCGCATTGACTTCGCCTGCGTCCTGGGGGGTATTCAGCACCAGGTTGGGTAATGCGCAGGCTTCGTCCAGTTGCTCCACATTGATGGTGGGATGGACGATGTGGTCCTGGAATGCAGGGAGATTTCCCGCCAGCTCCAGTGCAGCCGCGGCGCCCATGCAGTGTCCGATGAAGCTCTTGGTGTTGTTGAAGTAGGTGTGGGTGCATTCTGCGCCGAATACCGCGCGGAGTGCCTCGCATTCCTTTGCGTCGCCCGCTTTCGTGCCAGTGGCGTGGGTGTTGACGATGTCGATGTCCTTGGGGGCCATGCCGGCTTTTGCCAATGCGGCGCGGATGCATTGTGCCTGGCGTTCGGCGTTGGGAAGGACTGCGTCCGTCGCATCGGAATTATAGCACCATCCCGCCAATTCGCCGTAGATTTTGGCATTACGTGCCAATGCGTGGTCCAGTCGTTCCAGCATATAGACCGCTCCGCCTTCGGAGATGACGATGCCATTTCGGTTGACATCGAAGGGGCGTGATGCCTTGGTTGGGTCGGCGTTGCGTGCCAGTGCATTCTGGCTGTTGAATGCGGCGAAGATGCCGAAGGTCCGTGGGGATTCGGAGAGTCCGCCCGCCAGTGCGTAGTCCACTTCGTCCAGCAGCAGTTGCTGTGCACCTGTGACCAGTCCCAGATTTCCTGCGGCGCAGGCCGCGCCCACGGTGTAGTGGGGGCCCGAAATGCCGTATCGGACGGTCACCTCGCCGGCGGGGGAATTGGCGACTGTGCGTGGGTTGTGGTGGTGGCTCCAGTAGGAGGTGTCGTATTCGTATTTGCTGATTTCGTAAATCTCGTTTTCCGTTTCCACGTTGCCGTGTTCGGTGATGCCCAGGAAGACACCCACTCGTGCGGTGTCCACGGCACTCAAATCCACATTGGCGTCCGCCAGGCATTCTCCTGCGCAGTAGATGGCGATGGAGCCCGCGCGGGTGCCATTGCGGATGTCACGGCGCTTCTGGTATTTGGTGGCGTCGAATTCGCAGAGTCCCGCGGGGGCAGTGCCGAAATAGCGCATGTCCAGGGTGGTGATGCCGGATTTGCCTGACAGCAGCGCCTCGCGGAATTCCTGCAGGGAGTTTGCGTTGGGGGCGGTCAGACCGATGCCTGTGATGACAATGCGTTGATTGGCGGGCTTGGAATTCATTGGGGAAAGGAGGCTAAAGGAAAGGGATTTTTGCGCAGTTGGTGCGTGATTTGGTCTAATATAGTTTTTCCAGAAACTCTGTTTTTCGTTTCAACGGAAAATAGCCAAAAATCTTTTTTGCTGGGTAGTTTATGCAATCAACTGTATGCAAATCATATAGACCGCGGTGCCGCCCACGATGGAAATGAGGGAGTTCTTGATGAACCACTGCAGGAGAATTGTGACCAGGATGGCGGGTGTCATCCAGAAGAGCCGCATATAGTCGGGATTTTTGAAATCGCAGACGCTGGCGATGCTGTAGACCACCAGCATGGCGATGGCGGCGGCGGTGAGGACGCGTCCTAGATACAGCAACAGTGGCGGGGTTTTCTTGGTCATGTCCTGGAAGACGATGAAGGGGAATGCCCGTAGGAAGATGATGCAGGCGCACATCACCACGATCATGAGGAATTGATGGAGTGTCATTGTGCGTCACCTCCTTTGGCGTCTTTCGGGCGTTTGGCCAATAGAATCGCGGTCATGAGCATCATGGCCACCAGGAGGGACTTGTTGGCGAATTGGGGACAGAGGAGCATGGCCAGGGCAATCACCAGCGCCGTGGATAGGGCCCCCACCAGCGCGGGGAAGCGGTTTGCCTTTTCTCGGCAGAGGTCCACCAGGATAACCACGAAGAGCGCCACCATGGCGAAGTCGATGCCGTCAGTGGGGAAGGGCAGATGTGAACCGATGAGCGCTCCCAGGACGGTTCCGCCAATCCATGAGAGGTAGTCGAAGGTGGAGACCAGGATGAAGAAATTCCGCTGTTGTTTGCCGTGGCGTTTGCTGGAGACTTCGATGGCGTAGGTCTCGTCGGTGAGATTGAAGATGAGGTAGTATCTCAGATACCATGGATAGCATCGGAAGAGTCGCAGGAAGGGCAGGCCATAGACGCAATAGCGGATGTTGATTAGCAGCGCCAGGACCAGGGTCATGAAGAGGGAATACATGCTGGCATTCTTCAGCATCTCCACCGATGCGAATTGCATGCTCCCCGAAAGGGCGAAGGGGCTGAAACCCAGGGCCCAAAGCGCGTTGGAGTTGGGGACTTGCTGGACCAGGAGGACACCGAAGGCGGTGCCCATGGTCAGATAGCCCAATATCACGGGCATGGCAGCCAGGAAGGCATCCCGCAACACGCTGGATGCCTTCCCGTTACAGGCGGTTGTGTCCGCCTCCGATAGATTCTGTTCCATTTTTGCGTACTTTTATGAACTCTTATGCCAGACTCTTAGGGCCAGACTCTTAGGGCCAGACTCTTAGGGCCAGACTCTTTGGGCCAGACTCTTTGGGCCAGACTCTTTGGGCCAGACTCTTAGGGCCAGACTCTTTGGGGGAAACTTCCCTATCCCGCATTGAGCATTGAGCAAGAGGGGGCAAGGGGGAAACTTCCCCCTCCTACATTGAGCATTTGAGCATTGAGAATTGAGCATTGAAAAAGTAGCCTCGAACGGCTACTTTTTGAAGATGTCCTCGATTTTCTTTGCCAGGTCTGCGAGTCGGTATGGTTTTCTGAGGAACCCCGCGGCGCCGGAGTCCATGACGTCCTGGATTTCCTCCTGTGAGACATATCCGCTGGAAGCCAGGACTTTGACGTTGGGATCCAGTTCCTTCAGAATGAAGAAGGTCTCTCGTCCGCCCATATTAGGCATGAGCATATCCAGGATGACCAGGTCGATCTGACCGGGGTTCCCCGCGTAGATTTGGACTGCCTCCTGGCCGTCTCCCGCCAGGATGACGCGGTATCCCAGTTCCGTCAGCATATCGCTGAGGACATCCCAGATCATGTCTTCGTCATCCACCAGCAGGATTGTCTTTGCGTCTTTTCCTGGTGCGACGCGGTGTTGTTCCAGTGTGCTGGTGCGTGCCTGTTCCTTGGAGAGTTTTGGGAAGATGATGGTAGCGCTTTGGTGTGGATAATCTTCGTCATAGAAGAGGCTGGCGTTGTTGTGTGCCGCGCTTCCGCACCACTGTGTGATGACCATGGCGGGGATTTCCGTGGATTCGGAGATGGATTGTGAGAAGGGCTTCAGTGCCTGGATGTCAGGCATTCCCGCCTCTACGGGGCGAATGGAGAGGATGCAGAATTCGCCCGCGTCCTTCAGGCGGAGGATGGAGGCCTCCTGGCGTGTGAAGGAGCGTGCGGTCAGGGTGACCTTCCAGGTAGGCGGCATGGGCTCGTTGATGCGGTCCAGTCCTTCCAGGAGATTCAGGATGAGTTCCTGGAGTTCGAAGGCATCGGCGGAGATGGCCATCTCCTCGGGAAAATCGCTTTGGATATCTCGGCTACCCGCGAGGAATTTCCGATAGCGGTCCAGGACGCCATTCACCAGATTGGGCAGATGGAGGGGCTCTCCTGGGGTGGGGGGGAGTTCCTGGTGGATTTGGGAAATCAGCGCCTGGATGGTGGAGAGTTCCTTCTGGACTTTCATCAGGTAGTCCGTGTTGCCTCGATGGGCATCCAGCTCATCGAAGATGAGTTCCTCGTAACTATGGGCTTTCTGGAGTGCGACGGAACACTGCTGGCAGAGGCCGAGCAAGAGCGACCGCAGGGCGTTGCATTCCTGTGAGTTGTCCTGTTGGACGGCTTGCTGGATGGCATCCTGGCTGAAGTCCATGGTGGTGTAGAAGGTAGGGGTGGAACTCTCCGACACTTGCGTATCGGGCACTGAACAAGGAGACGGAATCAGAGTTTTGCGTTACGTGCGAAGGGGAAGATCCCCAAGTCTTGCGGGAGTCGTGCGGAGACAGGCATGTCCAGCAGGTCTTTTTTGCCTTGCTTGATGAAGTGGTATCCCAGTCCGCCAATCATGGCCGCGTTGTCGGTGCAGTATTTCGGTGGTGTGAGCAGGAGGTTCATGCCACGCTTTTCGCAGGCGTCTTTCATGGCGGCACGCAGGTAGCTGTTGCATGCCACTCCGCCACAGAGACAGACCAGCTTTGCGCCGAAATCCCGTGCGGCCATGGTGGCTTTGGTTACCAGGACGCCCATGACGGCTGCCTGGTATGAGGCCACTACGTCGTTCAATTCGCTGTCGGAGAGGACCCGATCCCGGACCTGGTAGAGCAGTGACGTCTTGACACCCGAGAAGCTGAAGTCGTATTTGTGTTCCGCGGGGACGGGTTTGCCTGCGGCGCCAATGAGTCCACGTGGGAAATCGTATTTGTTTTCGTTGCCCAGTTTTGCCAGTCGGTCGATGATTGGGCCGCCTGGATAGCCAAGGTTCAGGATTTTCGCCGCTTTGTCCAGGGCCTCGCCTGCGGCGTCATCCAGCGTGGTCCCCACGATTTTCGCGCGGCCGTCTTCCTGCACGAGCACCAGTGCAGTATGACCGCCGGAGACCACGACGCCCAGGATTGGATAGCTGGCGGGATCGGCAAGCAACTCGGGGTGTTCCAGGAACGCCGCATAGAGATGTCCCTGGAAGTGGTTGACACCCACGTATGGGATTCCCGTGGCGGCCACCAGGCCTTTTGCGTAGGCGTTTCCCACTAGCAGCGCGGGAATGAGCCCTGGGTGGCTGGTCACCGCAAGACCATCCAATTCCTGCGGTTTCAGATTTGCCTCGCGCAGAGCCGCCTCCACGACGGGATAGACATTCTTCAGGTGTTCCCGTGCCGCCAATTCGGGGATGACACCGCCGTATGCCGCATGGAGTTTGATCTGGCTGCTGATGACATTGGAGAGCACCTGATGGCCATCCACCACCACGGATGCCGCCGTTTCATCGCAACTGCTTTCGATACCGAGAATGTACATTTTTCAATGCTTAATGCTTAATGCTCAATGCTTAATGTCGGATGGGGAGGTTTCCCCATGCCCCTCTTCGCCAATGCGTAATGGAGTCTGGGGAGGTTTCCCCATGCCCCTCTTCTCCAATGCGACAGTATTTGAGAAAGGAGACTGCCTAGAGGAGTCGTCGTCGGACAGTGTAATCGTCTAATTGTCGGAACAAAACGCTCTCGACGCAAGTGATTTTGAAAGAATCGCAAGTGAGTGCCATCATTTCCCGCAGTGTATCCGCATTTTGGAGATAGCTGACCTTGATTTCGCCTTTGTCTTCGAAGACCACCCGATAGGCGTTCTCTGTCTCGGGATCCAAAAGCGGAATTTCAGGGGCGCAATCATCCTGTGCCGCGGGCGTAGTCTGCCTGCGGTCATTCTTTTTCGACGGTGCCGGCGGGAGGATTCCCGTTGGTCGGAAGGGCTTTCCTTTCCGTGTGGCGGAGGGCAGTTCTACGGGCGGTGCAGGGAAGGGGAAGTCATTTCCGCCAAGTATCTGTCGGATCTTCTCTTCGCACTCCCGCACACGGAGGAACTCCGCGTCACGCAATGCCAGCAGGTCGAGTACTCGGATTTCCTGGGAAATCCGCATCAAATGCTAGTTGTTTTTGCCTGCGGGTTTCTTGGAGGCGGCTTCTGCGGGGTGAGCAGGCGCCTCGGGGGCCTTGGCGGGTTCCGCGGGCTTGGGGGGCTCAACGGGTTTCTCGACGGCGGCAACCACGGGTGCGGCTACAAAGGGCGCCACGGCGACTGCGGGGGCGGGGAAGACGAAGAGACCGGGTTCGCCCATGACCTCGTCCACCTGCTTTTCCAATGCGGCGATGCGCTCGTATGCGGCGGCACGTTCTGCCAGCAGCGCGTCAATCTTCTGGCGTGCTTCCAGGGCGGCCTGGATGGTGGCGGCGTCCGCGCGAGTGATGATTTCCACCAGGGTCAGCGGGGGCTTCACCATGGGTTTCTTGTTGTTGTTACTGGGGGTGCTCATGTGTTTCTCCTGATTTGGGAGTTACGAGTTGGATGGAATGAAACAAATGAAAGGGATGAGAAGAGGCTACTCTTCCGAGGTGCTTTTCGCCAGGGCCTGGACGGCGGGCATGGGACTCTGCAGAAGGAGTTTGCGCGCCTGGTCGGAGACGCCACAGCAATCCAGTTGCCGGGCAGCGATGTGGCAGTGAACCACGGTATCACCGCGAATGATGATGGTATCCAGGATGTCGTTGCTGTGGCATTTGGGATTTGCCAGAAGGATTTTCAGGAGTGCGTTGTCGCCTTGCTGTGCCAGAATGAGTCGCGTTTGGGGGAGATTTTCGGAGAGGTTCTCCGCCAAAGCCTGGCGAATTGGCGTATTGCCCTGTTTTGCCAGAGGGATGCCGACCTCGTCGCAGAGGGCGGGATGTGCGGCGAAGGCCATTCGGACAGCCTCCTTTTCGGAATGCGTGGTCCAGATTGCCTTCTGTAGGGCGGGGGAGAGGTCGTTCCGTTTCAGGAGGGCCAGGGCAGTGGGTTCGTCGCCGCGCTGTGCGAAGCCCTCCAGGGATACCTCGGGAAGTTGTTGATGCGCCAGCAGGGACAACATGACGCTGGGATGCTGGCTCTTGGCCAGCAGTGCCACATGCTCCGGAGTCAGGTCGTTTCGTCGGGAGAGTGCCAGTTGGGCCAGTTCCTCGCTTTCCTTGACCCAGATGTTCTTGCTGGCATCGCTGAGCTTCGGAACCAGCAATGCCGCCAAATGGACAATGGTGTCGATGTCATCCCCGAGCCCGATCTGGAATTCCTCCTCCAGCTTGCGGTTTTCCAGGAGAGTCATCCGGACGAAGGGGACCGGGTCCTGGGAAATTTTCATCTGGGTGGATGCGGTGATGGTGGGATTCTTCGCCAATTCCACGCGCACGGCCACATCGGGGTCTTTGACGAGGGTCTGCGCCTGCTGGGGAGTCAGTTTACGGCTCTGGGCTGCGGCGATTCGTGCGGGGATGTCCTGGCTGTTCACCATTCGCTGCAGGCAATTGGGATTCAACGCCAGTTGGCGCAATACCACCGTGTCTCCGGAATGCTCGAGTGTCTCGAGAATTCTGGAGGGCGTGTTCGGCATGGATGCCAAAAAGAGCGCCACACCAGGGATTGTCAAATCCTTCGCCAATTCGCGCAGCAGTCCCAAATCGATGGTAGCGTGCTGCTGATAGAAGCGAATGGCGGCGCTGGTGTCCGTCTGAATACGTTGTAGCAGGTCCTCTATGGTCAAGGCAAAATTCTCCCCAAATTCGTAAGAAGAGTTACTATAATCTCGTTCTCTCATTTTTCGGAGATTTATCCCGTGGGGCGTTCTGACAAAAGGTTCTGGAGATGGTTATGGCAATGAAAATGTGAATGCGCTGGGTTTTGTAAGAGAACTGCGTAGGACATTAGGTATATATTAACCGAAATTACGTAAGGAATAGTGAAGTGCTATTGTCATCATTTTTGTCTAACATCCTCGCGAACCATTTGACATTATGCAGAAGAAGGCCAAGACCATTTTCGTATTAGGGATAGTCCTAGGCGGTGTGTTGTTGTTGAGTCTAGTATCCGTGGGGTATTTTGTGGTTCGTTCCCGGACCCATGTGAAGCTGTATCAGGAGGCCATGGCGGCCTGGGAGGTCCAGGATATCGCCCGTGCGCGTTCCCTGTTTCTGCAGGTCTTGAAGCATGACGCCAACAACGAGATTGCCACGGTGAAATTGGCGGAGATTGCCGAGAGTGAAGGGGACTGGTATTCCGCGGCCAACTATCGTCATCAGGCTCGAAAATTGAATGAATTGAATGACGATTATGCGGAGTCCTATCTGCACGCGATTCGGATGGGTCGTTTTTTCGGCTTGATTTCCGGCTATCTCAAGAACCTCAAGCGCGAGCGGACTCTGGAAGAGCAGGCCATGTATCATTATTGCCAGCTCATGATTTACAAAGACCGCAAGTCTGCCGACGAGTGGCTTTCTCTGTTGAAGGAGAAGCCCGAGATAGGCGATACTCCATACGGCAAGTTGATTAAGGTGATGTTCTTTTCCCGTGAGGAGACCATCGGCAACATTTTTGCGTCTTTGGATGAATTATCCACAAGCAAGGACTATCCCTTTGTCCAGGAAGTGCTGATTACCCGTGCACAGGTCGAGCGGATTCTGAAGCGTGCGGAGGAAGAAGAGAAAATTTTCAAGACTGCCCAGGAAGGGAATTATTTCACCGTCACGCCGCTTTTGGGTGGCATGTATACCCATTACGGGTGGTTTGACAAGGCAGCTGATACCATGTTGCCTTATCTCAAGCGCTTCTATCAGGCCTCCTTGGCCATGAATATCGGAGAATTCATGATTTTCTCCGAAAAGTATGACCAACTCGACACTCTGCTTGAGGAGGTCAATTCCCACAAAGACCGGAAGTCCATCCTGGCGGGTTACTACATCGATGCCCTGAAGGCATTCCACGACAACGATTTCCAGCGTCTGTCCACGGCAATGGAGGTGATTGGTCAGGGTGATGTCAATACTCCGTTGGCGGCTCTTATGAGGCTTGCGGTGGACATCCAGAACAACGACATTAAGCGGCTGGAAGTCGATTACACCGCCTTCCAGCATATGCCGAAATTCCTGGATTTGCACGAACGCGCCAATGCGTTGGTTCTGCTTTTCCTTGAAGGTCGGCTTCAGGCAGGGGAACCATTGGACAATCTCGCAGGTCTTGTCACTCTCGCGTCCAACGACAAGGCTGGCATCCATTCTGACACCCTGAAGAACGCCGAACTTGTTTCCAAGATACAGAAGGGCATTCTTACGGAGGCCGAGCTGGAGAAGATTCTCCAATCATACGACAACGAGGCCGGTGGGCTGGCGGCTGCGGTTAGTTTCTACTATTTCAAAAAGAACTACACCAAGGTCCTGGAGATGTTCGATCGTCTTCGAAAGCTTTCCGAGAACATTCCTCTTTATACGACCCACCAGGTCATTGACTCTCTTATCCGTCTGGGCCGCCAGGAAGAAGCCCTGCCTTCTTTCCGCATGCTTCTGACGGATTATCCCGACGCGGAGAATATCCGTGCCTTCTGGCGTTATGCAGTCCTGTATCATGACCGTGAGGCCTTCCATTTCCTTGCGGCGCTTCCCGAGACTCTTGGAACGCGCCTTTCGGCTGTGACGGATGAGGCTGGTCAGAAACACCTCCAGGCGCAGATTGCATACGCAAAGAGCTATGTTCCCTTCTGCGAAGTCGCAGTGCTTTTCCAGGACGGAAATACAAAGGAGGCGGTTGCCACGCTTCAGTCCTTGGAGACCGACAATGAGGACCTTTTTTTCTACAAGGCAGATAAGTTCCGTGTTTCCGAGCACTTGGAGGAGGCCCTGTCGACTTTCCGTCGGATTTCGCCGAGGTATGTCGACTACACATACGTTCTGATCAACATTTCTGAGATCCTTTGTGACCTGGAGCGTCTTGACGAGGCGCTTCGTGTTGCCTCTGCCATGTGGAAGCAATATCCCGATGGTCCTGATGTCTTGAATTGTTATGCATCCGTTCTTCGCAAGAAGAATCTCTGGGAGGAAGTGCTGGACTGTGTCGTTCCTGCACAAGTGAGTCGAGAGGGTAACGAGGTTCTCTTCGATACATGGGTATGGGCAATTTCCGCTCGCATCGAAAAGAATTTCGGCTTGAACAGACTAGACCTGGTGGAAGACGATATCAGGACCTTGCTACGTTTTGATCGCGACAACCAGCATGCAAAAGACTTCCTGAAGCGCCTTGATGAGCGCCAGAAGCAGTTGGATGCGGATAAGAAAGAGTAGCGTGGCATGCGTATCGCTTGGAAATCCATCAATCCCGTTGCCTGTCTGATGCTTGTCATCAGTGCGGGGTATGCGCTATGCATGACGGGGCATGGGCTATTGACCATGAATTGGGAGTCCATCGCGGTCCTGCTGGCGCTGGGTGGGCTTCTTTCCTGGCATGTGCTAGCATTGATTCCGCGTCATGCGGATCTCCCGTATCAGCAATTGCCCCTGGGGGTTGTCCGCCAGCGTCCCGTCGCCAGTGCCTCCATGACTTTGGTGACGAAGACCGACGGCTATATCGCCTGGGGAATACTTGTATTTTTTGCCTTGGTGGCGCTGATTCCCGCAGGCTTTTCCAGTGATTTCCGCTTCGCCGTCGCCCTTTGGCTTTTCTTCCTGGCTCCCGCATGCTATCTGTTGGGACGCCGTAGTGCGTTTCTTTTGACTGCGCCCTTAGCAGTCTTCCTCATCGTTATTCCCATGCAGGAGGCGCTTTTCCTGGTCGTGAGTCAGCCCCTCCGGTTGATTGCCACCATGCTTTCAGTTGAGGGGTTGCGGATTTTCGGTGTGGAGGTCAGTTACAACCTGACTACAATTGCGCTTCCTGACGTCAGGTTTGGCATTACGGACGCCTGTAGTGGCATTCAGCAGTTGGAGGCGCTGTTGTTGTTGGGGTATCTGCTGGTCCGTTGGCAGCAGGACGGTCTCTGGTGGCGGGTGTTCCATTACGCCTTTATTGTCCCGTCCGTCATTTTGGCCAACGTTATTCGTCTGATGTCGGTGGTGTTGCTTTACAAACTCATTGGTCCCCGTGTTCTGGATTCGGATTGGCATTCCGGTCTGGGATATGTGCAGGTTCTTCTTGCCATAGGTGCGCTCTGGGGATTTGGGTGCGCCGTTGCGTTATTGCGTAACGCCTGTGCCGTTGGGGTGGAGGATGCCAAAGGAGGCCAGAAGAAATGAAACTGCACTTCTACAGCCGCCTGAAATGGCTTTTGGGACTCCTGGGAGCGTTGCCCTTCTGTTGCATGCTTCCCCACATGTTCTCCGCCTGGCATAGTTCTCCCCTTGACGCCCTGGACTGGATTTTCCCCATCGTATCTTTGGTCATGTTGGGGATTGTCATGGTGACTTCGGAACCCGCCTGGAAATATATGGTGAAGACTGCCCTGGCAGGTGCGATCCTCTGCCTGGTGGGGTTCCTGGTATTCTTCTTTACGGGATCAGTTCATGCCATCGCCATCATTTGTGCCATCGGCTTCTGGTGGTGCATTCACTGGATGCTTCTTGGATGGCGGCATGCTTTCACACTTATTCCCCCCTTTGCCATTCTCCTCTTGGCTACCACTTCCAGCACCTACTGGCTTTGCTTCTTCCTGGAATTGACCAAGACGCAGGTGTGGGCGCTGAAAATCATCCTGACCATCTGTGCGTGCATTCTGGATGTTTTCATCATCCGCTATCGCCTATGCTGGTCCCAGATGAGCACGCTCTTCACCATTGCCATGCTTGGGGCGGCTATGCTGCTTGTGCAAATCAAAAGCCTCACCCGTACATATCCTCCATATCTCGTCTCCTATCAGGCACGCATGGGAGAATTCATTGGAAGGGAACCCACACATGACGACAATTTCCAGCGCTTCTTCCATACCAGCGATGCCCATTCCTACGAGTACGCCAGTCCTTCCCATATCTATAACCTGCTTGCGGTGACCTGTGGAACCAATATCCACGAAATCCACCCCGCCTCCCATTGTCTCCGAAGCAGCGGATGGCATATCGACAAGGAACAACTGGTGGAAGTTACCGTCAAGAATCACCTCTTCAGCGTGACGGAAATCGAGGCGTCCCGTCGCGGGAGATCCATTCTGGTCTGGGTTTGGTATAGCAGTCCGAAAGTCTCGGTGGGGAATTTCCTGGCATTCCGCAGGCTTTGGGAGGCGGATACCCATTGGGAGACCTACCAGCTTGCCGTCTATCAGTTTGATCGCCAGGCAGACTATCATCTGGCGCTGGTGGAATTCCTGGAGACACTGCCTCTGCAGGAAAATAATGAAACAACTGGGGAATAATTTGGAAATTTTCTTGAAAAATCACAAAAAAATCGTAAAAGTTGTTTGATTTTCTGAGCAAAGGGAGTAGAAAGATATAGATTAACAAAAGAATCGGATTTCCTCTTAAAGAATCTCAATGTTCCGTAACACCCTACAAGCCATTTTCTGCCTGATGCTGCTGTGTTCAGTGGGGCTTTTCGCCGCTGAAACACAGGAGGTCTCTGTTGCAGACAACGTCGGCTACGAGTATGAGCTCGCGGCGGGGGATGGTTTTGTCTTGGAGGATGCGGTTCAGGTCGCCATGGGGTTGCCTGAGAGTTCTTCTCAGCCGCTTCATGGTCAGCCCCTGCCTGGGACTCTTTTGAGCGTCCTGCTGGCGGGTTTCCTGATGAAGGCAGCCGCCCGTCTGCGTCGCCGTGCCGAGATGCAGAAGGCCCTCCTTACCGAAATTTTTGCTCAGTCGATACGTAGACTTATTTCCATTGTTCGTTATTTCCGTACGGTCAGCTCCCCGTATACCTGCTGTTGGGAGTGGCAAAAAACGGTTCTTCGATTATGAGATGACGGGACACGCGGCAATGGTATTGCCCGCGTTTTGAAGCTGGCGGCTCAATGGTGAGACCGTCAATGTTAGTCCCTTTTATTGTAGTCATTTCAATTTTTTGGAGATAAAAAATGAACAAATTTCTTCTCGTGATTTTCGCCCTGGCTTCTATCGTTCTGTTCGCCAAGAAGGATTCTGATGTGCCCAACAAGGGTTCCCATGGTTACAACAGCAACAACGTGGAAGCCTGGGATGGCAACACTGACAGCTACACCTACGAGTCTGGTGTTTTCAACATCAAGAAAGATGGTGACATGCTTCTGAAGCTTTATCAGCCCGCCAGCAAGAATGGTCAGGTTGTGACTGATTTTGGTTACTACTACCTGAACGGTCAGAATAAGGGTAAGGAATACTCCCTGATCACCAAATGGACGGGCAAGGGCACTGCGGTTCTCCCCGGCAACTCCACCTACACCGTTCCCAATCTGAAAGAGAATGACAAGATTGGTTTCTACTGCAGCTATAGCGACGACACCACCGTCTACTCCCAGCAGATCAAGAATGCTGACGAGACCGATCTCTTCTTCCCTCTGACCTGCACCAACCAGGAGGTCGATTACTATACCTTCGGCATGGACAATGAGACCTGGATCGCTGGTGGCGTCCTGGCATTCTCCTTCGAGGGCTTCAAGACCAAGACCATTGAAGAAGAGGAAGAGGGTGGCGACACCACTGGTCAGCCTCTGCCTGGCGTCATCGCCACCGTCGTTCTGGGCGGTGCCTGCGTTGGTTACCTGAAGAAGCGCAAGAACGCCAAGAAATAGAACTTGAATAGATAGAAAATTACAAAAGGGCTGTCGTGTCTCCTAATGGATTCCGACAGCCCTTTTGTAATTCTCAAGGCTCTATATTATTAGGACGGCTAGGACGGCTAGGACGGCTAGGACGGATAGGACGGATAGGATGGATAGGATGGATAGGATGTGATGGTAGTCCTGGATGAAATTCTATCGTAGTCTCAGGAGGAACAGGGGATTTCCGATGACATATCGGCGGAATTTTCCGACGGGTTCCTGATAGAGCCTATAGAGCCATTCCAGTCCGCATTTTCGCATCCACTGTGGTGCTCGTGGAATGCGTCCCGAGATAAAGTCCAGCAATCCGCCGACGGCGATGACTGCCTTGCAATCCAGTTGCTGCCGATGTTCGGCAATCCATTTTTCCTGTTTGGGGACCCCCAGTGCCACCAGGAGGATATCGGGTTTGGCGGCGTTGATGCGTTGGATGGCTTCTTCGTCGGAGGCAAAACCATCGCAGGTGCCCGCAATGCGCAAGCCAGGATGGTCGGCGACGGCGTTCTCTGCCGCCTTCTCCGCGACGCCTGGGCGTGCGCCGTAGAGGAAGAGCGTCTTGCCGCTTTGGGCGGCGCGTTTCGCCAATAATGGGAACATATCGGTTCCGTTGACATTTTCGGGAACGGGGAAGCCCAGTTTTCGTCCTGCGAGTTTTACGCCGATGCCATCGGGCCAGACCGCGTCTGCCTGTGACAGGATTTCCTTGTATTCCTGGTCATTGTATGCGAGATTGAGGCAATGGGCATTGACGAAGGCGAAGAAGGCTGGCGTCTTTTGGGGGTGTTCTACGCAGTTATCGATTTGGTTCAGCGCCGCTTCCATGGTGGTGGTGTTGATTTTGACGCCGAAGACCTGTGGTTTGACGAAGGCGTCCAGGAGTCCCTGTGCGCAATTTTGCCAAGTGAAGGATTTTGCGTAGTTCTGTCCGTCGGCGATGCGTTTTGTGTTATCGGAGGTCAGCAGTGTTTTCAGTGCCTCTGCGATTTCCTCAGGTTTTTCGGGGTCAAAGAGTTCCGCGATATTTTCGCCCAGTTCCCCGAGGGAGGATGTGTTGGAGCAGCAGCACGGTACGCCTCGTTGCATGGATTCCAGCAGGGATAATCCGAAGCCCTCGAAGCGGCTTGGGAAGCAATAGGCATCGGCGTTGTTCCAGAGGTCGTCGATGGCTTCGAAGGGGACGAAGCCCGTGAAGTGGATCTTCTCGCGATAGGGGGATTTCTCCGCCGCTGCGTGGACGGCTTCGGCGCCATTCCAGTCGCTACCCGCCAGGACCAGCGGATGAGCGTCAGTCATTTCTGGGGGGAGCATCCCGTATGCCTCAATCAGACCCACGTGATTTTTGCCGGGGTGTTCCAGGCGTGAGATATACAGGATGTTGTGCTGGGAGGAGGCCTTTTCTTCTGGTGTGGCAGGACGGGAGGAGGAGTCGAAGCCATCGTAGACTACGGATAATTTTTTTGTGGGGATGTGCCAATATTCCGCCAGGTCTTTTTGGGTGGATTTGGAGATCGCCACCACAGAATGGGCCTTTCGCACATAATGGGGCAGGACGTGCTTGATATAGAACATCCGGAAGGCGTCGTATTTTGCGGGGACATGATACTGTGATAGGTCATGCACCACGGCCACTGTAGGCAGGGGATAGCGATAGAGCGCTCTGCGGTTTGCGGCAAGAATCAGCACCGCATCCGCGCCAGATTTCTTGATTTTGCCAGGCAGCAGGAAGAGATGCCAGAGCATGGAAAAGGCGGCCTTCCGAGTCCAGGCGGGGGCCTCAATGGAGTGTTCCTGGAAGAATTTGGAGTGGACGACCTCTGGCGGGAGGATTTTGCCGAATTCCTCCAGGACCCCTGGCTCGGTAATCAAGGCAATCTCATTGCCCGTCTCGGCAATCGCACGCGCCACGCCACGGCAGTACGCAGAGATGCCGGATTTGCCGTTATCGTAGGGAATGATATCAAGGAGGTATTTCATGGGGTGGTAAGAACCTAGGAAAGGTGGGAGACCCTTCTGTCCTGTGTGAGCCCTTTAGGGCGAAAGAAGAGACCAGGAAAGGTAGGAGGCCCTTCTGTCCTGTGTGAGCCCTTTAGGGCGAAGGAAGTAAATTCCGTAGGAAATTATGTTTATCGAAGAGCTTTTGAGCTTTTGCCAAAGCACCATCGCTTAACTTTGCGAGGATTTCGGGGTTGGCGCATTCGTCTAGTGCGTTAGCTAGCGAGATGGGGTTCCGAGCTTCGGCGCAGCGGGTGGTGCCATCGGGGGCTTTGGGGAAGAACCCCGTCTCCCCTGGAACAAGCCAATCCGCCAGTCCTCCCACGTCGAAAGTGACCACGGGGATGCCATGGGAGAGTGCCTCAGCTCCTACGGTGCCGAAGGGCTCGTTCCATAGACTGGGGACGCAGCAGACATCGCAGTCCGCAAAGAAGCGCTGTGCGTTTTCCTGCCATCCCCAGAAGGTGATGGCGCTGCCCTGGGCTTCTGCCATGCGCTTCAGTTTCTGTTCATCGCGTCCCGTGCCGACGATATTCAGCACCGCGGGGGATTTCATGTGATTCATGGCATCGATGAGGACTTTCACCCCTTTGCCCGCAATCAGCTGTCCCATGAAGAGAATCCGCAGGCGTTCTTCGGGCATCCACTGATGGGCTTCGGGTTGGAAATTTCCGAAGAGTGGATAGACAGTGCGGACATTCTCTGGCGGGAATCCGCTCTCGATGAGTTTCTGTCGGATGTAGTTGGCGGGGGCGAATGCCTTGACGGTGCTGAGTTCCCGCCGAAATCCCATGATGTCTCGGGTGAGCGCACGTGGAATCCACTGGGGACGGGTTACTGCGGCACAGAGTCGGCATGGGAAGAAGGAGTACATCCTGTCGCAGTTGCGCTTGAAGGGATCGTAATAGTGCCGACGCAGGCAGTATGTCTCGTGGTCGTGGGCATAGAAATGCAGTTTGTCGCCACACTGTGCCTTCAGGCGTTGCAGGGCCTCCACGGTGGGAGGAATCTTCTGCATGAGGACGAAGTCGTAGCCGCTGGCGTCCTCGGGGGGATCGCCCGCGGTGTCGACGGTGTGTCCCTCGGCTTCCAGGGCGGCTTTTGCCCGTTCGGCAAAGCGCTCAAGGCCGCCATACAGATGGGAATAGATGCCTGTGAAGAGAATTTTCATGACTTATGGAAAAGTCGTTTGGTGCAGGTTTGACGAAGAACTTCCACTAGGGCGCAGGCAGTGAAGATTGCTGCGGCGAGGAGCAGGATTGTGATGCCGAAGAGATACCAGGGCAGAGTGGCGAGTGAGGCGAATTGTCCCTTGAAGCAATGTTCAAAGAAGAAGGGCTGCACATGAATCAGATAGACTCCGAATGCGCAGGAAGAGAGACCGCAGATGAGTTTTCGTGCGCGGTGTCCAGGTGTGAAAGTGGTGGATGCCAGCAGGATTGCGGCTGCGGCGATAACGATGGTGGGGGAGGGATAGTGGTGGAGTGTCCATTCGTCCCGGAAGCACTCTTTCACGGCGGGAATTGCTGCCATGACCAACCGCTGGCAAATCGTGACTGAGAGCATAAGCAGTGCGATGCAGGCGCAGAGGAGTCCCTGCTTTCGGGTGAGGAACCGTGATGGCAGGAGATTCCGCAGGACCATCCCCCAGAATGCCAGGATGACCAGCCATGCGGCGGAATAGCCGTTGTTGAGGGGCAGGGCGTCCTTGCCGCCAGGGAATGCGGTGACGCCACAGGCGATGACAAAGAGCGCCAGCGCCAGCCATTTGGCGTGTTTCCAGCGGGCGAAGGGGAGCAAAATCGGTGTCAGGAGGAAGACGAAGAAATACCCCGTGGAATACCAGTATTCGTCCTTCAAGAGCGGCAACAGCGCCCTTTGCCAATCTGTGGCGACAGGTGTGGCGGCAATGACTCCGCAATGGACGGCCAGCCAGCATATTCCGAGGACCAGCAAACCCGTGCACCACACTTGGCACCAGAGCTTCCCGAAGCCAATCCATCGGTGGAGTTGTCGTTGGAGCCAGGTGCCTGTGGCGGTGGAATGCGCGAT
Source organism: Lentisphaeria bacterium UBA1724 (assembly GCA_002315885.1). Lineage (GTDB taxonomy): Bacteria > Verrucomicrobiota > Lentisphaeria > Oligosphaerales > Oligosphaeraceae > UBA1724. The sequence continues at coordinate 29,461 of DCIO01000009.1, forward strand.
TGCCCCTGCCAGGACGAAGCCGCTAATGAGTCCGAAGATATCCACGCAGCACTGGCTTACGGCCTCCAGGGAGCGTGCCTGGAGGCGTTGCAGGGCATTCAAGTCGTCGTTGAGGATTCCGCCCAGGAAGACGATGTGTTGGAGAACGACCAGGAAGATGGCGAGGATTCTGGCGGTTTCCACTCCAGGATGTCGTTTGAATTGGGCCGCAGTCAGTCCCAGGTATTCGGGGTGCTTACGGAATTGCGACATCAATTCCGTGCGGGCGGGTTCCTCGAAATGTTCTGCGGCGCGAAAGTATCCCCAGAGATTCCAGGTCAGCATGGTCTGGAGCTTTGGGCAGGAGAGCCAGTTGTTTTCGGTGACATCCAGGATATCCGTCACCCGTTTTGGGGTGAAGGTCTGGGTGGCGGCGCCTTCGCGGTCTGGTGTGTAGATGTAGAATGGCTTGTCGGCGATATAGACTTGTCCCAGCGTCAGCAGATGCGCGGGAAGCACATCCACGTCTTCATGGATGATGCCCTTGCGGAAACGGGGGAGATTCTCTCTGCGGTAGACGAAACGCCAGGGTTGCCAGTGCTGGCCTCGTGTGGCGGGATTGACATAGAGCCGTTCAAAGGCATCCGTCCCCGATAGGACACCCGCCTCTCCAGCGGCACCCTGCAGTTGGTCATCACATCCCTGGCGCAGATAGGGGAATTCCAGGGCATTGACTTCGGGGTGTTCCGCCGTCAAGGCATTGACCATTTTCAGGGCGTCCGCCGTATAAGCGTCATCCGCATCCAGCCATACAATCCACTCCCCATGCGCTTCGTCCATGGCGCGGTTTCGTGCAACGGAGACCCCGCCATTGGGTTGGTGGACCACATGGATACGCGGGTCCTTTTCTGCCAGATTGTCGGCGATTTTCCCGGTGTCATCTTTTGAGCCGTCATTGACGATGAGCCATTCCCAATCCTGGAAAGTCTGGTGGTTGAGGGTCTTTGCGGCTTCCTCCAGAGTCAGTGCGCCGTTGTAGACTGGAGTCAAAACAGAAAATTTCATTTGTATAACTCCATTAGCCGCCTGACGATATTTGACCAGGTATAATTCGACGCGGTTTGGATGCCTTCCTGGATGAGTCTTTGGCCCACATCGGGCTTCAGGGCGCGTTCGATTGCCGAAGCGAGTTGTGAACTGGCGTCTGGTGCATTGGGCTCGAAGAAAATGCCATTCACGCCATCCTGGATGAAATCCCGGAGACCGCCGACTTTTGAGGCCACCAGTGGGATGCCGTGCGCCATGGCTTCCAAAGCCACAATGCCGAAGGGTTCGTGGACTGAAGGCAGCACAAAGACATCCGCCTGGGCGAATTCCGCTTCCAGGGCATCGCTATGGGGGGGCAGGCCAGGAATCAACGTAACGCGATTCTGGAGGCCCAGGGCGTTGACGCGTTCCTGGAGTTTATCGCGATACCACTTGGCGGTAATGGGTCCCACCAGCGTCAAGTGTGCATTCTTGTCCGCAAGAGAAGCCATGGCTTCCACCAGAACGAGTTGATTTTTCTGGTAGTCGATACGGCTGACGCAGAGGATGCGTGGCGCACTGGTGTTGAAGTGCCTGGGAGGTTCTGGTGGGGTGAATGTTCCGACGCCATTGGGGAGATAGTGTATCCGCTCCGGGCCATGGATGGCTTGCAGGCGTTGCTCTTCTTCCCGGGAAATACAGACCACAGCGGAGACCCGCGCAATGGGGTCGAAGCGCATTCCTCGGAGGCGGTCGAGGATGCCGCCGTAGGGAAATTTATGCCGCAGTGGTCGGAGCATCTCATCCATCTCCGCCTGGGGGACGACTGCCGCGCCGCCGTGGAGCGAGTAGACGCTGGGGACATGGAGTTTTTCTGCCAGTTTGACGGCGGCGGTGGCCAGACGGCCTCCCGCATGGATATGTATGGCGTCGGGATGCCAGGCCTCGATGGCTTGGAAGAGCCCTGGCGAGTATGGCGAGCCGCCTTTTTTGTCCAGAGCCAATTTGTCTTTTGCGGAGAGGGGCCAATAGGGATAAAAATAACGGAAGCGCTGGACGGGGATGCCGTTGGAGAGTTCCTCGCCTTCTGTGGAGAGCGCGGCGGTGCAAAAGATTCGTGCCTCGTGTCCGAGGGCCATCTGTTCACGGAGGGTGTTTTCCACCACTGTTTCCGTGCCCCCCCATTCGGCAGTTGTGTATCTCCTGACTACGTGCGCAATTTTCATGACACCATCAATTCTGCTTCGATGCGTCGATTTTGTCCTGCATCATTTGGAAGACATTCCAGACGCCTACGAGATAATCCGGCAGGGGGTCCGTGGAAAGCATCATCGCCAGGGAATGGATGTCATCGGGGCTGTATCCATGCATGGCGTTCAAGGGGCTGGTTCCCATGTCGGAGGGGACAATCTGGATGCCTGGATTAACCAGGAAAATCCTGTCGCCGAAGGAGCGGTCTTCCCGATAGATGCCCTCGGCTCGTTCTTCCTCTTGGGTAAGCCAGTGTCCGTCCAGGACGAACAGTCCCATTGCGTCCTCAATCTTCTCCTTGACGCCAGGCTTGAGGTAGTTGACGCGGAACATGGTGGAATCGTAGAAGGCGCCGTAGTCGGTCCCGAAGACCAACCCCGTTTTCTCGATTGCCGCCATGATGTCGATGGTCTTGGTGAGTGGCGTCATGCCATGGTCGGAAAAGATTGACAGGGAGAATTCTCTTCCGCTTTCCAGCAGGACGCTGTGGAGTTTTTTCAGGCGTTCCGCGTACCACGCGAGGCGTTCCTGCACTTTTGCGCCTCTTTGGTGACGCAGGGCATCCAATTCACAGGTGTAGAGGAAGACGAAGTCCTTGCCTTTCCGGATTTCTTCCATGGCGATTTCAAAGCGCGCCGCATCGGTGAGATGCCAGTCGGAAATATGGTGACTGACCTTTTTGGCAATCAGCATGTCGGCGAGATTCGGGATATCCTCCATGCCCTTGGGTAAAAAGAGGTCCTTCTTTTCGCAGTAGTCCATGTAGGCGAGTTTTTTGTCGCTGACATTGTAGAGTTGGAAGTATCCCGTGAAGCCCAGGACGAGCTTCACGAATTTGGAAATCCAGTTTCTGATGCGTCCCCGATGCCAGAATGATGTAGGGCGGAGGAAGCTCAAGGTGGAGGAGATTGCCTTGAAGGGTGATTCTTCTGGCGCATATCGGAAGAGTCCCAGATGGCCATGCTCTGCGGGGCGTTTCCCCGACAGGATAGTTGGGATTGCCGAGCTGGAATACCCGAATTGCATGCGAAGTGGCTTGCGGTGTGGAAGGATATCGGTCAAGAACTCGCTGTTCTCAATGAGGTCCCAGCCCAGTGCATCCACGAAGACAAATACGTTGATTTTGGAAGAAGACATGAATCGTTAGAGCAAATCCATCGCAATCGATAAAAGTCATCGGAGCCTATTTCGGGATAAAATAGCATCGCTCTAGGGAATTTCACCTAAAAAAAGCGAATTTCGGAGAGGATTTCAGGGAAGAAGTGCCTTTTGTTACTTAAAAAATAGAAAGGGGGGATTATGTTAGGTCCTAGTAGTGACGTGTTTTTCGTCAGGATTGGCGATTCGATGAAATTAGACATACGGACCAACTTAAGGCGCAATTTATTGGCAGGCGGCATAAACCGCCTGTTGATGATGCTGTTGCCATTTTTGAACCGCACCTTATTTTTGTGGTTGCTTGGTCCTGAATATCTTGGTCTGAATGGTCTGTTTGGGTCCATTCTGGGGATGCTTTCCCTGGCGGAACTGGGCTTTGGCACGGCGATTGTCTGTTCGCTATACAAGCCGATTGCGGATGACGACCAGGAGCTCATCTGTGCCTATCTGGCATTCTACCAGAAGGTCTATCGGGTCATCGGTGGACTTGTGTGCGTGGTGGGACTAGCTCTGCTGCCGTTTTTGCGGGTCCTCGTAAAGGGTGACATCCCTGACGGAATTTCCCTGCATCTGCTTTATGTCATCCACCTGCTCAATACCACGGTGGGCTATTTTCTCTTTGCCTACAAGGGCGCACTTCTGTCGGCGCACCAGCGTGAGGACATCCATTCCCATATCCGCACTTCCATCCTGCTTGCACAGTATCTGACGACTTTCGCGCTGTTGATTCTGACCAGAAACTACACCCTGTATGTCCTTTCCACGGTTCTCTTTACCATCGCCACCAATCTCTGCATCGAATGGCAGACCAGGCGGCTCTTCCCGCAATTGAAGCCCGCAGGCGTGCTTCTTCCCGAACACCGTGCCGTGGTCATACGGGATGTCAAGGCGATATTCCTTCATAAGATCGGCACAGTCATATCCTATTCTGCGGACAATCTGGTCATTTCCTCCTTCCTGGGGCTGGTGGCCGTGGCGGCATACGGCAACTACTATTACGTGACCACTTCGGTGGGGGGAGCGGTGTATATCATTTTCAATTCCCTGACCGCGGGTTTCGGCAATACCATCAAGACCGAGTCCGTTGACGAGAATTTCGCCCGATTCATGCGTGCCCTGAAGTTATCCACGCCCGTCATCGGCTTCTGCGCCTTCATGATGATGTTGCTATATCAGCCCTTTATCTATCTCTGGACCAAGGGGAATCCCGACTTGGTCATGCCGTTGTTGACGCCCATCCTGATGGTGCTGTATTTCTATGTGAATTACTCGCGGCAGTTGCTTCAGACCTTCAAGAGCGCCGCGGGACTCTGGAAAGAAGACCAATGGAAGCCGATTACCTCCGCGTTGGTCAATCTTACCCTGAATCTCTCCATGATTCACAAGTTCGGGCTGAACGGCGTCATCTTTTCCACCATCGTCTCCTTCGCATTCATCGAGATTCCCTGGGAGGCCAGCGTGGTCTTCAAGTGTTATTTCCAGGAGACCAATGGTGCTCATGACTACAGCCGCCGATATTGGCTCTATCAACTGAAGGCATTCCTTGCCACGGTCTTGGCCTGTGCCATCGCCGCCTATCTTTCCACTTGCATTCCCAAGGTAACACTATGAAATTTACCATCGTCATTCCTTGCTACAAATGCGAGGCCTGGGTGAAGGGCTGCATTGATTCCGTCAAGGCTCAATCGGGTGACTGGGAATGCATTATCCGTGTGGAGCCTTCGTCGGATAATACAGTCGCGGTGGTCCGACGGGAAGTCAGCGATGAGCGTGGCTTGGATGGGGAAGGGCGGTCCCTTGCGGACCCGCGTTTTGTCTTGCTGGAAGGAGATTGCCCCAGTGGTGGTCCTTCGCTATCCCGCAATATCGGCATTGAACGTGCCACAGGTGACTACGTGTTGTTTTTGGACTGCGATGATGCTTTGGCGCCAGAGAGCTTGACGCAACTGGAGCCATTCCTGGCCAGTCATCCCGATGTGGCGACAATGGCAATCAACTGGGATGGCAATATCCGGGATACCTGGGAGGGGATTGAGGGGCCCTTGTCTGGTACGGAGGCCACCATCCGCCTGGCAGAGAAGCAGGCATTCCCTTTGGCAATGGCGCAGCAGTATATCTGTCGGACACAGTTCCTGCGGGAAAAGCGACTCCAGTTCGTCAGCGGGGTCTATCATGAAGACGAGGAATTCTTCCCGCGGTTGTTGTATTTGGCTGATAGCGTCTTGCCGACGCATCTGCCGTTGTATCTCTACTGTATCCGCCAGGAGTCCATGACCACCGCATCCCAGGCGCGGAATGTGGTGGCGATTGCCAAGGTCATGAAGTGCCATCTGGACTTCTGGCGGGACGCACAGCCTGCGGAAGCGGTGACTCGTGCCTGGACGCGCACTTGGCTTTCCATGTTCTTCTATGTCTTTTTCCATCCGAAGGCATCCGCAAATACCCCCGCGGAGAAGACACGCCAGGCGCTGAAGGAGCTGTTTTGCGGTGACGAGGCGCAGCTCCTCAGGGATTTTGCGTCTTATGCCTCCAAGCCCAAGCGCCTCGGGTTGGCCATGGCGCGTTTTTCGGCGATCACGGGCATTTTGTGGCCAACGAGGATTTTCTTTGCGCTGTATTACTCCTTGTGTGAAAGAGGGATACGCAAGGGTGATTGTGTCTGCAAATGATTTGTCGATGAAACCGCTTTCTGGACAACTCAGTTCGAAGTTGGCAAATATGTCCTTGCTGATGTCCTTGGCTGTGGTGATGATTCATTTGCCTCAAGCCAGCGGGACGGATTGTCTGTGGGCGTCTGTGCATTGGTATCTCTCCGCTGGCCTCTGCAAGGCTGCGGTTCCATATTTTTTCTTGGTCTCGGGCTTTTTGCTTGCGGGGCATATTGACGAAACTGGGTGGTGGTTTCGGGCAATGCGGAAGCGCCTGACTTCCCTGGTTTTGCCCTATTTTCTTTGGACGTTCCTCTTTGCCGCTCTCCTCTACGCGGGAAAACCATCGCCTTTTTTGCAGTGGATAGAGGCAAAGAAATGGCTGATATTCGGCTTTGATTTCTCGGATGTGCCGCTGTTGATGCCCTTTTGGTATCTGCGCACGCTAATAATCTTGATGCTTGTCAGCCCATTTTTAGTGAGAATGCTGCGTTTGCCATACAAGGCGGAGGGGAGAAACTTCTGGGGAGGGGCGGTGTTAGGATTGCTTTTCGCCGCATACCTTCTCTTCGTTGTGGTTGTGGAATACAAGGGTGAGCATCAAATGAGCCCCCTGAGTTCTATTCTGCGTCAAACTCTATCCCCTGAGGCATTCTTCTATTTCTCACTGGGACTTTGGATGCGTTGCGGGCACGACAGAAGGAATCTCAGTGTCCAATGCCGTCCTTGGGGGGCGTTGGTCGCGTTTTTCCTGGTACTTTCTTTGCTGGGAATACGTCGTGTGTTGGCGGAACATACAATGGCTTGGTGTTTGCCTTATGCACTGATCATTCCTTTGGGCATCATGGCAATTTGGAATGTTGTTCCTGTTTCCCCTTGGCCAAAATGGCTGGTATCACTGGCATTCCCTATATACATCCTGCATTTCTTTGTTAGTCACCCGATTGCCGTATATCTTCATGGTCATACGGAATCAATACTTGTAATCCTTTTGTCTTTTGTGGCTACTATCGGTATCTGCACTTGCACAACCCTTGCGTTGAGAAAAGTCTTCCCGCGGATATCGGTGGTTATTTTTGGAGGCAGATAAATGAAAAATTCATTTCTATCTTTGGTATCTATTCTGGTCTGTTTCCTGCAGTGGAATTGCTTTGCCGTAATCACGGAGTGGACGGGGACTGCGTTGATGCCTTCGTTGATTCGTTTCACCTGCGAGCAGACGGGAGAGAAGAACGAAGAGCCAGTGGTGGCGAATGTCAATCGCTTCAAGGCGGCAGAGAAGGCCTATTGGGTCCGTCCCATCGGTGCGTCCCGTCATGACAGGAAGGGGCGTTATGGTGTGGATTGGGCTGCGGATGTTGAGCACCAGGTGTGGCTTCCGGCGAATCCCGCCATGCAGGATGGCGAGACGCGTGTTTTTATGATGCCCGATGGTCGGAAAGTATCGTTTACGTATCACGCGGATGCGCCGTCCCCGCTTTTCAAGCTCAATCAGCTAGGTTATGCTCCCAAGGCCGAGGCAAAATACGCATACATCGGCGAATGGCTGGGGTTGGCGGGGGATGCGGTCAAATACGGTGCGCTCAAGGAGGAGATGCTGTCGTCTTTTGAGTTGATTGACGAAAAGACGGGTAAGAGTGTCTTCAAGGGAGTTCCGAAGAAGCGCATGGCGGATGGTGTTACCCCCGAGGGGACTCCCTGGACTGGTGAAACGACCTGGGAACTGGATTTCTCCGAGGTGTCGGCTGGGGGGACCTACCACCTTGAAATTCCTGGGATTGGCCGCAGTGATTCCTTTGTCATCGACAAGCAGTCGCTGTTGGAAGCCTTTGAGGTTCACATGGCGGGCATGAAGCGCCAGCACTGCGGCGAACAGTGCCATCAGCTGGTCTGGCGTGGTGAATTCCCCTCCAATGACTGCCATTATCCCGAGAATGCCCAACGGAAATACGGCTTCTTTGACTTGAATGGCAAGACCGCCAACGTGGATCACTTCCGTTTGATTTTGGATAATCAACAGAAATGGAAGTCACAGGGGCCTGCGGTGCGCGTTCCTGGCGGCTGGCATGACGCGGCGGATTACGACCGCCGGCCATACCATCTGCAGGCGGTGGGTGAATTTGCCGCGCTGGCGATGTTGAAGCCGGAGTGCAAGGCGGCTGCGGAGGAGGCGTATTGGGGGCTGGCGCATTTGCTGGCGGCACAGCAGGAGGATGGCGGCGTTGGCACCTGGATTGAGACCATTCGCCATCCTAGTGTCGGTGAAGGTCCGACCTCCGAACCCAAGGAATTTGATTACTTCATTGCCAAGCCGACCCGCGATTCGACGCTGGAATACTGCGCATACGCCGCCATGACTGCATACGCGCTTCCAAAGGACGACCCACGGCGCGCTGTGTTGACGGAATCCGCGGACCGCGCCTGGAAATACGCCATAGATCCCAACAACGGCAAGTCCTGGGTGGTGGATTATGCGGGGAGCAAAATCGTCTATCGGCAGGATCCCGATTTGCCCGCGGAGTTGCTGCTGAAAGCGGGGTTGAATCTCTCTTTCCTGACGAAGAATGACGACTACCTGAAGCCGATTTTGGAAGACATCGAGCGTGTTACGGCGGTCGTGAACCGCTGGAATTGGCGTTGGAGCCCCTTCCTGCTGATTGAGATGGACATCCATGAGCGGATGCTGGAGCCCGCGATTCGTCGGATATACGTCAAGTGGCGTGAGATGATTTGTCGGGAAGCCGATACCATGCTGGCGCAGCAGGAGAACTCCTGGCCCTACCGCACGCCCTGGTATGACGCGGGTAACGGCCACGCGAAGGATTTGGGCTGGGGGTATGGACTGCCGCTTTCACGGGCGCGCTGGTTTGTGGTCGCCCATTCCATCACTTGGAAGAAGAAGTATCTCACGGGCGCTTTCTTGGCAAACGATTTCCACAATGGCGCAAATCCCGACGGCGAGACATTTACCAGCGGCTTGGGCATTCGACCCACCAGGCGATATCTGGATCTGGAAGGAAAATATCCCGCGGGAGTCACGCCATATCGCCTGACCTATAATCTGGAATGGAAGTGGCTGAAACTCTGTTTCCCCGACGATATCTGGCAGAAGTGGCCTATCTGGAGGCGATACGGGAACTTCGAGATCATGTCGGTAAAGAACTCCGAGTTCACCGTATGGGAGACCATCGCCCCCGCCGCGGTGGTTACCGGGTATCTGGCTTTTTGATTCTTCCCCTCGCGCTAAAGCGCTCGC
>DCIO01000009.1:38831-67694 GCA_002315885.1 Lentisphaeria bacterium UBA1724
CTCGCGCTAAAGCGCTCGCACAGGACAGAAGGGGTTTCTAGCTAATCTGGTTCCTGGAAGGGGGAGGGGCATCCGGTTTGCAACCGCGGAAGGCGCGGAAGGCGCGGAAGGCGCGGAAGGCGCGGAAGGCGCAAACCTGGAAGGGTAGGAGGCCTTTCTGTCCTGTGTGAGCCCTTTAGGGCGAAGAAAACAGCCCTTTAGGGCGAAGAAAACAGCCGAGTCAGAGGATAGTAGAGATATCGGAAATAGAGTGTGGCAGGGAATAGTATGCCTGTCTTGGTGGCCAGCATGATCTGGGGATAGCCTATGCGCTTGGAGCGCGAAGCGCAGGAGAAGAGCCAGCGGAATGCCGCGGCGTCTTCTGCGGTTCCGCACATGGAGCGGATTGCCTCCAGACGGTCTTTTCTGCTGAAACGCTTGGTATACAATCCATTGAATAGATACCAGATGAATATGGCCAGCGCGTCATTGCCCAGGGATTTCTTTACATCCTCGGGACAATTCGAGGCCATGAGGAACTTCGCTAGACGCAGGGCGATTTTTGCCGTGGCATGGAGGATGCGCGCGTCGCGGCTAGAGGAGACACTACCTTCCCGGCGCCGATAGTTGTAGTATGGCGTTGCGACAAAGACCACGGATTGGGCTGTCAGAATGACTCTGGGGGTCCATTCGCTGTCTTCGCTGGGTGTGCCCTCCAATTGGAAGAGTTCGTGTCCCAGCAGGAATTCCCGTCTGACCGTGACCAGTGCGCCGTGATTCTTGAAATGACCGCTGGAACGCGCGACACTTCGGATGAGCTCCAAGCCTGTCATGACCTCGCCATCCTTTTCGCGAGAGAGATTGGTCAGAATCTCGTTGGTGGATGTCAGGTTTCCCGCGGCATCACAAAGCCAAATCTTTGCGGAGCCCAGAAGCACATCGGGATGATGTCGTTGGACGTGTTTGGCCAGGATTTCCAGGGCATTGTCATCAAACCAGTCATCGCCGTCCAGGGGAAGGAGATATTCTCCAGTGGCCTGTCGATAGCAGTGATTTCGCGAAGCGCCCCCTGCGCCTGTGCAAGGCAGTCCGAATGCCTGTGCGGGGATGCCATTGGCATTCTGCTGTTCTGCGCACCATTTCTGGCACAATTCCAGGGAGTGGTCTTGGGAGCCCTCTACGGCAAAAAGCACCTCGAAATCACGGAAAGTCTGTGCTTCCAGGGAAGCGAATAGCTTCGGAAGAAAGGGCTCGCAACCGCAAGCAGGTATGATGAGCGAAAATAGCGGTCTCAAAATCCGAGTTTCCTTCTGACCTTCAGACAAAAATCACGGGGCGCGGCAGTGGCAAAGGCCAGGCGCTTGCGGAGGGCACCACCCTGGAGAGAGGGGGGAACTTCGCTGGGCAATTCCAGCTTCTCCTGGAGTGCCCAGTCCATGACGGCGAGGGTGGCGTCATAGTGTCGCAAGGAGGATGGTATCCACCCGCGCCAGGGCTTCACCCGTCCGCAGAAATGTGCAAAGAGCCGCTGTGGTTCCTTGTCCATGCGATAGATATCGGTGACGATGGGTGCGTTGGGTAGATAGAGCAGGGTGGCATTCAGGCAGCTTTCGTCCAATTGGTGGTAACAGCGCAGGGAGTTGTTGACTACGCCAGTATCCTGTGACGGCAGGTTCATCATCATCTTGTGCCAGGTGTCCAGGAACTGCTCCTGGTCTCTGGCAACCGAGAGAAAACAAGCGGAGACCGACTGGAAATGCTGGAAATCCGGTTCAGGGCACTCCGGGATTTGCGTGTCCTTCCCGACCAACGCCTGGATATCCTTTCGCCATTGTGGGAGGATTTCCGCTAGGGAATACTTGTCGGGGAATGCGCCCGGCATTTCGGGAATGGAGCGTCTTCGCACATGGATATGTCCATGGTCTGGTGGCGGGAGTAATTCCGAGGTATTTCCCGAAAAGAGTGCATCCGCATCTGCCCAGGTGACGTATTCGGTCTGGGCACGCAACATCACTTCTGCCTTATGGCAGGTGAGGTTATGGGAGGCGTTTTCCAGGGAGTAGAAACTCACATCGCCCAGTTGTTTGAGGACCCGTTCGCATCGCGCGTCGAATTTCTTTGTTCCCACGAGAACGGGTTCATCCATCCCTCCTCGTCGCATGGATGCGATGAGCAGAAAAAGCCCCCATAGGTAGTTGGCATCGCCGGCTGTGACTATGGTGTTATTTTTCATTTTTCCACAAAGCACGCAAAGGAAGATTTCGTCCACAAAACACACAAAAGGTAGATTTCGTCCACAAAACACACGAATGGGATTTATTTGTGTAGTTTATGGCAGATGGAACGGCGGATGTGCTCCATGGCACAGCCAGCTGCAAAGACCAGTGCAATGCGCAGAAGAACCTGTAGAATCCAGGTGTGGCTGTTACGGAATGCGTCAATGCCCAGCCAGGAATGCCAAATGACGTGTTTGAGGATGTGGTCGTGAATGAGATAGACTCCCAGCATCAGTGGCGCCAGGAATTCGATGGCGCGTTGGCAGTGGCGGTTGGTGATTTCCAGGGCCTGGAAGGCTCGGAATGCGAAGATGGAAGCCGTGTAGGTCAGGATGAAATTGTAGTCATCTGGTGGAGTCAGGTCGATTCCGTGATTTTTCAGGGATTTTTTGAGGAGAAGGTATCCTAGGGAGAGTCCCAGTGTCACAAGATAACCCGTGGCATTTTTGATCAGGGAAGGCGTCTTTTCCAGGCGTTGCAGGAAGGCACCGCTTAAATATAGCAGAACAAACCAATAAAGGGAGTATCCTTTTGCCACGCCGATGAAATCTACGCCAAAACTTGGGAGAATGCACAGGCACACAATCATGGCAGAGAGTGCGAATGCGCCATCCCGCAGGGAGACTGAATGTACGGCGGCATTCAGCAGTGGCGAGACCATCACAAGGATGAAATAGAGTGAGATGAACCAGTAGGCGTATGATGTGATGGGGAAACAGGAACGCACCCAATCCCAGATTGTTGGTGCATGGGCCAGTTCGGAATTTAGGACGGTGGGAGAGAATGCCGCCAGAAGGGCCCAGGTCGTGGTCACAACAAGGGAATAGAATAATACCGTTCCCCATAAGGAAACTAGGCGCTTGGGACGGAATTCCTGCCTGGACAGGAAGAAACCCGTGATGATGACGAAGCAGTTTACGGCGATGGCGGTGAAATCATTGACTGCCACTCCGAGGAGATAGTTGATATTCAGTGTCTCCGCTGCTGCTTTCGTTACTCCAGACTGATAGACTCCATGCCGAAGCACAATAAGCGCCATGGCAAGAATGCGCAGAAGATCTAGTCCGTAGTGCCTTTTCATGAGGGGGCTCCCGTGGGGGTGGCTTCAGGGGGAATGTCAGGGGCAGCCCCCCCTTGTGTTTCTCCGGTGGCTTCTGTCTTCGCGTCCTTTCTGGCTTGGCTCAACGCCTTCAATTTCTCCCGACGGGCGAGTTTCTTTTGTTCTCTGAGTTTCTTTTCCTCTTCCCGATGAGCGGCATTGATGGCGGCGATAATGCCAAAACAGATGGCCAATTCCGTGAAATTGATGGACTGTTTCAGGACCCATTCCAGAGTGCTCTGTAGATAGATTGCGGTCAAACCGCCAGCGCATCCCGCAGCAATCCAGAATTCGTCTTTATCTTTATTGAAGTGCGTCAATCTGAAGGCCTTGTAGAGATGCCAGAAGAGGAACGCCAGAAGTGCCAGTAAGCATGGCGTGCCGCATTCCGCCCAGGTCAGAAGATAGATTGTCTCCACAATGCCGTCTTTGTAATTTTCCGGCATTCGGAATTCTTCTCGGTGTTGGGAATAGGTGTAAGGCGGGTTGATTTTGATACCCCAGTTGTTGAGGCCAACGCCCGCAAATGGATGGTCTTCGATCATGCGTTCCGCAGCCTCGGCAAAGACCACGCGCATACGCGCCGAGTTGGAAGCCCCTCCTGAGAAGCGATTCATGATTTTGGGAATAGCCAACGCCAGTCCCAGCATCATGACTACTCCTACTAATCCCAGACGCACTGGCAATCTGAAATGGAAATTGCGGAAGAAGGAAATTAGTGCGACAATTACCAGAGCGATGGGCAGGGCAATCATGGAGCCGCGGGAATAAGTCCGCACGCATGCCAACGAGGAACAGACGAAGCATACGGCAAACACTCGCAAGGAGAGAGAGGTCTTTTTGTTCAGGAAAGCGGCGAAGAAGATTGCGGCCGCCAGGACATTCCACATGGACATGGAGTTCTGGTGGGCGAAGAGCCCATGCGCCTGACTGACATGTACAAAGAAATGCTGATAGACCACCACCAGGAAATTGATGATGGAGACTACGGTGAAGCCGTATAAAGGCGTCACGTAGTCACGGGTATAGAGGCAGTATCCACGGACGGCGCGGTATACCAGGAATATCATCGGGACCTTCCAAATCTCGAACCAGGCATACAGAAAGTTCTCGCAGTTCATCAATGACGGCAGCGAGAGCAGCCAATAGAGAAAGAAGAATAGAGAACCCTTGTCCGCAAAGAATTTCCCTGCCTTGCCTCGGAATGCCAACGCCACCAGCAGGGCGAAGGCAAGGAGGTAAGAGAGGGCGACTTCCATGCCGCGGACGGTGCCTCGATAAAATTCCGCAGAAAAGAGCATCAGCGCCAGCGTGGGCCATTTCACCATGGGAATTGCCAGGGAAAAGGCCAGCATTTTCATGTAGCGCTTGGAGGTCGATGCGAATACCCCGAGGCACAGCATGACCAGGAAAGCTAGGATGACCAGGGCTGGTTTCATCCCGCAGATTACTTTCTATCCAACAGCGAGAAGGGGACTGTCAGCAGATTGAAGAGCTGTCCGAGAGGCAGCAGCTTGCGGATATAGACGTTGAATTCGGAGATGTCGTCCTGAGGCACGAAGACTACGTCGCCGCTCTGCAACTGCACATTGGGAGATTTTCCCGCCAGGATTGCGTCAATGTCAACCCGATAGAGTTTTGGATTCGCCACGCCTCCTCGAATGATGATGATGTAGGGCCAGTACTCCTCTTTCAGCCACCCTGCGTTGGTGAGGACTTCAATGAGTCCGATGGATTGGTCAAAGAGCTGTTTGGAAGGGCGCTGGACATGGCCCACGACACATACCATCTCTTCACTTCGGGAACCGATGACGATTCGGTCGTTTTTCTTGAGTCGGACATTGTGGTAGATATTCCCTTCGTTGATGGCCAGATTGAAATCCACCGGCAGCGGTTTTCCGTCGCGGAAGATATATGAGGTGGAGAAATCTGCGATATTCAAGTCATCGCCCAGGATGCGTCGAACGCCTGAGCCGCCTGCCAATGCGTAGAGTTCGGAGAGTCTCATGTCGCTGGAGACGGGATAGACGCCAGGTTTGTTGACACCGCCGGAGATGGTGCAGTATTGCGAGGTGACTTCGAGGGGGGTGATGCTGACCATGGGCTTCTTGATGTATTCGGAGAGTCCTTCCCCAATCAGATCGCAGGCCTCTTTGAGGGTGAGGTTGGCGACTTTCACCTGGCCCAGGAAAATGACACCGATATGTCCATCGGGGGTAATCGTGGCATCCGTACTCAGTTCGGGGTGGTCGTAGACCGTGAATCTGACTTTGTCACCTGCATTGATGCGGTACATTTCAGGTGGCTCCGCTTCCAGTTCCATGAGGAGTTTCAGCCGCTCTTCCTTTTCGCTGTCCGTCATTTCCACCTTGTGGATTGTATCCTCTTCGTCAATCAGTAAGGGATACTGTTCGTAGTTTTTGGTCAGACGATTCGGGTAGATGTAACATCCCGTGAACAGGAACAGCGTTGCCAGGAAGACCAGGGACTTGACGGTTAATACCATGGTTTTGATGGTTTTGTGCTCGTTCAGGAAATTCCGGAAGTGATTTCGGCGGGTCTTGCCGGGATGCACCAGAATGAGGCGGTTCTCACAGATTTTCGTGAGTTGCTTGGAAAGGAGCTTGGGACAATCCCCGTCGGGGCCCTTGAGAAGGATCAAATCAAACTTGTTGAGAAGTTTCGCCAGATCGACTTTCAGCATAGCAATCTCCATTGACAATAATCCTTTCGTTTTACTAACAGGCATCCAGCCGCGGTCGCCTTGATAGACGATGGTGACCAGGGATTTGTCACCTTCCTCCTTGGCGAAATCACGGGCGTTGACGATGTCCACCACCAATGCCCTGACGCCAGACCTGGAACACAGGTGCAGGAAATTCTGGTAGAATTCGTCATCGAGTTCTCCATCATCCATGGATGCCAGGAAGACTTTTTTCTGGCCTCCGAGCGCGGTCAGGAAGCGATTGAAAGCATCTTCGTCGTCCACGATGTCATTGCCGAAAGAACCCACAGATTCTATGTCCTGATAGAATGCCAGCTCTTCCTCGTTGAAGATCCGTCCCACCTTGAAGTCCAGGATGAGAACCAGCATGGCCCACACCCATGTAACGAAGGCACTGAAGAGCAGGATAACCACGACTTTCTTGTAGGAGAATGGGGACTCGCCAGTGGCGTGGTCCGCGCGTTCCAGTTGGACGAATTCACTCTTTATGGTGGATTCCAGGAAGCGGATGTCGCTATATTGTGCCTCGACGGTGTTCAGGCGGTCCTTTAGGGCGTTTCTGCGTGTTTTGAACCCCTCGTAGCGTGGGAGGATTTTCAGGATTGCGTTTAGCTTTTCTTCATCGGCATTGAGGCTTTTCTCCAAGGCGGTGATATTGGAATTCAGCTTTTCGATTTCCGCTACGGTGGTGTTGTGTTGCTTCGCCAGGGTGTCGATGCGGGTGAAATCCGCCTCGCTGACTTCCGTCATGCCATATTTCTCCAGGAGAGCATTGTACAGTCTTGCGACTTTTTCACGCTCCTCCAGAGCCACTGCCAGTTTGGGATTTTCCGCCGTGTAGAGGAAGGCCATTGTTTCAATTTCCTCATCGCATTTCCGGAGTTTTTCCGAGTATTTCCGGAAGGTATCCGCCTCGTCCAGGATCTTTGGATTGGCGTTTCCGAGGCTGTCCTGGACTTTCTTGAGTCGCATTTCTGCTTCCAGTACCTCGAATTGATACTGTGCGAGGATTTTCCTGTTGTCGGAAATTGTCTGGGCCAGTCGTTCTGACTCGCCGATGGGGGAGGCAAGGCCGAACTGGGTATTGAGGGCCTTTTCCTCTTCATCGATGAGCAGGAATTCTTCGGAGATTTCGGACCGTCGGCGTTCGATGGAAATACGGCGTGTCTGGAGGTCGTCAAGACGATAGGTGGAATACTCCTGGACTGCCAGGTCCGCGTAGGCATTGACACGGCGGAGGGCTTCTTCCTCCGTTTGGGCGTATGACCTCAGGACGAAGAAATTCGGATTCTGCTTGTCCTGATGGACTCCAAAAAGCCCATCCAGAAAATCGGGATCTTCAAATGCCGCGATATCCAGATCCTGGGCGATTTTGACCACCATGGTACGACGGGAGATGATTTTCATGACCTGGTTGGTCTCCAGGGGCTTGATTTCCTCCGAAGATTTCGGGTAGAAGAGGAGATGTGTCTGGGCCATGTATCGCTTAGGGGATAGCTTGGTAATCCACTGGGAGGCACCGCCTGCCAGAATAATGCAGACAAGAAATACCAGGATGAAACTCATGTATCTGCGTTTCAAGATGGAAGTAGTCAACTGGCGAACCCGCTTCAGCTTTTCCATCTGAAGGGCTTCGCTATCAAGCATGGAATTGTCAGTATCCTCAAGCATAATCAGTTAAATGTCTCCCAGTCGCTAATGAATTTGTGTGGGAGAGACGTATTGTTGACAAGGGCGTTCTTGAGTGCCACGAATACCCGCAGCAACGGATCTTGGCCCAAGTGAAAGAATGAGCCTATGCGGTGACGGCGGTAGATGTATCGGAGTGCATTGCGGAGGGTCCTTCCACCAATCTCCTTTCCGCGTAGGTTCATGGCGGTTTCCGCGGCTTCCAGCCAATATCCCAGGGCGTCCTTCCAGGGGATGTCGTTTTTGCCTGTGGGGTGGAATTTGAATGCCGCCGCCCGGGTGTAGAGGTCGTTTCCCAATTCCTTCACGCGGTCATCGCATTTCCAGCGATAGCGTCGTTGGGCCATAAGGATGGCGTCCCCACTGCCCAGCACCGCCTTGTTGATGTTCCGGTTGACGAAATTCTGGTCCTGAGAGTCCCGTGCCAGATAGAGTCCCATGCCGCGGTTGACCAGCATGCGCAGGATTTCGGAGGCGGGTAGCTCCTCGGAGGGGTATTCTTTCAGGAAATCCAGGGATTTGCTATCACCGAAAATAGGCTTGTTTCCGCGAATGAATTCCTGAATCATCAACCGACGTTCGTCCTTCTTGAAATCCCCGCGGGTTTTGGGTCGGCAGAAATCGACGCTGATGCCCAGTTTCAGTCCGTATGAGATTCCCAGTGCGTTCAAGGCCACCTGTATTTCCTCTCGCTCCTCTTCATTTTGTAAATCGTAGACAAGCGGGAAGAAATCCAGATCATTGTAAAGTGGTGCGCCGCCCTCGCCGCGGCCATATCCGCCGCCGAGATAGACCCCTGCCAGGTGTGGCAAATCCAATGATGCGATATCCCTCGCCAAATCGGCGAGAGTAGTGGCCAGAAGGTCGTCTGTTTTGGCATCTCCGATGCCGGTGTATTTGTAGGTGCGCAGTTCAGACAGGGGTGCGGGGAAGGAGAGATAGACGCCTTCGGGAGCATCTACGACTTCAGAAATGCCATCGCCGGCCAAATCCACGTATGCGTTGGTGAAGGGATCTACGATGCGGCTCCCGGCGACGATTTTGCCAATCAACTCAATGTGTTTGCCAATGTACGTATTGGGGAAAATGATTGAACGCAGAATCTTTGCCCCCCGCCCAATGGCACAGCCATCGCCAAGCACCGCGAATTTGACTTTCGCATTACGGCCTACAATGACTTTGTCTCCCAAAAACACAGGAGCCGACACATCGGCGTTGTGCTGAATCTTCACGTTCGTCCCGATGAATACGCTGGGTTCGGCAGAGTAACCGGGCAATATGCAACCGCGGGGATCTTTAATCAACGACATGTTGAGGTAGAAGAAGGACTCCAGCGAAGAAATCTTCTTTCCTGCAATTGTATTCCCCAGGACAAACGTCACTTGGTCCTGGCCGATGAAAGCACTGTGGCGCTGTGCGGTATTTTCCTGTGTCTTGAACTCATCGCATCCCGTGTAAATGATTTTCATTCCCCACGTTTGGCCATCGTGGAGGAAATCTGCGAGACGCCGGTCATAATGGTTGTCCAAGACCAGCACTTCTGAGACGCCTTGCTGGGTTAGTTCATCCAGGGCGTACGCAATCATCGGTTTACCGCAAACAGGCAAAAAGGCGATGGAGCGCCTGGGGAAGAATTCATCCGCCCAGGAGCACTCTTCGGGGTATGCGTATGGGACTACAATTGCTTTCATCAGTACGCCCCCCTTCCTGACAGAATCGCGAGTGGAGTCTTAATCAGAATCTTCAGGTCATTCCAGAGACCATGGTGCAGGATGTACTCCTTGTCCAGGCGGACTTGCTCCTGGAAGGGGATGTCGCTGCGTCCACTGATTTGCCAGAGACAAGTCAATCCAGGAATGACATTGAGGCGTTTGCGGTCCTCCAGGGTGTAGAGTGCGACTTCCGCGGGCAATGGCGGACGGGGTCCCACCAGGGACATGTCGCCTTTCAGGACATTCCAAAATTGTGGCAGTTCATCCAGTGAGGTCTTTCTGAGAATCCGTCCCACTCGTGTGATGCGGGGATCCCTTTTCATTTTGAAAATAACGCCTCCCTTGGACTCGTTGTATGCCAAGTAGGCTTTTTTTCGCTCTTCCGCATTCTTATACATCGAGCGGAATTTGTAGAATCGGAAGAAGCGGCCGTCCTTACCCACGCGGATTTGGGTGAAGATGACTGGTCCCGTCGAATCCAGTCGGATGAGGATTGCGATGAGGAGCAAAAACGGCGCGAGCAGTACCAGTGCCAAGGAGGCAATCACTATGTCCAGGATTCTTTTCAGCAGATAGGATCCGTGGATAGTCAGTTTCCAGGCAAAGATACGGGCACGACGACGCACGCTCTCGTGCTTTCGGGAGAGCAGTTCGTCATACAGCGCCGCCAGTTCCTCGTTGATTTCCGTTTGGCGTTGCGAGTCAATCGCGTCCGCATTCGGATCAGAGGTATTTGGCACATCAGGTGTATTCTGATTTTTCAGAAAAGCGTCGTACATTGCCGCTAGTACTCATTCAGGTTTTTGGGCTTGCTTCCAACTGAGGTCCAGGAGGTAATCTCTGACTTTCCCACAGACCGCGTCTGCAAATTCCTGGGTGATGAAGTCGCCTTCCAAGTCTTCTGGTCTGAAATATGCTTCGACCAGGCCTTCCTCCTTGGCATCCTCGACCAGGGGGGCGAGCATTTTTGCGCCATCGCCTTCCCCGATAAAAACGAATGGCCGGCCGTTTTCGCCGTGGTAGTTTTCGAGATACCACTTGAAGGCCGCCTTACAGTCCTTGGCGTCATGACAGACAGGTGCAAAAACACGGGCGTTTTTGCCAAATTTCTCAACGGTGACCTGCTTTGCATATTCGATGTCTTCTACGGAGACTTCCTTGGTATGGAAGGCTTCCGGTGCCATGTAGAAGACGTCAAATGGAGCGAAATACCTGGGAGTGGCGTTCTGGCGGACATACCAGTTGCCCATGTTGTAATACACATCCGAAGGCACTTTGCGGGAGGTTGCGCAATCCGTGAGTATGAGGCAACCCGCCAACACGAATAGCCACAGAAATCCTCGTATTGTCATATTGTTCCAGTAAGCCATGATTTTTTCTCTGAACACTCTGTTCCAGTCAGGGAGGATACAGCGTCTCTGAAAATCCTGAGAAATTCAAAAGCGGTGCGAAAAATGAACATTGTTCTTCGAAAATCGAGTAATATAATATCTATTATAGAAATTAATAGTAAAAACGTGTTATTTTCCTTAGATTGCAGGAGTGAAGAAAATATGATTTGTGTGATAAATCAAAGAGTTATGTATCCGACAAAAAATCACTATGGTTTCCCGGGGTGGGATGTGTAGGGCGCGATATATGGAATGTGAATCAAAGTCTAGGCAGGTGGAAGTGAATTAGGATTTTGTTGATTTCATTGATATCGAAGAGGTTGTTTTCAAAGCAAGCGGTAAGAACAATATCCCGGTCGCATGTAGGGGAGAGGGCGTGTCCCGCAGATTGTAGGAGTTCCTGGGCTTTATGGGGATTGAGGCGCAGGGCGAATGCGAAAGCCAGGGCAGTATCCCTGGAGACGGGGCGTTTTTCATCGGAGATGATTTTCGAATAGAGGCGTCGGTCGATATGTGCAGCGGTATAGAGCGGCACTGCATTGCCATGGAATTGGTCTCGGACGGCAATGAGGATTCGTGCGGCAAAGGAGGGGTTGACGGCATTCAGGTCCGGCAGGATTCGTTCGTCTTTACGGATGCCGAGACGCCCCAGAAGGGTTTGTGCCCAGGGAGGGAGAGGGGACTCGACATATGGCTTGGGAGGCGGAGGAGAAGGCGCTTTGGGGGTATATGTGTGTCTGACAGAAAATTGGATATCCGGGGGGAGTTTTTGAGGCTCTTCTGGTTCAATTCTCGAAAGGGAGAATTTGATGCCGCAGTCGTTTTTGGGTTTGGGATGGAGTTCCAGAAGGCGTTCCTGAACGATGCGGATGATGTTGTTGACGAGGGTAGACATGGCAGATGTGGTGAGGAAGCGGTGGTTAACAATATTGGACACAAGATAATCCGTATCGGATAATTTTCTCAGGCGAATTCACAGGTTGTCGCTCTACTGGCGACATCTGCGGGCAATGCCGGACGAAGTAGGATTCCAGGGGTACTTTTACTCCCGTGATGCCCGCGTGGGCATGATGGAACAACAAAATGGAGTGAATGATGAAAAGTTCTCTTTGGGTAATTCTTTTGATGGTTGTAGTGTGTTCTGGGTGTGTCAATCGAATTGGTGATTTTACCGTTTCGTCCACCAAAAATATTGACATAAAGAAGAGTCTTCATGTAGTTGATGGTCGTTATCGTTTGAAGGGGGTAGATAAGAAACACATCATTCTTTTCGTTCCTACTGGCACTCCGAATCTCAAGGAGGCGATGGACGAGGCGGAAGAACAGGCACCCCTTTGCGTGGGGCTATCCGATGTGACAATAAAATATGGCTTCTGGTGGATTCCGTATATTTACGGGCAAGAGTGGTTTGAGGTGGAAGGAAATCCCGTCTTTGAGGCAAGTGATGGTGTCCCTGAAGATCCGCCTTATGCCCATCAGAAGGACGAAAAAAAGAAGAAGTCCCCTAATGTGCCAAGACACTAGGCAGAAAAGAAAGAGGGGGGATGCTTCACCATCTGAATGGCAATTCCTAATTCCTAATTAGGAAAAGATTCCCGGGGTGGGGTTGTAGTCTCGGAGGATGGCGAGGCGTTGTTGATATTCTTCTCGTGTGATAAGGAATGCGCCGAAGGATTCGGTTAAATTAGTAACGACTTGGGTGTCAATAAGTTGGAGTCCTGCGTTCCGCATGGCGTCGAAGGCGTGGCAGAATGCCGCCTTTGACGCTCCGGATTCCCGATAGAAGGTGCTTTCCCCGCAGAATATTTTCCCGATGACGACGCCGTAGAAACCGCCCACCAGTAGTCCGTCCTGGTTGAATGCCTCGAAGCTATGTGCGTAGCCCAGTCGGTGGAATTCCTTGTATGCTCGTCTCATTTTCTGGGTGATCCAGGTGCCTGGACCATCGGGACGTTCTGCGGTGGCGCATGCGTCGATGACTTCATCGAAGCATGTATCTGCGGTGATGGTGAAGCGGTTTTTCTTCTGTTCACGCTGCAGGCTTTTGGGGATATGGATTGCATCCAGTGGGAGGATTCCACGGGTAGGGGGGGATGCCCACAGGATGGGTTCCTCCTCGTAGGGCCATGGGAAGATTCCGTGGTAATACGCGTCCAGTAGGAGCCGACAATTCAAATCCCAGGAGAAGCACAACGTGCCCTCGTCATCCGCGGCGTCGGGTGGCGGGAATGCACTCTCCTGGAGATTTTCGGGGAACATGGCCAGCTATTTCTGGATGACCTTCGTGGTGCCATCCACCGTGATGTTGCTATTGCTCTGGATGATGACAGGGCGGCTCTGGAGATTCCCCTCCAGGGTGACATGGGCGGTGCCTTTGGGATCCAGCAGGATGATGTCTGCGGGGATGCCGTCATTGGTGCGGAAGTCTCCACCGGTAATGAGGATATTTCGTTCCGTGGGGAAGGAGCCCAGGACATCGTGATGCAATGCGTTCAGCTGGAAGAGCGGCGAGTGCTTGGAAATCACATTGTGCATGCGGATCGTGCCGCTGGCGATGCCACGGAAGACGGGTGTGTGGGAATCCGCGAAGACGCCATCCAGGGTGACGTCGATGACGGGGTAGTCCTTCTGGGGCACATCGGGATGAATGAGTCGGGAGTATTCGCAGATTTCCCAACTGCAGGAGAAGCCCCGTTCTGCGTGGAGATAGATATTCTGGAATACCACATTTCGGATGTCCGCACGGGTTTCTCCATCGTCCTGCAGGAAGAGGAACTTGATGCCTTCGGGGGATTCCCAGAGGCCGTGGGTATGAGTGGGGGGCGTGTGGGAGACATACTGTGTCAACCCCAGAGGCATATAGACGGAGTAGACATTCTTGCCATGGCGGAAGATGTCGCCGCGCATGAGTTTCATTCCGTCATGCCAATCCATCCAGCATCCGGAAATCAGTCGTGCGAAATTGCATTTGCCGCCGGGCAGGTCCTGGATATTCTCTACCAGTCCGTCCTCGATGGATCCCATGAGTGGAGTGCAGTCCACTGTCCAGTCACCCGCATTGAGCGCGATGCCGTCATCGGCGGTGCAAAGAACGCCATTGCGGATCACGAAATTCCGACCGCGGTTCAGGTGGACGCCGTCTTTGTCGCCACGGATATCGAAGCCATCCATGATCAGTCCGTCGAAATCGCAGAATTGGATGCAATACTGGTATCCCGACATGTCGTGGCACAGAAAATCATAGACCTGGACATTCTGGACGCGGCAGAAGGTGATTTGCCCTCGGACGCCAGGACAGTTGCCGTTGGGCGAGCCAACGACCGTGGGGGCATCGCCGATGGAGATGTGGACGCCACGCAGGGTGATGTTCTTGTTGGTGTAGTAGTTGTAGGCGCCGCGATTCACCAGGATGTGCTCAAAGCGCCCTTCCTTGCGTAGGACGACGCCAGGAACGCATTCCAGGATGGTGTCGTCATCCAGATAGACTGTCGCTCCCAGGTTATAGACACCCGGTTCGTCAATGACCACCTTTCGGTTGCCGCCTTCCAGGGCTTTCTGGAGAGCAACGGCGTTTTCGGCGGGTGTGGCATCTGGGGAGAAGCCGTATTCGGCGGGGTTGAAGACTTTAGCCATAAGAAGGATTGCGCAGAGCAATGCGCTGGTGAAAAGAAAACGGTTCATGGATTCAGAAGATTTGTTTTTTAATCAAAAGATTACCACAGATTATCACAGCTCCATATCGATTTCGATTTGTGTGGTGGCTGTGATTCCCAGGAGGACAGGTGCGGCGTATCCCCGCGTGGATTCCAGGTCGATGTAGTGGATGGGGAGTTCGGGGCGGGGATTCTGCCAATGGAATTTCTCCAGGGTGATTTGCGCGCCGTTCTTGGTGGTGCCACGCCAGGCGTTTTGGCAGAATGCGGAGGGCGTCTGGGCATTCCATTGGGTGATGTTGTTCTCCCATTCCAACGGTATACGCAGGACGCTGCCGTCGACGTAGTGGATGACATAGCAGCCGATGCAGCCGGGTTTGCGCTTTTCGTTGTCGAAGAGATTCCGCACAACTACCTTGGGACGGGTGGCGGTATGCAGGAAATCCAAAGCCAGCACATTCCCGCCTACGGGAATTGCGTGGACGGTCTCGGGATAGCGCTGCATGGCGATGGTGTTATCCTGGGTGGCGATGGCACCCTGGACAAGGAACGGCACGCCCTTGAACCACTGGATGCCCTGGGGGAGTGCGCTGGCGTCATTCCGTGTATCCAGCCCCATCCAGGAGGCGTTGGAGTCGCCCTTGAGGGCCATGTTGTAGATGCCAGTCAGGTCAATGGGCTGGAAATCCACGGTGGGCAGTGGTGCGCGGCCATCGTAGACTTGCTGGAAGAGCAGGCATGGATCGTAGGGGATTTTATTCAGTGGGATCTCTGTGGGATTCCAGGTGCGGTCGGATGCGATTGCCAGGCCTACCATCAGGTGGGATTTCTGGCGGATTTCTGTGATGTGAGTCCAGGTGGTGCCGCCATATCCCAGGATTTTGCGCTTGTGGGATTCCTGAATGAACGGATAGATGTTCTGCGGGAAGAACCACCCGCATGTCATGACTTGGAAGCCCTCGTTCTGGAAGAATTCCACCGTGGGATTTTCCTCGGATTCCTCGTAGTGCCAGTCAAAGATGATGATGTCCCGGGGAACTCCAGGCAATGCGGTTGCGGTGAATTCGGGGGCATGACCGCCGTTGTTATGCATTTCCAGCTGGTCGCACCACATGCACATCTTGAGACCCTTGCTGGTGACGAAATCATGGAGGCGGTTGATTTCTTCCAGGAAGAGCTCCCCGCCTGTGGAATTCTTGCAGCGTTCACAGACGCCGAAGGTCTCGAAGGTCACTTCGTCCAGTCCCACATGGAACCACTTCGCCTGGGGATAGCACTCCAGTTGTTCCTCGATCATGTCGAAGAAAATCTTGTGGATTTCGGGATGACGGGGGCAGTAGTTCCAATATTGATACCAGGCGCTAGGGTCGGGGGTCTGGACTTCCGCATATTTGCGTAACTCGGGTTGCGCCAGGGTATCACGCAGATGGGAGAGGCACTGTGTCATGGGGATGGCATCCATGTCGTAGAGTTCCAGGTGCTTGCCGATTTCCTTGTGGGCGTCTTTCCCCACGGCATTCTGGGAGGAGAATTCGGGATGGTGTTCGTATTTCAGGCGGAAATCGAATTGGATGGAGAGCCAATTGTATTTGAGGGCGGCCAGTGCGTCGATGAGTTGGTGGGTGCCAGGAACCTCCGCGTCATTGGCGGGAGCCAGCACATGCAGGCCGCGGTATTCCATGGCGGGCCAATCCTTCAGCTCGCCTTGGCGATAGAAGAGTTTGCCATAGGAGTCATATTGGAGCAACTGACAGAGGGAGGCGATGCCATTGACAAAACCCCGCTGGGTATTTGCGGTGATGGTGGGGACCGCATCCAATTTCAGGGCGTATGCCTCGCGCTTTTGCCAATCGGTCAAGGCGTCGTATTCGGCTCCGGCAAAGGGCTGTGCTTCCAGGAGGACAATCTGTGCGCTGGAGGCGTCTTTTGCCTGCTGGATTTCCAGGTGGAGCTGTGAACGGATGAGTCGCTGTGCCGCCAGGAAGGCCTTCTCTGTGGGTGCGAAAAGTGCCACGGGCTGTTTCAGTTCTAGTGCGTCCTTCCCAAAGGATGCATGCTGAGGCGTGGGGATGACGAGAGTGGTGGGCTGGAAGATGTCATCCGCGGGGAGGGCTACCTCCTGGAAAACCAGCGCATACTTTTCGGGAGGGATGGTGAGGGAGACGAAGCCCTCGCTGTCTTTGAAGAAGGTGGATGTGGTGGCACCCCAGGTGCTGTGTTCCATGGGCTCGCCCTGGATTTTTCTTGAGCGGGCCAGGAGCAACCGGAATTCTCGGATGTCCTTCAGGGCGGGTTGGTCCAGGGGAACACGGATTTGCGCGGTCCAGCTATCCTGCTGGTCAGCTACGGCGATCTTGCAGGACATCTTCTTGAGATTTGCGATGTCCGCCAGGGTGGTCTTGGTGGAGAACCAATCCGTGTTGTAGCAGACAATCTGGTCGGTGTTCATCACGTCATCCAACTGCAGTCCCTCTGCGCAGGCGATGGTGTGATAGATGACGCCCGTTCGGGGATTTTCCAGGAAGAGCTCGACACCGTCATTTTCCCAGGTGCCCTTGCCTTTGACACGGCACCCCATTTTGTCCTCCTTGCATTGGAAGATGACGTGCAGGGCGCCCTCTGCGTAGCCGTAGCGCGCGGTGGTGAGGTGCTCTTGGGCAGGGAGGTCCTTCTTTGTTCCCAGCAGGGTGAAAGAGCTGGTCTGGAAGGCGTTTTGCCAGACGGGGTCATCCCAATCCGCCTTGAGCTCTGGCGCGCTGGATAGCGTATTCAGCACGGGGAGTGCGGGCTGGTTTGCAGGGAAAAAGGTGACATTTTTGAAGAAGATAGGCCCGCCCAGTTCGTTGGTGGAGGCCAGGGAAATTTTCACGCCGCGGCTGTTTTTGGCGGTCTTGAAGGCGTATGTGGCACTCTGCCACTGGTGGTTGTCCCGATTCATCTTTGCGGGATTCAGGATGAATTTCCCATCGTCGGTGAAATCGTAGATCCAGATTTCCGCGCAACGGCCAGTGCTTTTCACATCAACGGAAAAGAGGTATTCCGTGTCGGGCTTGGTGCCATTGATATTGGCGGAAATGCGACAGATTTTTCCCGTTTTGCTGAGGCGTTCCAGACGGAAGCATTTGAAGCCGTCTTCCTGGACCACCGAAAGGGAACACTCGACGTCACCTGCCATGTCATAGAACCAGCCTGTGGGGACGCCGACTGCGTTCACGCCGTCAAGGAAATTTGGGTTCTGGACCAGATTCTGGGCGAAGCTGACGAGGCAGAGCGTCAGGAGAAGGAGGATGGCGCAGAGGGGGTGCTTCATTTGGATTCTTCCGATTTTGTCCACAAAATACACAAAAACAAGTTTACACAAAACACTCAAAAACAAGTCCACAAAATACACAAAACACACAAAACAAGTCCACAAAACACACAAAATACACAAAAGGGGGACCGCTTGGCACGCCAGGGTGGTCCCCCTCTTGGATGTGTGGGGCTATTACTTGGAGAAGACTACCTTGATGTGGTTGTAGTCCAGGAATTCATTGCCCGCGGAGGCATAGTCGCAAAGGAGCTGTTCGCCGTCCTGGGTGACGATGCGGTAGCTGGTGGTTTCCGCGTGGTAGTTGTTGAGGCGTGTGTCTTCCGCCAGCACCAGGGGCCCCTGCATATAGCAGAAGGTATTGGGGGTGGTGGGCAGAACGCGCTTGCGCAGTTTCTGGTCGAAGGAGATGACAATCTGGTCGCCATCCTTCCATTCGCGGTCGATGGCCAGGTAGGTGCCGGGCTGTGCGTCATAGCTCTCCCCATTGACCGCCAGGAAGCCCTTGCCGCTTTCGCGCTCGGGAACGCGGAAGCGCAGAGTCATCTTCTTGGCGCCTTGCAGGGACAGCGCGATGGTGACCTTGTCGCCGAAGAAGGGCCAGCCGCCGGTGACGGTGTATTTCACGCCATCGTAGTTGACGACCATGTCCTCGTAGAGATTGAAGACGGGTGCCTTATCCTGGAGCATGACGCCCAGGACGCTTGCCATGGCCAGCCCCTCGGGACCCTGTGCGCGGCAGCAGTCCATGCCGTGGAAGGGCGCGTTGAAGCCGATGAGCATCTGGTCTGGGGCAGCCAGTTTGCAGGCGGGACCGCAGAGGGGCGTGGGATTGCGGTGGGTGAAATTGGTTCCATCAAGAGTCATGGCGCCCAGCAGTGCGTTGTAGAGGGAGAGTTCGCACTGGTCGAAGACCTTCGCGTCTCCCGTGAGCTGGAGGATGCGTTCCAGATAGTGGAGCCAGGTGGTGGTGATGCAGGTCTCGCCCATGGTGCCCGTGGCCTTCAGGTCGTTGATGTTCTGTTTCAGCGCCATGTCAAACCAGTATTCGCCCCAGTTGTCCTTGCCGCCGCCGATGCCCGTGCACATGATTTCGCGGTCGCGGACGTTGTTGTAGTAGCGGGTGAGGACCTCGAAGGCCTGCGGGAATTCGTCATTCTCCAGGCAGAGTTCCGCCAGTCCCTGGAAGCAGCTGGTCATTTCGTAGGCCTTTGCGTTGCCCAGTTCCGCGGGAGTCTTGCCATCCAGGACGCCCTGGAAGATGTCGCCTTGCTTGGAACAGCCCGTCTTGGCGATGTAGGTGGCGAAATCCAGGTACTTCTTTTCGCCGGAGATACGGTAGACGCGGACGATGGCGTCAATGGCGGAGCAGGTTGCCAGGCCATCATGCCATCCGACATCCAGGGGAGATTTTGCGTTGGGGCCCATCTGTGTCATCATGTGGTCTACCACGCCGCAGCATGCCTTGATGACCTTTGGGTCCATGTCGATGTACTGGCAGTATCTTGCCAGGCCGTGGAGGACGTATTTGCGGCCCCACATATCCCAGGTGCCGGGCTGTTTTTCCGGCGCGACCGTGGAGATGCAGCCATTCTCATCCTGGGCGGAGACCATGTCATAGACGGTTTCCTTGAGGATGGCCTTGAGTTCCTCGTCCTGTGTGGTATAGGCGATGAGGATTGCGCCGCGGATCATCTTTCCCCAGAATTCACTGCGCCAGGAGATGGTCTCGTAGCGCTTGTGGAAGGGTTCCACCAGTTTGGACCAATCCAGGGTCTTCAGGAAATTTGCGGTGCAGAGTGCGATGGCTTTGCCGAGTTCGCCTTTGAGCTCGATGGAACCAGCGGGAAGGAGTTGGAATTTGTTGACGCAGGTCATGATGAATTGTGGGTGATTATGATTATTGGTTTGTCAGGGAAAAGAAATTGTCTTTACTCTAGTGCCATTGCGATTTCCTGGAGGGAGATGACGCCAGTTCGCAGTGCCATCGGTGGATCGGAGAGCAACGAAATGACCGTAGAGGCCTTGCCGCCTGTGACGGTGATGACGCCGCCATCCACGGCGCAATCGGGTTCGCCGTCCAGTCCTGCCAGGGCGTCCTGGATATTGATTGCGGCGGGAGTCCCGGAGCGGTTTGCGCTGGTGGCGGCGCAGACGCATCCCGTCTCTTCCAGGAGTCTGAGGAGGAATGGGTGGTCGGGAATGCGGATGCCGATGGAGTCATCCTGGGTGGCGTTCTTGACCACAAGCGTCAGGGCTCCTGGCCAGAATTTCCCCGATAACTTTCGAATCTCGGGGGTGTCCTGGACGCCCGCCTGGAACGCGGCATCCAGATTCGGGGCAAGCATCTGCAGACGTTTGGTCTCGGGGCGGTGCTTCAGGTGGTAGATGCGTTCACGGCCCTCTTCGTTGTCCCAACGAGTCATGATTCCGTAGACGGTCTCGGTGGGCATGACCAGCACGCCGCCTTCCAACAGGCACTTCTTCGCCGCGGATAGCGTCGCTTCAAGATTTTCAGGTAAGATTTGCATGGTAGTGTGTACCGACGGCGTCCTCGCCGTCGTAAGTGTGTACCGACGGCGTCCCCGCCGTCGTAAGTGTGTACCGACGGCGTCCCCGCCGTCGAAAGAACCTAAGAAACTCTTCAACCCGGCAAGGTATTTAGGAGTTCTTCGATTTCGTTGAGTTGTTTCACGGGGTCTCGGGAGAAGAGCACGGGTACCTGTCCCTGGATACGGTAGATGCCGTTGGCCAGTTCTATGATGACGCGGCCCTTTTTGACGGTCAGGCGCACGAGTTTCTTTTGCCGTGCCAGATTTTCCAGACGGTGTTGTTTCAGGAGATTCTTGACGGATTGCGGCAGTGGTCCGAAGCGGTCGGTCAATTCCCTGGCGTAGTTATCCACTTCCTCAGTGGTGTTGAGGCTTTGGAAATGCCGATATGCACCCAAGCGCGCGGTGGGGTCTTCGATGTATTCCTGTGGGATGGAAGCCTGGGCTTTGCCGGGGATGGGGGTGAGGGATTGGCAGACCATGTCCAGTTCCATCTCGAAGCGCTTTTGGAGGACCTGTGCCTTGTTTTGGAGCTTTGCCACGCAGTCCTTCAGGAGTTGGCAGTAGAGGTCGAACCCCACGGCGGCGATGTGCCCGGATTGCTCCTGTCCCAGGAGATTTCCCGCGCCTCGGATTTCCAGGTCCTTCATGGCCAAACGGAAGCCCGCTCCCAGGTGTGTGAAGCGCCGGATGGCGGCCATTCGTTCGCGGGCATTGGCGGGGAGGGAGCCCATGGGTGGCAGCATAAAGTATGCGTATGCCTGGCGGAAATTCCGTCCCACACGTCCTCGCAGTTGATAGAGTTCGGAGAGTCCGAAGCGGTCTGCCCTGTCGATGATGATGGTGTTGGCATTAGGGATGTCGATGCCGCTTTCGATGATGGTAGTGGATACCAGCACATCGATTTCGCCCCGCACGAAGCGCGTCATCACCTCCTCCAGGTCCTCGGGATCCATCTGCCCATGGCCGACGGCAAATCTGGCCTGGGGCACCAACTCCTTGAGGCGGTCGCAGACCAAATCGATGGTGCGGACGCGGTTGTAGAGAAAATAAACCTGCCCGCCACGCTCGATTTCTCGGGTGATGGCGTTCTTGATCATCTCCATGTCGTAATTGGCGACGACAGTACTCACCGCCAGACGGTTGGTGGGTGCAGTCATGATGGTGGAGAGATTCCGCAATCCCGAGATGCTCATGTAGAGGGTCCGGGGAATGGGGGTGGCGGTCATGGTCAGGATGTCCAGGGAGGCACGCATGGCCTTGAGGCGCTGCTTGTGCTTGACGCCGAAGCGCTGCTCTTCGTCGATAATCAGCAGCCCTAGCCGTGGAATGCTGACGTCCTTGGAAAGGAGTCGGTGTGTGCCGATGATGATGTCGATTTTGCCCTCCGCCAGATTCTGGAGGGTCTTTCGCTGTTCGGCGGCGGAACGGAAACGGCTGAGGGTATCCACAGTGACGGGGAATTCCTTTAATCGTGCCAGGAAGGTCTGGTAGTGCTGTTGAGTCAGAACGGTGGTGGGGGCCAGCAACGCCACTTGCTTGCCATTCATGACGGCACGGAATGCTGCCCGCAGTGCCACTTCGGTCTTGCCGTAGCCCACATCGCCGCACAGGAGTCGGTCCATGGGCTTGGGGGACTCCATATCCCGCATGCAGGCCTCCACGGCTTCCTGTTGATCGGGGGTCAGTTCGTAGGGGAAGGATGCGGCGAAGGAGCGCTCCCAGTCGGGCACGGGCTTGAAGGTATTTCCTTCGGAGGATGCACGCATGGCCTCCAGACGCAATAGCTCCGCAGCCAAATCCCAGGCGGCTTGCTCGGCTTCCTCTTTCTTGCGCTCCCAGATGGAGGCGCCGAGTTTTGCCAGGCTGGGGACATTTTTCGAGCCGCCCACATAGCGGCTAACCAGGAAGGACTCCTCCAGGGGGACATAGAGCTTCGCCTCATCCGCAAATTCCAGCTCGATGGCCTCGATTTTCTCACCATCGCTTTCCATGACGTGGACGCCATGGAAACGACAGATGCCGTGATTCAGATGTACTGCCAGGGCGCCTTCTTCCAATTCCAGGAATTCCTGTGGCCCGGCGTGTTCATAGTTGTATTCCACATGACGGCGCATGCGCTTGACATTCTGCCGTCCGAAGAGCTCCTGGTCGCTGAGCAGTGCCAGTTTCTGGGTAGGAAAGAGCAACCCCTGTGCCAGCGACCGATGGAGGATATCGATGGGCAGGGACGCAGTGGCGGTGTCCTGGGCCAGCAATTCCTTGAGGCGGTCGATTTCGCCTTCTGCGCCGCAGCACGCCACAAGCTGATAGCCGCTGTCGTGCCAGCGCAGCAGCGAGCTCTTGAGTTGCTGCCAATGCCAGAGGGCCACGCCCTTGTCTTCGTCTTCCGTGATATCCGCAAAGAGTTCTTCGCCCAGGACCGCCACATCCAGCTCGGGGTGTCCTAGCTGCGCAACGCGCCCGTCCTCCAGCACAGGCGGTTCTTCCACGCGAATCAGATGTTTGACGGTGGAGATATATCGCTGCCAGCTATCCAGGGTGCTGTCGGCTTCTTCCGCAAATTGTTCGATGTGGTCCTCGATGGCGTCGGGGAACATCAGCGCCATGGGGATTTCCGTGGAAAAATAGTCGTGGACCAGGGTGGTTTCCTCGGGTGCGCTGGCCAGAAGTGCCGCACCTCTGGGAGTTACCTTGAATTCGGAGATCTCCTCCGTGGAACGCTGGGTGGAGGCGGAGAAGAAACGCATGGAATCAATTTCGTCTCCCCAGAATTCCAGTCGGACGGGGTCCGCATAGAGGGGCGAGAAGATATCCATGATGCCACCACGGCGCGCGAATTCCCCAGGAGAGCCCACCTCGAATTCGTTGTCGTAGTCCAATTCCACCAGTTTCTTCGCCAATTCCTCCGGGGAGGTCTTGTCTTTCACTTTGATGGAGAAGGACTTCTTGGCGAAAGATTTCGGGGATAGAGTCTGGCTTAGCAAAGTCTGGGCGCTGGCAATATAGATTGCGGGAGTCCCCGCCAGAATTTCCTGTAAGGCGGCGCTGCGGCTGGCCTCATTCTCTGGGAGCCACTGCCGTCGTCCCAACGAGACATCAGGGATGGGGATGATGGGGCGCTTGTCCTGGAGGATGTCCATGAACCCACCCAGGGCGTTGGACAGATTCTCCAGTTCCTGGGCGTCTTTGACGGCAACCAGCAACGCTCCCTCGGGGAGAGTCCCCAGGATGCGTGTCAGCGCAATGCCCCCCAAGGCGCGCTCATGCAGGACGATCTGACCCAGGTGGGCCCCGCGGTTCTTCGTCGCCCACCCGCGGAATAATTCCATCCAGTCGCTCATGGACGGCACGCTCCCTGGAAGTCCAATAGCCAATTGGCACCCGCCAGCAAGTCGGGGACGACGCACTCCGCTTCAGGAAGAATCTCCTGTGTGGCGGTCTTGATCTGGATGGCGTGGAGGCCAACGGCCTTCGCCAATCTCAGATCCCCGGAACGGTCACCTGCCATGGCGGAGCCATTCTGCAACGTGTTGAAATCACGGATGGCGGCGTCATAGAGTCCCGTGGCGGGTTTGCGACAGGGACAGCCCTCGTCCTTGTTGTGAGGACAATAATATGATGCGTCCAGCTGTACGCCTTCGTTAGCCAGGAGTTCTTCCATGCGCTTGTGGACGGCATCCAGTTGGGGCAGGGTGATTCTGCCGCGTCCGATACCGGACTGATTGCTGAGGAGGATAAGGCGATAGCCTGCCTGACGCAGGAGCCGCAGTGCCTCGCCCGCATTGGGATAGAGTTCCATTCCCTCAGGCGTATTGCGGTAGGGCAGGTCGGGTATCAGCGTGTCATCTCGGTCCAGGAAGAATGCGGGATGCGCTTCCGTCTGGGGAAAGACGGGTGTGAGATAGGATAGAAGCGGTGTCATTCTTCGGACATGGCGGACAGGGCCGCGGATAGAATTTCACTCACTTCCGACATCCGGCCCACGCCCGCTTCGCCACAGGCAACGCGGCCTTCCGCAGGACCCACGAAGCGCACCCCACGCTCTTTGAGAATGCGAACATTCTCCTGGGTGGCGGGATGACGCCACATCCGGGGATTCATGGCAGGAGCCACAATGACGGTTCCCTCGTGGGAAAGATAGAAGGTGGAGAGGGAGTCGTCCGCAATGCCATGGGCCATCTTCGCCAGGATATTCGCTGTGGCGGGGGCAATCAATAGCACTTTGGTCTCCAGCGCCAATTCAATGTGGCGGGGTTGCCAGGAGGGCGAATCCCACAGGGAGACTGTGACGGGGGACTTGGAGAGGGTCAGGAAGGTCTGAGGAGCTACCAGATGGGTGGCACTCTCGGTCATCATGACACGGACTTCCACGCCATGCTGACGGAGTTGGCTGGTCAATTCCGCCGCCTTGTAGGCCGCAATCGACCCTGTGACGCCCAAAACAAGAAGGTTTTTCATGGGATATTCAAAAGAAAATGATGTTCCACGCGTAATTCTTTAAAATATAACCCATGAAGAACCCATCGGATACACTTGGAGTCTTGGGGAGCTTATATCAGGAATCGCAGGAATCGCGAATCAAAAATCAAGAATTGAATTGGCGTAATGCGGTGGAAAAATCGTAAGGAAAGACTATATTAACCCTCTTGCCGTCAGAAATGCGGGAAAATTATGCGTTTTTGCGTCTTTCCTGTATGCGAAGTGCGGCAGACGGTGTACATTATGCGCCGCGCCATTTTGGGATGGTAGCTCAGTCGGTAGAGCATTGCACTTTTAATGCAGTGGTCACGGGTTCGAATCCCGTCCATCCCACCATTTTCTTTGAATTCTTTTGTAACTAACCATCAACTCAGTGAGGTATTAATCATGGGAGCAGTCTGCGAGATTTGCGGCAAGCACAAGGCCAGTGGCGGTCACATCACCCGCCGCGGTTTGGCGAAGAAGAAGGGCGGTATCGGTATGCACGTGGTGAAGAACACCAAGCGTGAATTCAAGCCCAACCTGAAGAGCGTCCGTGCTGTCGTGAATGGCGGCGTGAAGCGCCTGACTGTCTGCACCGCTTGCCTCCGTTCTGGCAAGGTCGTGAAGGCCTAGTCCAAAAAACTGAAATAGGGCCATCGATCCCTGATTCATTTCGGTCAAGACGGCCACGCGTATCCGTGGTCGTCTTTTTTCTTTTTTTGCAGATTATCATGGCAGACGCGATTCAGAAGAACAAGTTATTCACCCAGTGGCCCCAGGAACGCATCCTGGTGGCGCCATCGTTGTTGGCGGCGCGATATGACCGCCTGGCAGAAGAGGTGGCGGCGGTGGAAAAGGCAGGCGCGGAAGTCCTGCATCTGGATATCATGGACGGGCATTTTGTCCCGAACCTCTCTTTTGGCGCGGATTTGGTGAAAGCCCTGCGTCCTGCCTCCGAGATGCTCTTTGATGTGCATCTGATGATTACGGATCCCATCAAATACGCCCCCCGTTTCCGTGCCGCTGGCGCAGACCACATCACCTTCCATGTGGAGGTCTTGGAAGATTCCGCGAAGGTGATCGATGCAATTCACGCCCTCGGTTGCACGGCAGGCATCTCCCTGCGTCCCGCCACTCCAGTGGAGGCGGTACTGCCTTATCTGGACAAGGTGGAGATGGTGCTGGTCATGACGGTGGAGCCCGGCTTCGGCGGCCAGTCCTTCCATGGGGAGCAGCTCCCGAAGATTCAGAAGCTCCGTGCGGCGATTGACGCCATCGGCAAGCCCATCCGCCTGGAAGTTGATGGCGGAATTGCGAAGGAATCCGCAGCGCTGGTGCGTCAGTCTGGTGCGGATGTCCTCGTGGCGGGTTCCAGCGTTTTCCGGGCGAAAGATGGCGACTATAAGAACGCCATTGACGTCCTGCGATAATTTTCATTTCTCTACAATCCTTAACCCCTCATCACAACGATGTTCATTTCCCACTTCAACCGCTACTTTGAAAAGCACGCCAAGCTGACCTACTTCGTTCTACTTGTCATCATCATCGCGACCTTTGTGATTTTCGTCACTCCCGGCAGCATGAATGGTGGCAATCAGCGTGGCATCAAGGACTTTGGCGAGATGTACGGCAAGACCCTCTCGGTTGAGCTGATGCAGAAAGAGATGGCCAAGACCACCCTGTCACTGTGGATTAGCAATCCCCAGTTCTTCGGCGCCGACTTCTCCAGCCAGAAGACGGGGCTCTTCCAGGAGACTCTCAACCGCATGCGCGTTCTCCACTATGCCAAGGAGAAGGGGCTGGACAAAGTCACTGACGACGAAATCCGCGCTCGCATCCAGAAGATTGAGTTGATCCAGGAGAATGGCGTCTTCAGCAAGACTGCCTTTGAGAATTTGATTGAGACCGTGAAGGGCCGTCTTGGCATGCTTCCCGTGGAATTCGACCAGGTTGTCCGTGAGATGGTTATCATGGAGCGGGTGATGGAAGATATCCGTGGTCGTGTTGCGGTCTCTGACAGCGATGTGGATGACATGCTGGCTCTCTTCACCCTGAAATCCGC
Source organism: Lentisphaeria bacterium UBA1724 (assembly GCA_002315885.1). Classification (GTDB taxonomy): domain Bacteria; phylum Verrucomicrobiota; class Lentisphaeria; order Oligosphaerales; family Oligosphaeraceae; genus UBA1724. The sequence goes on from DCIO01000009.1 coordinate 65,744, forward strand.
CGTGGTCGGCATTTCCGCGAAGGATGCGGAGCCCACCGAGGAAGATATCCAGAAGTTCTTTGCGGAGCGCAAGGCGGAGATCAAGCTGCCCGAGTCCAAGAGCGCTCTGGCCGCCATCTTCCAGTATGACGCAGTGCGTGCCGCCATGGGCACCGCGGCAGTTCCCACTGCCGCCGAGATTGAACAGCGCTACAATGCCAACAAGAACACCATCTACAAGGAGCAGACTCTGGAGCAGGCCACGGATGCCATCCGCGAGGCCCTCTCTGGCGAGAAGGTCCGCGCCACTGCCCGTACCAAGGCAATGGATTTGAGCAAGGCTTTCCAGAATATGGTCCAGGACGAGAGCCAGGATGCCCGTCAGGTGCGTTTTGCTGGCGAGGCGGTGAAGGCGGGTGCTTCCATCACCGAGACTGGCGTGGTTTCTCTGGACAATGTGATTAGCGGCTTGGGCGTCCAGGAGCGTCTGGCTGATGCCATCCGTCGGGTCCCTGAGCTGGGCGGTGTGACTTCCCTGATTGTTGCTGACAAGTATGCCGCCGTTGCCATGGTGACCGCCGCCCAGGCGACCCAGATGCCTGATGCTCTGCCCGAATTGAAGGCGACTGTCGATCCTCTGCGTCGCATCATCTCCGAGGCCATCATCCGCGAGAAGGCCCTGGCATTCTTCACTGCCAATGTCAAGACTCCCTACGACAATTTCATGACCCAGGCTGAGGCTCTGAAGAATGACAAGAGCATGTCTGCCGAGCAGAAGCAGCAGGCGCTCTATATGCTCCAGGGCACCATGGACAGCCAGTTGGTGATGCGCTTCTACATCCCCGAACAGCGCTCCTTCGCCCAGGTGACCTTTGCTCCCGAGGCATACGCCGACCAGGTCGTCGCCGCTACTGAGGAAGAGATTGCCGCCGCGTTCGAAGCCAAGAAGGATACCGATTACAAGGACAAGGCTTTGGCTGATGTGAAGGAGACGATTGCTGCCGATTTGAAGGCCGCCGCCGCCCGCAAACTGGCTGACGAGGCCGCCGCACAATTCGCCGAGAAATACTCCACCGCTTTCTGGGCCGCCAAGGACGCCAATGCGGATACCCAGGGCGATGTACTGCTGGAGAAGATGGCTGGCGAAGTCGCCCAGGCGAAGTTCGAGCGCATCTTGAAGCTGGATGTGACCCGCGCCAATGCCTCCAACAGCGAGGTGCTCTACTCGGTCTTCCAGGCTACTTTGACCAGCCCTGTTGCGGGTCCCGTGATTGGTCTGGACGCCAGCTATGTCATCTGCCTGACTGGTATCGAGGAGGCGAAGCTGGCGGATCCCGCCACCAGCGCCGAGTACTACAGAGCCTTGGAGCAGTCCTATCGCCAGAACATGGAGATGGCGGCCGCCGAGAAGCGCGCCCAGGATGAAGTCAAACGCATGACCGACGCCCTGGCCGCCAATGGCAATGACTTCGCCGCTGCCGCTGGCGAGCTGAAGTTCGCCGAACTCCCCGCGTTCAGCGTGAACGACATCTATAACCAGACCGAAGCCGTGAAGGAGTTCCAGAAGCAGAGCCAGGTCTCTCCCGTCAGCTTCGTGAACGAACTCAGCAAGCTCAAGGCCGCAGGCGCATTCCTGGCTCCCCAGAAAGCCCAGCAGGTCTTTGGTCAGGGCATCGTCCTGCCCATCGGCTATCAGGTCATCTACGTCGCCGACCGCAAGGTGGTGGAAAAGACCGATGCCAATGCCGCCGAGTGCGAGAAGATCAAGGCGCAGCTCCTGGCTACCAAGCAGAACGAAGAACTCAACAACTTCTTCCAGACGCTGATTGAGCAGTCCGGCACCGAACTGCGCATGGATACCCCATACACAAGCGCTGAATAAGGTAGATTTCTAGCGCAAAAAAAAGACTGTAGTCGCCTCGCTTTGAGGTGCTACAGTCTTTTTTTTTAGGACTTATAGGACTTATAGGAC
>DCIO01000074.1 GCA_002315885.1 Lentisphaeria bacterium UBA1724
ATTATGGGACGGCTGTGAAAATATTAACAAGACCATATCCATGATAGAAGAGGAAAACAATGGAAAGGAAATGGCGAACCATTTGAGAGCTCAACTCAAGTACGATGACTGTGCATGGTATGAGCCCATCTCCGGCATTGAGTGGAGTACAATCAACAATTAATCCTTCTGATTCTTTCTTGCAATCATATCCCCATGCGTCAATAACGCGTGGGGATTTTTTTTGTACTTTTTTTCCGCGAATTTAAAATTCGTGGATGGCGAATTTAAAATTCGTGCAAAAGGGGCTGACAAGAAAATCAAACCTGATGTCAGCCCAAGCGATTTCCATTGAGGCCTCCCGGGGCTTCCGCCGAAGCGGGGTAGCGATTCTCTTGTCAGGAGAATTGCACGATGAATAATCACATCGACTCCCAGGCGCTCGCGGCCTTCATCAGCGAGAACGTTGAAGAATATCTCCGTCCCTATGTCATGCGCCTTGCCGAGCGAGGCATCCTGACCGCCAATGACATCAAGGTGCCCCCGCAGCCGGCAACCGCTCCCAAGAAGACGTCCCCCGTCCCCGCAGGGCCTCGGCTTGCCAGCACCTTCCCCGGCGGGCTCACCGCGGAATTCCTGGCCACGCCGCGCATCACCCGCATGCTCGCAGCCAAGGCCGACTCGCTGATGCAGTCCGAACTCTTCCCCACCTCCTACGAGGAGGACCTCCGCGAGAAGCTCCTGCAGGACCTTTGGGAGAACATGTCGAAATACAATCCCGCAATCCCCAATGCGGATCCGCACAAGTATGCCGCGGTCGTCGTGGCCAATTGCGGCAAGAACATCCTGAAGCATAGGCGTTACGAAATCGCCAACGGCCTTTCCAGGGTGTCGCTGGACGAGATGGCCAACGACTTCGACACAATCGGCGACCTCATCGCCGAAGGCGACAACGGCCCTATGTGCGGTGGCGGGATGCCGTCGGTGGAGCATTTCGAACTGTGCGACGCAATCGCCCACTTCCTCTCCACTTTGCGCCAGGAGGACCAGGACATCTGCGTGCTTGTGCTTCTGGAGTTCAACAGCGTGGAAATCGGGAAGAAGCTCCACAGGAACGACCGGAAGATTCGCGACATCATCAAAAACCGCCTCGCGCGCCTGGCAGCCGCCGCCGGCCTTGGCGACTTCATGGGAGGTGCGCGATGAAAAGAAAGTCCCCCGCGCCCAAGGCGCTCCCGGTCCACATCCGCATGGCAATCGAGACCGCATCGGCCATTTGTCGCAGAATAGCCGAAAAGCGATTGGATATGTCTGAAAGAGATGCTTTAATCAAGGCAGTACCACCCACCCACGGAGCAAGCAATGGAAATCGATAAAAAGTCCCTCCTTAGATGCCAGATTGAGCAAGCCAAAGCCATGGATCTAGAGGAGCTTCGGGAGAAGTTCCTGGAGCTCTACGGCTTCGGCATAGACAACTACAACATCCCCTACATGCGCAGGCGCGTCCTCTACAAGCTCCAGGAAATCCAGCTTGGCGGCCTGGGGCTAGACGACGAAGCGCTCCTTGACGGCTACGCCGACAACGACCCCGTCGCCAACCTCAACAGGACGGGGGCGAAGAGGCGCGGTGCCGTCGCGGGGGCCGTATTCGTCCGCGAATGGCATGGCCGCCGCCACGAGGTCGCCTGCCGGGGCAAGGACCGGTTCGAATACAAGGGCGCCATCTACGCGTCGCTATCCGCGGTGGCGAAGGCCATCACGGGCACCAAATGGAACGGCAGGACGTTCTTCGGAGTGAAATAGCATGGAAAACACAATCACTAGACGTTGCGCGATCTACGCGCGAAAAAGCACCGACGAGGGGCTGGACATGGAGTTCAACTCCCTGGACGCCCAGCGGGAGGCGGGAGAGGCCTACATCGCAAGCCAGCGCATGAACGGCTGGACACTCATTCCCGAGCGCTACGAGGACGGCGGCTTCTCCGGCGGCAACATGAACCGCCCTGCGCTGAAGCGCCTGCTGGCCGACTGCGAGGCCGGCAAAATCGACATCATCGTCTGCTACAAGGTGGACCGCCTGAGCCGCTCGCTCTGCGACTTCATGGAGATGTCCAAGAAGCTCGCGAAGTGGGGCGTGTCCTTCGTGAGCGTGACCCAGCAGATAGACACCAGCACCCCCAGCGGCAAGATGATGCTGAACCTGCTGATGTCCTTCGCGGAATACGAGCGGGAGATCATCAGCGAGCGCATCAGGGACAAGATGGCGGCCACGCGCCGCAAGGGCCTCTGGGCCGGCGGCTGCGTCGCCCTGGGCTACACCCTCAAGGACAGCCACCTTTACCCGAATCCCGACGAGGCGCCCGTGGTCCAGCGCGTCTTCCGGCGCTACATCGAGACCCAATCCTGCCAGACTGTCGCCGCCGAGCTCAACGCGGATGGCCTCAGGACGCGGAAGGGTTCGCTCTGGACCAAGAGCCACATCTACCGCCTTCTTGGCAACTACGCCTACATCGGGAAAATCAACTACAAGGGCGAGATCATCCAGGCGTCCCACGAGCCCATCGTCCCCCAGGAGGTCTGGGACCAGGCCCACGAGTTCCTGGCGGCGAATGCCGCCTGCAAGCCCGCCGACGAAGATGCCTGTCCCAGACGGAGCCGCGTGGTCGGGGAGGTCTATTTCCCCCTGAAGGGACTCCTTGCCTGCGGGCACTGCGGTGGGCCGCTCTATCCCTACACCCGCAAGAAGAACGGCCGGATCTACACCTACTACCGATGCCAGCGGGACTCGAAGCGCGCGGTATCGACATGCCCCATTCGGCAGATCGCAGGGAATGTCGTCGAGAATCTGGTGGGGGAGAAACTCCTGGCGGCCTTGAGAGCCCCCGAGGTGGTCCGCCGGATTTCGGAGAATGCGGAGCAGTCCTGCCGCGCCATCCTGGAGATGTTCGACGGGGAGTTCTGGAAGGAGGCCACCAGCGCGGAACGACACCGCATCTTCCAGCTGCTCGTGGCCAGGGCTACACTTCGCACCGACAGACTGGACATCGAAATCAGGACCGAGGGCGTCAACGGAATCATGGAGGAAATCGAAAATGAATGCGATCAGCACTGAGCGCCTGGAGAACGGCAACCTGCTTGTCTCCATACCAATCGCCCTGCAGTTCACTGCCAACGGCAAGGCAATCGCTGGCACCGCCAATGACGACGCCTCCCCGCGGGAGGCGATTCTTCGGGCCATCGCGCGGGGACGCCGCTGGCAGCAGCTCATCGACGAGGGCACCGTCGCCAGCGCCGGGGAGATTGCCAAGCGCATCGGCCGGGACACCAGCTACGTCAGCCGTCTCATCCGCCTGGCTACCCTCTCTCCCGCAATCATCCGGGAAGTAGTGGCGGACAGGCTCACCCCGAAGCTCACCCTCACCAAGCTCTCCCAGCAGGATCTCCCCGACGAATGGGACCAGCAGGAGCGGATATTCCTAGGATAACGCCTGGAAACGAAACTCCCCCGGCTGGCTAAAACATGACCGGGGGAGTTTTGCGTTGAGGGGATATCAAGTGTGAAAAAAGCGGCTCTCAGACAAGGAAAATGCTCAATTTCAGCCGATTTACTCCCGGACGAATATTTGGTGCAAATGCCGCGAAGCCCTCATTTATCTACGGAAGCGAAGACTTTGTCAGAATGAAGCGTGTATCGCCTTTGTGAAGGTCAAAGGTTATGGAGTTTGTTTTTTCTGCCAACGGGAGCATGCTCATGGCGTCCAGCACCTGCTTGACAGTCTGAGGAAAGGCCAACGTAACGGAGCCATCTTCCGTGGCATGCACCAAATGGAATTCTCCGTCGGAGTAAAAAACGCATTGCCGATTGGTATATAGATGGATGTCCGCTTCCTTTGCCGCCAGCCGCAACAATGGCCAGGAGAGTGTGCTGGTGGCGTTGTAGAGAGCATTCTCCCGTAGGACGATGGCCGCATCCCCATCTGGCCAAGTCGCTAGGACTCGATCTCCCGCCTGGGGAATGACGGCAGTCACCTGCCGAATCGGTCCATCCATCCGCCAGGAATCGGGAAAGCCTGCCAGAATGCCGTCCTGGGTTGCACGAACTTCCTGGAAATTCCCGCTCTTTTGGCGAATTCGGAATCCCGTGAGTTCTAGGGTGTGGTCGGGATTGAGCCCCGTCGCCGTATCCAGCAACCCGGGCGCATAACACCACAACACGAATTTACCAGCCAGTCGTTCTTTCAGACTCAACCGGTCTTCCGCAGACAGCGCCCAGGCATCCAGCATAACCGCCAATTTCGCATGGGAAAGACCACGGGCCAATACGTCCTCTAGCAAGTAATGCCCCACGGACGTCCCCAAACGGGCGGCGGCCTGGCGCCCCACGGCGAACAACGGCGCCCGGACTGACACGGCATCTATGCTGTAAGCATAATCCCGCTCGTCAACTACTATGGCCACCTCGGGTGTGTAAGGATGCTGCGCGGCCAGTTTCATGCGGTCTGCAACATCCCCCGTCGCCATGATTTCCCACAATGCGGAATCCTCAAACCACCGCCAGGATGCAAGGTCCATCCACCAGCATCCTAGATTCCGTATCAACTCGTGGGCGTTGTCCCGCAAGAGCACCTGTCGAGACGACTGCTGTGTGCGAAGATAGTCAGGTAGTGTCGCCAAATCGCCAGAGGCGGCTAAATACGTGCGTGAGTCATCCTCGATCATCCACATTTTCCCAGAGCGCAAAGCGGATTCGACAGGCGCCATGACACCCCCGACGCCACCCTCCAGACGATCGAAATACGACAGGGGCGAGCACAGGATGTCCACGTCGGGATTGGCCAAGATCTTGTTCAATGCAAAATGACCGCTCATGCCTTCGGTGGATGTGTTGGAAACCTCCAGGGTATAGCCATAGAAAAATAACGACAGACGCTTTTTCCCACACACATCACGAATCACGGATGCGTATTCCCCGATGACTTCCGAGACCATGTCGTTGAAAAAGAAGTTCTGGTCTATAACATCTTGAAAACGGGAAGGTTCCAGGAGGATGCCGACCTTCGCGGCTTCCTTTCGACGGGAAGGGGAAACCGCCTGGACTGTATCGAGGCTCACCGAGTCGTCATGCCAGGCTTCTCGGAGCCCCTGGTCCGTGGTATACCTCTTTGTCAACCATTCTCGCCAGGCATTCACTTCCGATACACCAAAGCCTGGGCAATCCGAACCTAGGTAATTCCCGTAGAAGCATTCCTCGCTTGGCCCTGGACAGGCGTGATACCCCGCGATGTTCTTGCCAAAACGCTCCTCGATGTGCTCAATAATTCGACGCAGGCGCGCCTCGCTTTCCTGACGCCACAGCCGAGAACTAAAACTCTCCAAAGGAGGGTGATTGTCCACCGAACCTTCCGCCCAACCAGTCATTTCGTCAGGATGCTCTTCCAACCACCAGAGAGGAGCCTTGCACACCATACGCGGCACTATCTTCGCCTCGGGATTGACGGCAAGTATGCTGGATAACGTGGTGTCAATGATACTCCAGTCCTCTTTTTCACCCTCTCGCGGCCAAGGAAAATCCACCATGGTCGAGACAAAGTCCACCCCCGACTCATGAGCTAGTTTCACCGTGGACTGCATGACGTCATACTTTTCACGCAATGCCAGGGCACCACCAGGCAGGGGGATGATTTTTATGTCCATTCTCGCGCTATCCGTGGCATTGCTCCAAAAAGAGACCCGGTATTCGTGTCCCTCTTTCAACGCGACCTTTCGAAACGGCGTGTATATATGCTCCCCATGTTCAGGCGCTCTGGGCACGATGTCACTCCAGGTGATTTTCAGCGCCCCGGAATCTCCGACGCCACCATCGGCACTCCAATCGACCCGATAGGTCGGAAGGTCTTTCGGATACCAATCAAAGACATTCTCTTCGGATGACTCAAAATGACACTCGGAAATGATGACAGAGCCCTCTGTGATATCCACCAATGAAAAATCGTCAATCCAGACCTCCAATTCCTCCTTTGCCTGGAGATATTCGTGCAAAGAAATGACGACGGATAATTCGCTCTCGGAATCCGCCTGGGCGACAAAATCCCGTTCCCATCTGCGTGGCTCCGCCAACAAAGTCAATGAACTGTAGGGAACGCAGGAGCGATCACTCACCCAGGGCGCCATCAACTGCGTCCGAGCATAGCACCAACGGGCAGGAACGGGCAAACCATCCACACAAATCTGCGGAACACCACCATTCACTTGGATACAGGTGTCAAACGCCGAAAGAACTAGGGATAGGGCAAAGAAAAATAGCGGCAGAAACAACCCAACTTGTAGTTTACACAACGAGAACATAGCTTTTCGTTCACCTCGGATAGACATCGAATCCCGACAACACCCTTGCTTTACTTCCAATCGATGAAAATCCATCGGGCAACCATACAATGCTACCATCCGAATGCGCAACGATTTTCTGACGCATTACTACCTTGTTTTCAAAAACCGTTTCATAATGGAACCAATTGTCGCTCCAAGGGTATCGCTCATAGATGCCCAGCTCTGACGAACGTCTGACGATTTCGTTTTCCCGTATTTCGTCCACTGCCTTGAAATGCAGACCTCGAGGCGTTCCAGTCCGATTCCACGGATATCCGCTATCCATATTCCAAACCGTCATGGCTATTAGTTCATTCTCTGTGTCCCTAGTTGTCTCCCCATAAGCTTCAATCACCTGATCTCGCGTCATTCCCACATTATTTCTCTCAGGAAGGGCTCGGCAACCTGACAGGGCAACGCATAGGAAAGCCAGCATAGGATAAATGAAATTGAAGCGAATTTTGTTCATCATCTCTCCTGCCCCTTTTTATGATCTACATGGAGTTGCTCTTGTTGGGGACCGGGGCTTCCATAGTCGCTTCGTAGCCCCTCCATCACAATCTTGAATTTCTCCTGGGAAGTTCGTGTTTGTCGTTGTGTGCTCATCGTGGACTCCTCTAGATGCCCACTTAATCTAATGCCTTTCGTTAATCGGGACCAATATACGGGATGACGATCCTTAATCAAGCATCAAACTTCTTGCGCCGAACTCTTCGATAAGTCGCATGGTTTCGGCGTAGTGCGTTTCAAGTCTTCATGTTGTGTAATTAATTGACTTCCATCGGAATGTATTACTTGTTGCCACACAGCGCCAGCAGGTCATGGATATCCGCAGTTGCCAGGCATTCCACGGTATCTGCCGCTCCGTAGTAGATCTTGACTTCCCCCGAATCCTCCAGGATCATCCCCCCGGGGAATATCACTTTGCCGCGAAAGCCCTCGGTTTCATATTTCTTCTCGGGGACAATCAGGGGAGTCTCGCAAATTGCCTTGACTTTGGTCGGGTTGTCCAAATCCAGAAGCATCAGCCCGGCATAATAGATCTTGTGCCAATCCAAATGCCAAGAATAGAGTTCTTCGGAAGAATATTTGACGGCGTGGAAGGTCGTCAACCAACCATAGGGAGTTTTCACTGGCGGCGCACCTGGGCCAATTTTGGCATCGCAAAACTGTACATCTGCCGCATCCAACACCGGCGTGCTCTCTCCCCAGTAGCGTAAATCCGGCGAGGAGGAAGCCCACAAATCGAACTGCTCCGCCGCGCCATAACGACTGTATACTGGCATGGGGCGCTCCAGACGGAGATATTTGCCATCTGCCTTTTCCGGGAAAAGAACCATGTTGCGGTTGTCCGGAACGGAGAGGGAGATGATTTCAAATTTTGAGAAGTCCTCCGTCACCGCAATGCCTCCCCGTAAGCCATGACGGGTATCCATGGCAAAGCATACATGCATCTTTCCGTCAATGACCGTAAGACGCGGGTCGTAGATGCGGGAAATTTCCTCGTCGCAGATTTCCCAGACTGGTTTGTCGTGGACCTCCCAATTGATGCCGTCGCGACTTTCCGCCATACCGATATTCGTCCCTTTGAATGGCACATAGTGTTTCCCCGCTGCCAGAAAGTCGGCTTCTGTGGTGCCATAGTCATTGCGGAAAAGCATGACGTATCTGCCCTGATACTTGGCAACGCATTGAAGACCAGACTGGCGTCATAGGGAATGTCCGATGCACTTATAATCGGCCCTTTCTGACGATGGATACAAGGCGGTGTGGAATATGGTTGAGACATGGAGAAAAAGTCGTTTTGGGGACAGAGAAGTCCCCTGGGAAATCCAAAACAAATGTGCTGGTTTCTCTAAAACCTTACAAATGGCATTTTGTTTTTTTGCGTTTTCTCTTGGGGGTGCTGCCCCCAAGCTCCTAGAGATTTTCAGGCATGGCCACATCTGGCAAGAGCCTAGAAAACAGGCGGCACTTTTTCAGACACCACCCCAGGTAGTTGCCCGCTTGTGTATCCGGCATTTCCTTGACAGGTTGTGCTCCCACAAGAGCCGCCTCCGCTCCGCCGGATGTGGTTAATGTAGCATTGAGTCGCTGACTCCGCTTCAGCCTGCCTTCTGCCAGTTTTCTTTCGTATTTCTGCGAATGCTCGTTCCTGTCGGCCTTCTTGCCTGAGGCGTGGTGTCACATAGCCTATTGCGCAATGAAGACGCCCCTCATTGTAGATTGCTTCAATGATTCTAGCGTCCCGCAAGAAGCACGGCCGGATATCTACACCCACTACTGATGTCAGAGGGAGTCGAAGCGCGCGGTATCGACATGCCCCATTCGGCAGATCGCGGGGAATGTCGTCGAAAATCTGGTGGGGGAGAAACTCCTGGCGGCCTTGAGAGCCCCCGAGGTGGTCCGCCGGATTTCGGAGAATGCGGGGCAGTCCTGCCGCGCCATCCTGGAGATGTTCGACGGGGAGTTCTGGAAGGAGGCCACCAGCGCTGTGAGCTTCCTATTCTTACACTCCAGAAATGTGGCTGAACCTATCCGTATACCCCCATCACACCTTGTCAGAAGACGATGGCTTTTCAATGAATTCTGGCATAATTACAGACAACTCAAAACACCCCCTCTTGGACTTTTGTTCGTGCACTTTTACATGTTTTTTAGGGGCGGATGGCGATTAGACGCACCCGGCCGGTCCAAAGGGGATTTCGTATCACAATACATTCAATTGCAACAGATTATAAGACGAAAATGCTTTTCTCCGTGGCAATTTTGGGATATGGACCTGGAGAATAGAAGTTCGCATACAACTGGGTAGCATTTGTCAGGACGAACCAATCGAGGATTTCCACCGTAAAAACTCTAGGACTCGAGTCCCAAAGGCGGAGAAAGAATGGCAAGAAACGGTAAACCTGGACGCGATTTTTGGGCCTTCTCCCCCTCTCCGGGAGAATGCCGCCTGTTGGGCCTTCCTGCACGTAACATCCGTCACACAATGGAGTTGCAGAAACAAATAAGCCCTCCTTCGCCAAGGCTACGGAGGGCATTTGCTGCGCAAATGGTGGAGGCGCGGGGAGTTGAA
>DCIO01000050.1 GCA_002315885.1 Lentisphaeria bacterium UBA1724
CGGGCGTTCACGCCGCCCAATTCGCACACGGGCGTAAGCCCAGTGCGCAGTACGCGCCGTTCAAATACCTACCCTCTTGTGGAACAGTGCGCTTACAAATCGTCGAAGGGGCGCATTTATTGGTCTCAATTTCCTGCGAATTTCAGGAGTTGCCACCAATCGTATGCGGCGAGTCCGTGGTCTTCGGTGCGTCTGAAGTATCCCAGATATGGTCCGATGGCGCTGGTATCGTATGTGTCGGGGTATGGGACATTGGGGAAGCCCGGCAGTCCGAAGAGTTCCCATGCGGGGCTGGCGGCCTTGCAGGAGAGGTATTCTCCTTCCGTATCGAACCAGGGTGAATTGAAGCCCGTGACCAGGAGTTTTCGTGGCGCGATGGATGCCGCCAGGAGATGCTGGTCGAAATCCAGGAGCTGTGCGGGATTCCGTGCGTATTGTTTGTATGCCTTGCAATACCAGTGTTGGAACATCTTGACTTCCGTGCCGATGTTTTCGCCGAAATCGCGTTTGGCGAGCGTGATGCCGCCGCCACCGCATTGGTCTGCGACGCAGATTTGGAAGCGCTCATCCCGGGCAGTGGCGATCACTGCCGCCTTCGCTAGACGGGAGAAGCCCGTGACGATGTTGTTCTTTGCGTCGATTTCGGGGATACGCTCTGCCAGATCCAGTCCACGTGAGAGCGCCCATGCCCAGGCACCCAGAGCGGTAGGGTTGTCATCCCGTGACTCATCCCGTTTGCCCCAGAGGTCGAATACACCCGTGTAGGCGAAATTTTCCTGGGAGAATTTGGGGTCTGGTTCTGCCATATCGGGGTCAGGGGAGACCTGGCAGTAGCATGCGGTCATGACGGCGTAGCCAGCGCTGAGGAGGATGCCGATGGGGAAGACCGCGCGGTTGTCGGTTTTCTGATAGAGTCCCCGTTCAGGGGGGAGTTTCTTGTCTTCGGTGGTGCGGCACCAGGTGTCGGGGATGGGTATGTCCTCATCCTGGAGCAGCTGGTGATTTCCGGTGTAGTTCAGGAAGAGAATGACGGGGGAGGGCGTCTTGGCGTGTCTAGGGCGAATGACCATCCAGTCGATGTAGGGACCGCTCTTGTCTTCCTTGAACCACATGCGGTAGATGGTGCGCACGGCGAAGCCCGCCGCCGCGCCGTCCTTTTCATTGATGACCTCGGTGACCATGGTCGCCGGCTTGGGCGGTTCCTGGCCGAACATCTTCTTGGCAAAGATATCCAGGATTTCTGCACGGCGTCTGGGCCAGTCTGCGGGAGAGGCGACTTTTGTGCCATCGCAGAAGGTCAGGGGATCTTCCAGGGTGTACGGCGCAATCTTCGAGACGTCGTAGTTGGCTACATCGTAATCGGGACGAATGTCAGGTATGGTGGTCATATTTTCAAATTATGAATGAGGAATGAGGAATTATGAATTATGAATGAGGAATGAGGAATGAGGAATGAGGAATGAGGAATTATGAATTAGGAATTGGCTTCGTTAAGTATTTATTCCAGCAATTCGAATTCGTAGAGTTCGGGGTCTTGTTGGTTATCCAGGAGTTCCAATCGAATTTGTTTCGTGGAGAGTGATTTTCCGAAATTCAGTTCTGTGGCGTATTCGCTGTCGGTGTGGGTGTATTGTGGTGTGACCCACTTTTCGCCGTCCCAAATGTAGAACTGGAGGTCATTCAGGCCATTGCCGTAGATGCGCGCCTTGGAGAATTTCGGGGTGTTTGCCGGGAGGACCATCTCCAGCCAGGGGGTGCCTCCTACGGGCTTCCGCGGCATCCAGGCGGAGACGATTGTGTTTCCGTCAAAGAGCTTGTCCTGTTGCTCCATGGTATTCTGGAGGATATATGGCTCGCAGTTTACGCTGCGGAGTTCGACTTGCCGTCCTTTCCCGAAGAGGAGATTCCCGCGGTGGCTGCGGTCGTAGTCCGCCTTGGCAATTGCTGCGCGGAGGTCCGCCTCCGTGGTCAGGCCGTCGTCCAGTTTTTTAGTGGAGAGAATCACCACGTCGTATGGTGCCAATTCCAGGGAAACGCGGCCATTTTCGGGAATGACCTGGCCATTTTCGCGGAAGCGATAGAGGGTTGGTGCGGTGGTCTCGAATTCGTAGGTGCGCGGTTCGAGAAAGACATTGTCGATGAGATAGAGTGCCTCGCCGTTGTAGTTGAAGACTCGTCCTTCGTCGCCTGGGAGCGGGTGGGTGTCGGTGGAGAGCAGGTATTCCTTCAGGTGGAAGAGCGAGTTATAGATGAAGTCGCTACCCAGATCGGTGCAGGGGCGTGCGAAGTGGTCATACCAGATGTAAGGTGTGATGCCCTGGCTGCCGTGGCAGACGCTGGACCAGATGCCCACGTTGATTTCGTCAAAAGTGGGGTAATCCGCATAGACGTCATTGAAGGTATATGCGAAGATCTGTGGTGTGAGCATCAGTGCCTTGTCGGGGCGCTGGAGGGTTTCCACGCTGGCGCACATATCCCGCAGGCGTTGCAGGGAGAGGTGGTAGGTGCGGAGTCCGTTGCTGGTGACGGACGGGCTGATGTATGGATGTGGGTTGATGATGTCCGCGCACTCGATGTATCGCACGGGTTCCCGTGAGATGATCATTACCAGGCGCCGTGGGTCTTTCTGCTTCAGGTGCTGGTAGAGGTAGCGCAGATAGACGGGGGAGAGGCCACGGCATTCTGGTTCGTCGCACAGGTAGTAGCAGAAGTGTGGACTGGATTGATTCTCTGCGATGACGCGGTCCATAGCGTCAAAGACCTTCTGGGAGGGCTTTTGGTCGTAGACCATCTCCTCCGTTTCAATGCGTCCTTCCAGGATGCGCGCGGGTTCGATGTTGATCCAGCCGTCAAAGGTGATGGGGTGTTTGCCGCGAATGGTGGGATACTTTTCACGGAGGGGCTTGGAGGTAATCCAGGCGGGAGAGCCATACCAGCCCAAAAGGAGGGTAGGTGCTCCGTCTACGACGATACGCCCGTCCCGTATCCATGCCAGGGCGTCGGAAATGCGACGGACGGTTGTCTGGAGGTATTCGCCGACGGAAATCGGCATATCGCCCTGGATGCCGGAGATATCGATGTCAAAGGAGGCGACTCCGTTGACGACAGGCAGGGCGTAGCCCTTTCCCGCGACAGTCAGTGTGATGGAATCTCCTGGCAGGTTCACCTTCAGGGTGCCTTTGAGGCGGGATGCGTCTTCGCCGGGATAGAAGTTTCCGCCGTATAGGGGGGCGTCAAAATGCAGGGTGACGGGTGTGGCTTCCACCAGCACGGGATAAAGGCGGTCTGCGACGGTCTTGCCTTCTGCGTTGCGCAGAGTCATGCGCACGGGCGTGCGGCCTTCTTTCTCAAAATACGCGGGCAGTGAGATGGTGTTGGTGCCGCGTTTCAGGGAAAGTTCCTGTGTGGTGCCCAGCAATTCGAAGACGTATTGGCCTTCCGGGGCGCTCTCCAGAACAACCTGCACGGACAAGTCGCCTCCGATACCCTTCTCCTCTAGCGCAGTGGTATTGAAGTTCGCTTCGGCGATGCGTAGGTCGTAGGATTGTTTCTTCGGGGGGATGCCGTCGATCTTGTGGAATGCCTGGATTTCGTGGAAAGACTGATTCAGCACTGCCCAGGAGCTGTTTTCCGCGGGCTTGTTGTCCCGTGGGGGATAGTATCGTGCGATATTGACCGCCCATTCGTTGTGCCACGTGGAGGCGTTGGTGTTGTAGAATGCGTGTGTGGGGAAGCGGATTTCCAATACCCAGGAGTTCTCCGTGCGTCCTGTCGCTACCTGGAATTGGGGTTCGTAGAAATCGGGGTGGATATTTCCGCTTTCCGCGAAGAACTGATTCCAGTAGGCGCCCCCTGCGGTGATGGCGAATTGGTAATATTCGTCCAGGGACTCCGTGGGCGCCAAGAAGATTTCCACCAGGTCGTTGTCCCAGGCATTGACCACACGGCCCTTCAGGTCATCTTTGACATCGTTGGCGCCTTCGCAGACAATGCCGAAATAGAGCGCGTCTTCATTGGCGAGGATGCGCGCGGTGGTCTTGTAGGTCGGCGTGCTTCTTCCCGATGCCTTCAGCAGGACGAAGTCTTCAATGACAGGCGCGTTTTTCCAATCTACTTCATCCAGTTGCCCATCCAGAACGATATTTGTCGCAGGGGTGACAGTGTAGTCGGCTGCGAAGAGAACACCGGCAAGAGATAGGATGACGCAGAGGAACTGTTTCATGGAAAATTTTCCAAATGAAGTCAAGGGAAATGGTAATGGGAGAATATACCACCTGATTTGAGGGTTCTTTACGTAGGAAGTGGAAAAAATGGCTCTTCTGTTTCGAGCGAGTTTTGGGAAAAGGGATACCTTACGGACAATGGCGGATTGTATGAAGATACTGTTTCCCTCTGGAGGGTAGGTAATCGGTATTTCCGCATCTGGAATATCGCGTTTCATTCATCTTCAAAACACATAGCAAAAAATGAAATTCACTTGTTTTATCATCGCATTAAGTGCCGCGGCGGTAGTCTTTGGTGCATCCTTATCGGAGAAGCGTGAGGCGCTGCTTCAGGGTGAGCACAGTGTTTCCCAGTTGCAGAAAGTCCTGGCGTCTGAGAAGGACCCCATTATGCGTCGGACGGCGGTGCGGTTGTTGGGGGAATGTGGTCAGGACGCGGTGTCGTTGCTCAGCGATTTGGTGCGGGATGACAAGGACCCCCTGGTGCGGAACAACGCGTTGCTGGTGCTCTGGCAGATTTGCGGTACGGATGTGGATGCCGCCTTGGTGATGGATTGTCTCCATGGCGAGGACTCGAACCTCTGCATGGTGGCCGCATCTATCTACTTTGGTGAGAAACCCCTTTCCCAGGAGCGGATGTATTTGGCTCAGGATATGCTGAAGACCGCAAAGGACCCCCAGTTGCGGACGCTGCTCTCCCAGGTGACTTGGGATTTCCACCGAAATGTGCCCCTGCTGAAAGACCGGCCCGACTGGGACCACGACGTGGTGGTCTACAAGGAATACCCGCTGCCCCTGGAGGGCTGGGCATTCCGCCTGGATCCGAACACAAACTTGCATCTGGTGGAACGGTGCTATGAGGCGGATTACGACGACAGCACATGGAAGAAAATCAGCATTGGAAAGACCTGGGAAGAGCAGGGCTATAAATACGACGGCATCGCCTGGTATCGCATCACCTTCGATGTGCCAGAAAAGCCCGATGTCTGCAATGCGGTGGAACTCCATTTCGACAGCGTGGACGAAAGTGCCTGCGTGTGGCTGAACGGAAAGTATGTGGGCGAACACAATATCGGCACCGTGGGATGGGATGTGCCTTTCTCGCTGGACGTGACGGATTTGGTGCGCTGGGGTGAGCCCAACCAGATTACAGTGCGTGTCCAGGACCTGGCATACGCCGGCGGCATCTATCGTCCCATCCAGTTGCAGATTATGAAATAAGGGAGGTAATACGATGAAAACACGCATTCTTTTCGCATTCTTCTTCCTCGTCGCTTCCCTGGCATTCTTTGCGGAAGTCCTGCCCTGCGCCCCCGAAGCCGATGGCGCGGAAATTGTGGGACTCTGGAATTTCTCCGACCCCAGCGATCCCGCGCAGGATTTCACCATGAATTTCTGGCCTGGCCGGAAATTGAATGGCAAGACGGTGGAATACGCCCCTGGTGCATTCGCCTTCCAGCCCTGCATTGACGAAGGCGCGGCGCTGAAAGCCAGCGGAATTGCGGTCAAATCCCAGCCACAGTTCATTCCCGACGGGGCCATGGCATTCGAAATCTGGTTCAATTTCGACAAAGGCGTCAATGACCTGAAACGCAATCGCTTCATGCTTTTCGACAAGAAGATCTACTTCTACCAGAGTGACAAGGAGGGCGCCAACGGCGGCTACATGGTCTATTTCGACCGCACTGGCGTGGACAAATACAAGATGACCTGCTGGCTGGGCTTTGGTGACAAGTCAGTGGAAACGGGAAGCGAGGGGTTGTCGATTCCTGCGGGGTCATGGCATTGTGCCGCCATGACCTACAATGGGCACGGTGGGTTCTCCCTCTTCCTGGATGGAAAATGCGTGCGTCATGTGGAATTTCCCGAGGGCCACGGCAAGTTGGCGCAGAACAACACGCAGCTGACCATCGGCGACCGCTCTACCTCCAACTACACGCCCTTTGCGGGGTTGGTCACCCAGGCGGTGCTCTACAAAGGCATCCCGAATCGCTACGGCATGCGACCCATCTTCGAGCCATTCCCAGGCAAAAATGTCTTCTATCGCTTTGACGAATACCCTGGCATCCGCATCCGTTTCACCAATACCACCGAGAAGGAGTTCACCGATATTCGCTTCTACCAGGATGGGAAGGAGTTGACCGCAATGCATCGCTCTGAACTCAAGAGCGGTAAGTTCGTGGATTACGACCTGGCGGTGGACGTTAGCCTCAAGGCGGGAAAATACAGCCACGCATTCCGCGTGGAATACCAGGCCGATGGCGCGGAATACTCTTCCGAGTGTACGTTCAACTACGATTTGATGGCTCGTCCCACGCCATACATGCCCATGGTGATGTGGAATCAGGGGGACGACCCGGCAGATGCCAAGGAGGTGGGCTTCACCAGCGACATGGTGGTGGTGGGTTCCATGGGGCGTGTCCGCGATACAGGCGCGCCCGTTCCCGCGGAAGAGAATGCCAGCTATGCGGTGGAGTGCGAGCGCTTCAACCGCCGTGCCCGTCTGGGACTCCGCAACATCTTCTGGATGATTCCCGGCAGTTGGCTCTCCGACAAACTGAAGGAAGACCCCGCCTACGCGCGCCTGAATCGAGCAGGGAAGCCCATCCCCAACACCAACGCGGATGTCAGCCTGCCGATTTTCAAGAAATTCGTGGAAGACGTGGGGCGTTCGGTTGCCATGCAGTTCGGCACCTTCACCAGCGTGGAGGGCGCGTTGATTCATTCCGAGGTCCGTGACCACTCCGCAATTTCCTTCCGTCCCGAAGACGTGGCCGCCGCGGAGGCCGCCACTGGCGCGCCCATTCCCGAAATCGCCACCAACAAGAATTCCGTGGACTACCGTTCCATCCCGAATTTCCCCTTGAACCGTGTGGTGCCCACCGACGACCCGATCCTCAAGTTCTACTCCTGGTGGTGGAAGCACGGCGATGGCTGGAACGATCTCCATTCCATTCTCTCCAAATCCCTCAAGTCCACGGGGCGCAACGACCTCTGGACCTTCTTCGATCCCGGCGTGCGCTCGCCTGCCGTATGGGGCAATGGCGGTGATGTGGATATCATTTCCCAGTGGACATACTCCTATCCCGACCCCATCAAGATCGGCGAGTCCACCGACGAGCTCTTTGCCATGGTGGAGGGCAACCCCAACCAGAAAGTCATGAAGATGACGCAGGTCATCTGGTATCGCAACAAGACCGCCCCCGTGGAGAGGATGCCCGCGGATGAATCGGAGCGTGCCGATTGGGAGAAGGTGGTTCCCGAGGCGAAGTTCATCACCATCGCCCCCGACCATCTCTCCATTGCCCTGTGGTCCATGCTGGCCCGTCCCGTCCGTGGCATCATGTATCATGGGTGGGCGTCGTTGTTTGATCGGAACACCAAGAATCAGTCCGCCTACAAATTCACGAATTCGGAGACCGCGCCCCGTCTGAAGGAACTGGCGTTTTCGGTGGTGAAGCCCCTGGGGCCCATGTTGCTGGAGGTAGGCGACCGCCAGGCGGATGTGGCGATGCTGGAGAGCTTCGCGTCACAGATCTATACCGACTGCGGTTCCTGGGGCTGGAGCGATTCCTGGGAAGCGGATATGCATCTGATTCTGCAGTGGGCGGGATACCAGCCTCAAATCGTCTACGAGGAGACCATCCGAAAGAATTCCCTGGACAAATTCCGGGTGCTGGTGATGCCCAATTGCGCAGTCCTGCCACAGGATATCGTGGACGCCATCCACGATTTCCAGAAGAAGGGCGGTATCGTGGTGGCGGACCGAAAGCTCTGCCCCGCGGTGATTCCCGACTATGTCGTACCTACCTACACTCGTCGTCGCCAGGCGAAGGAGGACAAGGAGGCCCTCCAGGAGCGCTCCGTGGAACTGCGGAAGGTTCTGGATCCATACCTCTCCACGCCATTCCGCACCTCCAATCTGGATTTGGTGGGGCGCATGAGACAGCACGGTACCACGGATTACTTCTTCGTCATGAACGACAAGCGCACCTACGGCGACTATCTGGGACAGTATCACCTGGTCATGGAGAAGGGCCTGCCCAACAGCGGCCGCGTCTCACTGGAGCGCAAAGAGGGCTTTGTCTATGATTTGGTTGAGCACACCCAGGTGAAAGTCAGTGACGCCACTGCCAAGGGGCTCTCCTGGAATGTGGAGTTCGGACCTGGCGAAGGGAAGCTCTTCATGGTGACCGCAGTGCCCCTGGAGGCCGTCCGCATCACCGCCCCAAAGACGGCGACCCTTGGCGAAGAATTCAAGTTCCAGGTGTCCGTGGGGGATAAGGCAGGGACCTTGTCCGACGCGGTGGTGCCCCTGCAGGTCACCATCACCACCCCCGAGGGCGAAACCGAGGGCACGGGATACTACGCTGCCGTGGACGGGAAGCTCACCGTCGCCGTCGCTCCCGCGAAGAATGACCTCCCTGGCACCTGGACCATCCAGGTGAAGGACCTGGCCGGCGGAAATGCCGCCTCCGTGGAAGTTCAGGTTAAATAGACGAAACCAAGAGAAGGTGGGCGACCCCCGCCGCGAATGCGGCAGTAAGGGCGTTCACGCCGCCCACTGGAGTAAGGGCGTTCACGCCGCCCACTGGAGAAGGTGGAAGCCCCTTCTGTTCTGTGTGAGCCCTTTTGGGCGAAGAAATCTAGAGAATTCATCCATGCGTGTTTTTTTAGCAATCGTTGGTGTAATCATGTCCATGCAAATAATGGCGCAGAGTTTTCGGAATGAGATCTGCCTTCCCGAGTATCTTTACGTTTTGGAGGGTCAGCCCTGTGATTTGTTCACCCAGCCCATCCTGAAGCGGTGGCGCCCTTACGACGACCATGTGCGTTTTGAGGCAAAGGGCGTGACTTTCGCGCGTCGCTTGTCTACGGTGGCCACCATTGACAAGGCACCCGATGGCGCAAAAGTGAAGATCTCCCTGGTCAACAGCGATGACTTCGAGACTCTCCAGGAAGAGGAGTGCACCCTCCGTGTGGCCCAGGCAGGTCGGGATACGGGGCTGATCACAGCGCAGATCCTGGGTGACAGCTACACCAACGACGGCGCATTCTTCCGACAGGTGCTGACGAATGCCTCGCTGGTCCCCAATCTGCAGTTGGTGGGATTGCGGAAATTCACGGAGGGACAATTTGACGAAGGGCGCGGAGGTTGGCGCTTGGCGAATTACTTCCAGATTCCCAAGGGCGAGTTCTGCTCCTACCACGGCTATATGCAGCCACAGGGAAATTACCGCTATTGGGGCGATCGGGTCTTCTGGGTCATGGCATGGAAGGTCTTCCGCAAGACTGCACCCAATACCTTCGAACCGAAATACTTCTGCGGACGCTATGATGCCTGCCTGGAACGCTATGACGAAGGCACGGGAACGCTCCTCAAGCCCCTAAAGGGCGACCTCCAATACGACAGCGCCCAGAAGACCTTCCTGCTTTTCGATGGCAAGAAGTGGATCCCCAAGACGGAGTCGGATTTCCAGTGGTCCTTCGACTACGGGAAATACCTCTCCATGTGGAATATCCATGCGCCGGAATTCCTCTTCGTGCAACTGGGCGTCAATGACTTCCGCAGTGACTACAAGGCGGATTTCGCCCAGTGGAACGAACAGATTGCGGAAGTCAAGGAGGCCTATCTGAAAGCGGTGCCCAATGGCAAGTTCATTCTCTGCATCCCATGCAGCACCATGGGGACAGACGACAATGCGGCGGGGGATTTCAATACCAAGCTCAATGCCGCCATGTGGCGTTTCCGCAAGAATCTCATCGAGAATTTCAGTCATCGTGAGTCAGAGGGGTTCTACTTGCTGGATGCGGGCATCGGCGTCTCCAATGAATTCGGTTACAATCCCGAAAACAACGAGGCGAAGACGCTCCCCTACGCGGGCTACAAGGGCAAGGAACGCATCGCCGTTCAGACGGGCAATCCCCATCCCTACGCCAACTACGCCACCATGGGCCTGCCCTTCGCCGCATTCATCCAATACTACCGCTGATTCAATTTTCAATTCTCAATTCTCAATTCTCAATTCTTGATTTGGGAAGCGAGTTAATGAATCGAGAATTGAGAATTGAGCATTGAGCATTGATATGAACAATACCTACATGAGTTGGATTGACTGGGCGATACTTATCATCCCAGTCCTGTTTGTCATGTTCATGGGATTTTATTCCCGTCGATATGTGCGTGGCGTGTCGGATTTTCTGGTTTGCGGGCGTGTCTGCGGGCGTTATGTGCTGAACATGGGTGAGGTGGCATATTCTCTGTCCATCATTGGGTTGGTCACCTACATTGAAATCAAATACAAGACGGGCTTTGCGCTGGGCTATTGGGGGGCAGTGCTGACGCCGTTGACGCTGGTGCTCTCCTTGACGGGGTTCGTGACCTACCGTTTTCGCGAGACCAAAGCCATGAGCCTGGGGCAATTCCTGGAGATCCGCTACAGCCGGTCCTTCCGTATTTTCGCCGCGGCGCTGCGTTCTCTGGCGGAGATGATTGCCAATATGATCATGCCTTCCATTGCGGCGCGATTCTTCATCCGGATGCTGAATCTCCCGGAGCAATTCCATTGTCTGGGCTTGACCATTCCCACGTTCGAGGCACTGATGATACTTTTCCTGACTCTGGCGGTGGCGCTGATTTGCTTCGGCGGGACCCTGGCGCTGGTGATTACCGATACTATCCAGGGGATGATTCTCTATCCCCTGCTGATCTGCTTCGCCATCTTCATCCTCTGCAAATTCTCCTGGTCACAGGAGGTGATTCCCGTGATGCAGGACCGCGCTGCGGGGGAGAGTTTCCTCAATCCCTTCGATGTGACGAAATTTCGGGATTTCAATGTCTTCACCATGGTCATTGCCGTGGCATTCAACGCGATTTTCCACCGCGGTTCCTGGCTGGGTGATGGCGTCTCCTGCGCGGCAAAATCTGCCCACGAGCAGAAGATGGCGTCCCTGCTGGCTTCCTGGAGATACTCCATCATCAATGTCTTCTATATCCTGGTGGCCATTTGCTTGATTGTCTTCTTGAATCACAGGCATTTCGCACTCGAGGCAAATGTAGTGCGCCAGGAATTGGCGACGCGTGCGCTGGCAGATGTTCTGAAAGACGGAAAATACGCCGACACGCGTGCGAAAGTCCAGGCCACCATCGACCAACTTCAGCCGCAATACAAGGAAATCGGCGAGGGCGTTCCCCCGCTTTCACAGAATGACAATTTGGATACGCGGTTCCTGGAGCATATCCACCAGACGCTGAAGGAGGAGCGGCGCGCAGTCGCTCAGAGCGCAATCGACCAGAAGAATGCCACCTACGGCGATGACATTCCGGAGTCCGTCCAGCAGGAAGACCGCGCGGCGTTGATAGATGCCGAAGGGGAGGCAAACGACCTCTTCAAACAGTGCCGGACGCTCTTCAACCAGCTCTCACTTTCCGTCACCATGAAGGAACTCCTGCCGACGGGGCTATTTGGCGCATTCGCACTGCTGCTTTTCCTGGCAATGCTCTCCACCGACGACAGCCGTATCTTCAGCGCCACACTGACCATCGCACAGGATTGCATCCTGCCCTTCTTCCCCAAGGGACTGACACCTCAGAAACACGTGCGCATGATACGGTTGGTGGCAATCGGCATCGGTGTATTCTTTTTCTTCGGCTCAAAATACATGGGACAGCTGGATTATATCCAATTTTTCGTCCAGATGGCATGTGCCATGTGGCTGGCGGGGTGCTGTCCCGTGATGATTTTCGGACTCTATTGGAAGAAGGGCACTACTCAGGCGGCCTGGACGGCGCTGATTACAGGGATGGTTGCCAGCTTCGTCTATCTGATGCTCCAGCGCAACTGGGCGGATTATGTCTATCCCTTCCTGGATAAACAGGGGTGGGTGCCAGCCTGCGACAGCGTCCTGCATTTCCTCAGCAAGCCATTCGGGGATTGGATTGTCTGGAGAATGCACCCCGTGGATTTCCCCGTCAATTCCGTGGAATTCAATTTCTTTGCCAACGTCTTTACCATCCTGCTTTATGTGGTGGTGTCGCTTCTGACTTGCAAGGAGGATTTCAATATGGACCGCATGCTCCACCGTGGCGCATACGAGGACCCCGGAGAACACAAGGTCCTGAAGCGCGACTGGAGTCCGAAGGGAATCTTCAAGAGCATCATCGGGATTACCCCGGAATACACCAGGGGAGACAGGGCCATCGCATACGGACTCTTCGCAAATACATTTATCTTCAGTTTCATCATCATCTTCCTGGGAAGCCTCATTTGGAATATCCACTGGCCCTGGACCAACGAAGGATGGAGTGTGTATTTCCTAATCAATAACCTGGTCATCCCCTGCGTGATTGCCGCCATTACCTCCGTGTGGTTCACGATTGGCGGCGTCAAGGACCTCTTCGACCTATTCCGCACGCTCGCCAAACGCACGAAGGTGAATGTGCTGGATGACGGACGCGTGGAAGGAAATGTCTCCCTGGCAGATAAGGACGAGAATTAGGAATTATTTTCGCCCCGTCGATGATTTGAAAACGCTCTGTTCCCTTAGAGGGTAGGTAATTGGCGTTTCCGCCTTTTGTGGCACAGCCCCGAAAGGCGGTACGGGCGTTCACGCCGCCCCAGGAGATCCCCCTGAAGAAGAAGCCCCTGGCATGCGGGCCGAAGGCGGTACGGGCGTTCACGCCGCCCAATTCGCGCACGGGCGTAAGCCCAGTGCGCAGTACCCAATCAATCCCATTCCCCGTAGGGGATGTTTCGGCGCAGCCGACAGAGCCCCGGGATTATTCCCGGGGACGTGGGGTCCTATTTGTTATATTTCGCGAAGAGTTCTTTGAGTTCGGGGAGGGTGTTTTCCACTAATCTGGGGCGGTGTGGGCAGGTGTCGCAATTGCCGTGTCGTTGCAGGACTTCCGCGTGGCACTTTTCGAAGGTGTTGAACTGGAAGAGCATCAGGTGCGCGTTGGCGAAATCTCCCTCCTTGAGCCAGTTGTTCTTGCGCATCAGTTTCCAGGTCTCCCGGAGCTCTGCGGGGATGCAGTGGCCGTTGCGCCAGGACCAGGTCTTGACGGGCTTGACGGTGCCGTCGGGGAAACGCACGGGATAGGCTTCTCCTGCGGGGTGGATGCATGGGGCGTGCTGTTTGAATTCCACGAAATGCATATATGTGACGGTGGTGGGGCAGTCCACCAGGAGAATCCATCCGTCATCCTTTGCCAACAAATCCATGGGTGAGCCGTCGCCCATGGTTTCCACCAGGTGGTGGTTCTTGACATATTTCTCTGCGTCCTTGCCCCAGGCGGCAAAGGAGTGCGTGGGACTGAGGGAACGATGCACATCCGGCATGATGCGGAAGGCGTTGGGGAAGGCACCGATGACGCAGGGGGTGGTCTTGGGATCGTAGACGCCGTCCTCGTTGAAGTTGTAGAAATTGAAAGTGGGGAGCATGAGCACGCCCTCGGGTGTCAGCAACTCCTGGAGCATCTTCAGCACCGCCTCGCGGCCGCCTGCTATTTTCCCCAGGCTGGTATAGGAGGAGTGCATCAGGAGCTTCATCTTGGGCTTGACACCCAGTTTCACCAGCGCTTCCCGGAATTGCTCGGGTGTGGTCACGTATTTGGGGACAATCCTGATTGCGCCCGCTTTCTCCAAATCACGGAAGCAATTCACCAGTTGTGTGAATTCTTCCCGTGAATAGCGGAAATCCAGGGCGTATTCCGCACGTCGCACGGCCTCGAAGAGGGTGATTGAACCATCGCAGAAACCCAGCACCGTTTCCAGGTCCCTTAGGTCCTTTTTGGCTATCGAAGCGTCCACCAGGGACACAATCATATTCTTGGCGCGTACGGCGCCGGCGTAGGGGTGGATGTCCTCGACCATCGCCAGTTGGGAGGAATACCTCTCGACCAACTGGTCAATGCGGGATTTCAATGCCGTCTCATCCGCACCGCATTTCGCCAGGTTATTCACAAAATTCAAGCGCTTCACGGCACAATCCGCCAGAAAATCCATCTTCCCTTTTGCAAATACGATATCCCGCTCGCCCTGGGTGGAGTCTTCCAGAGTCTTCGCTAGGCGCGCGGCTAAATCTTGTTCCACATACGCCTGGAGTTCCTGGAATTCTGCAGGGGTGGTCTGGGAGAATGCGGCACGCTCGGCGTCCTGGGGCAGGGCGGGTGCAAAGAGGGAATTGATGAGAGTCAGTTTTGCGCTATCCATAAGTAAGTGTTCTGTTGTTTTTTCGCGGCAATGGAATTGCCGCGCACAGGACTAGGTTTCCTGGGACAGGGGGAGCCTCCTCGATGGCGGGACGCCGTCGGTACACTCTAGTCCTCCACCTGGACTTGGTAGTCTTTTTTCATGCCGTGTGCGCCGAAGATTTGCCACTTGCCGACGCCCAGCCGCTGCATGATTGCCTTTCGTTCTGCGGCGCAGAGTTCGGGGTCGGTATCCACGGAGGTCATCAGCACGGGGGCATACTGGTTGTAGGAGGACTGCTCGTGGGTCATGCCATGGATATTGACGTAGATGTCACCGGTGAAAGCGATGTGGTGTGTGAAGTCGATGAGGACGATTTCGCCTGCCAGGTGTCCGCCTTTGCCCTGGTAGACTTCGAAGGAGAGTTCTCCGAAATGGAAGAATCCCAGTTGTGTCAATGGCGTATCCTGCTCACTACGGTCCTCCCACAGTGCGGTCACCTTCTCGGGCTTTGGCGGTTGATACCGGGTCAGGGTCTTGCAGATGTTGATGTAGGGACGATGCATGGGATTCTGTTCGCGGAAGCCATTCTTGCCCTCGTATTCCAATGCCAGGCAGTCCTTGGATTTCTGGCTGGCCAGGACTTCGTCAAAGAGTGGCAGTAGTCCGCAGTGGTCCACATCCGCGTGGGTGATGAGGATGCGCTTCTTCATGGTGTCCCATTCGGGCAGGACTTTTCGCAGGATGGTCTCCATTTCTGTGCGATAGAGCGCGTATCCGCAATCGATGAAGAGTGTCTCGCCGGCGCTTTGGAGGATGATTGTGTTGCTTCCGCAGGGCGGTTCGATGAGAATGACCTGGGTATTCTCCGTGACTTGGTGGTGGGAGATGCGAGGGGAGAAGGCGTCATGCCGGCAAGCGGAGAGCAGTTCTGCGAAGCGGCTGATGCTCTCGAAGGTCTTGTATGGCGAGAGTCCCCGTTCGTCCAGGAGCTGCATGACCAGATTGGAATTTACCAGCAGACCGTCCCGGCATTCCTCGGGGAGTCCCAGTGTCTGCATAAGCCCCGACACGAAGGATCGGTAGAAGATGCTGTTGTCGTAGACCTTTTCCGAGTGGTTGTAGTCAATGACTCTCACGGAACAGATTTCACCCACTTTCGCCAGGAAGGCCTTCAGGAGCGTCTCGTCTTCCACAAAGAGACCCATCTTGAAGGCCTGGTAGTCCGTGCCATTTTCCTGGGAGCTGATGTAGGAGATGTTCAGGCGGTATTCGCAAATGAGGCGCAGGACTTCCGTGACACTGCCCGGCACATCCTTCAGACGGAATTCCAAGAGCACGATGCCACGCTCGTCACTCCTGGTCTGCAGATAGCCGATCTTCTCCAGTTGCGCGTCTGCTTCCCTTAGCTTCTCCTCGCTGCCTTCCGCATCAATGAAGAGCGTATGGGAATCCACCGCCTTGTTGTAGCTGACTCGCGTGATGTTGACGCCCAGGCTGGCAAAGCATTCGCTGGCTTTCAGGAATGCGCCAATGTGGTTGGGCATGGTGGTGATATAGGTCTTTTTCATCGGAGTTTCGATAGGAAAATGGTGCAGGTAACACGGCATCTCGTACGCCGATTTCCGCTCTTTGAATAATATAATGTCGGGGCTTGAGTTCCCCTGGGCGACTGTGGCTATCGTTCTGTGGCTAAGTCGCATTCTTTGGCATTCGCTATGTTCCACAAGAGGGTAGGTAATTAAACTGCCTGCGGCGCGTACGGCGCACTGGGCTTGCGCCCGTGCGCAGAGGGCGGCGTCACGCCCGTACTGCCTTTTGTGGCCGGTGGCCCCAAAAGGCGGAAATGCCGACTACCTACCTTTGTGAATACAGCGTTGGCATTATATTTGTTCTGGAGACAAAGAAATGCAAAATTCTCTTCCTGGCAGTTTCATAGCGGTGGGGAATATCCCCCAGGCGTATTCCGCGTATCGTTCGGACCCGCTGTCGTTGTTATTTGGCTTGTGCGACGGCGCCATGCGGACATACGAGCGTGTCTTCATGTACAAGGAGCGTTTGATCCGCACCAGTCCCCATTGGCTACGGGATTATGTCCTGACGCTGAAGGGGCTGAAATACATCCAGGGCGATGTGGTCAGTTTTCCGGAATTCCTTTTGGAAAATCAGCACGAGAGCGGTTTTTTCTACGAGATTCTGGCGCCGATTACGGACATGCATTCGGGGGTGGCGCCCTCCAAGGACGACTGGCGCATTGTGGATGAGCCCTACCGCAAGCACGAAGCGGGCAGTGCATTTGGGCTGGTTCGTCTGGAATTGGAGGCGGACATCGAGTATTTCATGGTAGAGGGGTGCTATCAGATTTGGCAGGCAACGGGGGATGATGCCTGGTTGGAACGGGCACTGCCCCACTTGGAACGCGGTCTGCAATACATGACCACGTCGTCTATTCGTTGGGATGACAAATACCAGCTGGTGAAGCGCCCCCATACGCTGGACACCTGGGATTTCACCAACCGCACTACCTCGAATTACTATCGGATGATTACGCCCGAAGACCCCATGGGCATTTTTCATGGTGACAACACGGGGCTGTATTACGCCAAGACGCTGATGGCGAAGATGTACCGATATCTGGGAAAGACCCCTGAGGCGAAACGCCACGAACAAGAGGCCCAGGCTCTTCGGGAGCGCATCATGGCGCATCTCTGGAACGGACAGTTCTTCCGGCATTTCCTGATGCTGGATGAGGCGGATTACGGGGTGGACGAGACCCGGCAGATGAGCCTCTCCAATGCCTACGCACTGAATCGCGGCATCCTGACGCTGGCAGAAAAGAAGAGCGTCCTGGCGGCATATCGCGCATGCCGCGAAAAATACCACGGCGTGCTGGATGATTTCCGTAACCTGGAGCCGCCATACCCGCAATTCAATGTCTTCAAAGCAGGCGCATACGTGAATGGCGGAACCGCGCCCTTCATTGCGGGACAATTGGCACAGGCCGCATTCGAGGCCGGCGAGGAGGAATACGGCGCTGACATCCTGGACCGCATCGGCTGCAAATTTCTGCAGGATGGGAAGATTTCCTTCCTCTACAACTGGGAGGGGCAGGATAGCGGTGGCGGACCACGTTGTTGGAGCGGCGCCGAAGTAATGAATGCCATGACCACGGGACTGGCGGGCGTGGTAGATTCCAGCAAGCTCTTCCAGGATGTGACCATCTCCCCGCGTTTTGCCGCCGCAAAGGAACACCACGCATACGTCCGCCTGGAATACCCCGCATCAAAGGCATTTTGCGAATACGAATGGCGCGCGTCGGATGACTACCGCACGACAGAGGTGGTGGTGAAATCCACACACAAGTCCTGCACCCTGCGGGTTTATGCCCAGAAGGGCTTGACGCCCACGGCATGCGCTATCGATGGCGTCAAGCACGACTTCACCGTTGAGGATGTGGCGGGCAGCAAATACGCCGTCATCCAAAATCCCCCACCAGACGCCACCGTCCGCGTGGAATTCCAGTTTTTGGATTCATGACTCAAGCGGGTCTGAAAGCACTCTCCTTGTCTGTCGCCCAAAAGCAAGAAAGGAAGTAACTGTTCAGAACCCCCCTGT
>DCIO01000089.1 GCA_002315885.1 Lentisphaeria bacterium UBA1724
CCAGCTCTTGGATTTCGTCCAGGAGCTGTTGCGTCGGGGGGAAGGTTTCCGCCACATAGTCCACCTTCTTGTATTTGTTGATGGAGAGGTCGTAGTTATTGGCGGCGATTTCCTCCTTTGGAACGAAGAAGCACTTTGCGGTTCGGTCCTCCATGGGGAGGCTCTTGCGGTCCCGGAATTTCGCCAGAAGGTCGGGGATGTCGTTCTCGGGGATTTCCGTGCGCTTGTCATCCAGCGAGAAGCCATCTGCCTTCATTTCGTAGAACCAGACCTTGTCGGTACCGCCGTTGTCGGTCTTGGTGAAGATGAGGACTGCGGTGGAGACTCCCGCGTATGGCTTGAAAACGCCCGAGGGCATGGAGATGACTGCCTGGAGGGTCTGGTGCTCCACCAACTCGCGACGTAGCGCCTGGTGTGCCTTGGAGCTGCCGAAGAGCACGCCATCGGGGACGATGGAGGCGCAGCGACCGCCCACCTTCAGGAGCTTGGTGAAGAGCGCCACGAAGAGCAACTCGGTCTTGCCCGTAGGCGTGATGGCCAGCAGATCCTTGGCGATCTGCTCCTTGAAGATGTTGCCTGCGAAGGGGGGATTGGCCATGACCAGGGTGTATTCACTGCGCTCGTGGTTGTCTTCGCTGACGGAGTCCTGATACTGGATGTTGGGTTCCTCCACGCCGTGGAGCATCATGTTCATGACGCCGATGCGGAGCATGGAGGGATCCGTGTCGAAGCCCGAGAACATCCTGTTGAACTTCTCACGATTCTGCTTGTTGGTGAGGCTGCAGCTCTGGGACACCTTCCTGGATGCGGAGATGAGGAAGCCCGCGGAACCCATGGCGGGGTCTACAATCTTGTCATCGATGGTGGGTTCCATCAAATCCACAATCATGTCGATGATGTGACGGGGCGTGCGGAACTGGCCGTTGTCGCCTGCGGCCGCGATCTTCTTCAGCAGCTCTTCATAGACATCACCCATGATGTCCTTGTCCGCCATGTCCATGGAGTCGATTTCATCCACCACCACACTCAGCGCCTTGGCGGTGGGAATCAGGAATACCGCGTTCTCCATGTAGCGGCTGAATACGGTGTCGTGGCCCTGTCCCAGTGTCTTGATAAAGGGGAACACGTAGCTCTGGATATGCTTGAAGAGCTCCTCGGGGGCATCATGACGGAAGACGCTCCAGCGGAGGCGGCGGTATTCCATCTCCACGTGGGGCACTTCGGAGATGACGCATACGCCATCCTTGAAGACGGGGTTGGTGACCGCAGTCCCGAAGAGATTGGCGGTCTGCTCCTTGCGGATCTGGTCGTCATCCAGGAGCTTCATGAAGAGCAGGTAGGTGATCTGCTCCAGGACGGTGATGGGACTGGTCAGTCCGGCTGTCCAGAGGGTCTGCCAAATGCGGTTGACGGTTGCCTGTAGTGTTGTGGAAATCATAGCAGTGGGAATATTCAGGAGATGAGGGGAATATATGCCAAGTTCCCTTCACTGCCCCCTCTTTTTCAATTTTCTCAATTCTCGATTTTTATTGGGCATTATTTTGATTTGGGATAATATTTTATTGAAAGTATCGTTTATTTGAGTAAATCCCGCGTTTCATTTTGTTGTTCAACCGATGCCCGTATCCGACAATCCAACTTTGTTTGAGGAGAGTGATTCCTCGTTGATACGTCGGGCGGTGGCTGGAGCGGAGGATGCCTTCGAGACGCTTTACAACCGCTATCGGTTGCCCTTCTACTCGTATCTGCATCGGATCCTGATGGATCATCCGGAGCAGGTGGACGACTTTTTCCAGCAATCCTGGATCAAGGCCTCACAATCGCTACCGCGGTATCAGCACCAGGAGAAATTCCTGGCGTGGCTCTGTCGGATTGGTCACAACCTGGTGATGGACTACTTCCGTTCTCACCTTTCGGACACCACGGAAGAACTGCCCGAGGAGATTGCCTCCCGCCAGGCCATGCCTGACAAGGAATCCCAGCGCAACGAAATCCTGGCGGCGCTGAAGCTGGCAATTCAAAAGCTCCCCGTCGAACAGCAGGAAGTGGTGCAGATGCGCGAGGACGGCCTCTCCTTCAAAGAAATTGCCGACCGCAAGCAAATCAGCCTGAATACCGCACTCGGCAGAATGCATTACGCAGTCCTGAATCTCAAAAAAGCCCTAGCGGAGTATCTATGATGGACACCAATCTCTGCAACAAAACCCAGATCTGCCTCCTGGAAGGCCTCGACAGCCACGTGCTTCTCCCCGAAGAATGCCAGAAGCATCTCCAGGAATGCACGGAATGCCAGGCGTATGCAAAGACGCTGGCATTGGTCTGCCCACCGACAATCCCTGCCGCGCTGGACGCCGAGACCCTGCGCCTGGCAAAAGCCGCGCTTCCCGCAGGGAGTGCACCGTGGCGTCGTGCATGGCGTCGCTGGGCGTTATGTGCCGCGGGGTTGGCGGTGCTTTGTGGGGTGGCGGTTTTCAGCACTCTTCAGAATTCCGTGCCCCCCGAAATCAAGAACCCCATCGTCGTTCGTAGCCTCCAGCCCATTTCCTCGGAAAGCGCGGATGCCTTGAAGTGGGACGATATGGCCCTGACAACCAACTACGCCCAGGCAAATGACGACCTCTTCCAAATGGATTTGGAATTGGATATCCTCCTCTCGGAACTTGACTAACTTGCCATGAAAAGACTACTCTTCATCCTGATTGCGTTGCTGCTCGCCTCTGCGGTCTTCCATGCCCAGGAGAATCAAAACGAGATGCCACAACCGCCGTTGCCACCACCGCTTGAGGAGGTGGCGCCTCCCGCAGGGGAACTGCCCCCGCCACCACCGGAATTTCACGGCGAGCATCGCGCCGACGGCCCCCAGAAATTCTTCCGCGAATTACAGAAGAGCAACCCGGAAGAATACCAGCGTCTCATGAAACTCCGCATGGAGAATCGTGAGGAATTCATGAAGGAGATGTCGAAGTATATGCCGCGTCCCAAGCGGGATTTTGATAAGCAGCAATTCCAGCGAGACCGGGAATGCTGGGAGCTGGCAAAGAAAATCCGTGAGTGCCAAGACGAAACGGAGAAAGCAACCATGACCGCGGAATTGGAGAAGAAGCTCTCCGACATGACCGACGATATGATCAAGGATATGCAGAAACGCATTGAGGAAATGGAAAAACGCCTCAAGGCCTTCCAGGAAAACCGCGATGATATCCTGAAGAAGCGGGTACAATTCTATCTCAAGGCCACACCACCGCCAGAACCGCCGAAACCACAGGAATAATGCGGGATATTTAGGGACACAAGGAACACAAGCATCCGCCTACAGTACCTTGTGCTTTCTTTTCGACCGTTTGTGCGGGAGGGGAATCATAGACGTCATGACGTCTCCTTCTTGACTCTGGTTACTGGGATGGTGGGACGGGCATGGGACTTTGTCCCAAGCCCTACAGTACCTTTCTGTTTCTTTTCGACCGTTTGTGCGGGAAGGGAGGCTTTACGCAGCATCCGCCGCATGTGTAACACGCACGTGTAACAGAGCGTAGATTTTTGTGGCAACTCGGCCGAATTTGTCATCAAGGTTATATTAACAGATATTCGTATTCATTTTTAGCAGAGATTTTCTAGCAATGCGTTTTCGTTTTTTCCATCGCATTCTTTTGGTAATCATTTGTTGTCTTTCGGTCTGCGCTCCAGCCTCCTGGTGGTGGCCATTCGGAGAGGATAAACCCCATACGGATGCCGACGACATGGTTCCGGACTCCTATATCCCAGTAGGGAAGAATGCGGAATACAAGCCCAAGAAAAATGACAAGGAAGATATTTCCGTGGAGAAGGTCCGGGAGTTGGCGGAGCGCGGCAACACCAATGCCCAGCTGACTCTGGGAAAGATTTATTTCGACGGCTCCGCGGGTGAGGAACGCGATTTCAAAGAGGCCTTCAAGTGGTTTGCGGAAGCCGCCAAGAATGGCAATCCCGAGGCCATGTACAACGTAGGCATCTGCTATGACGGCGGTTTTGGCGTGCCGAAGGCGAATGCCCAGCGTGCCATTGAGTGGTACCGCTATGCCGCAGACCACGGCATTCCCGAGGCCCAGCTGAAGACTGCGATTCTGGAGGAGAGTTTCGGTCATCCCGATACCGCCTTCAAGTATTACAAGATGCTTGCGGACGCGGGGGATTCTTCCTGCCAACTCCAGATTGCCCTGCAATACCTCAATGGCTATGGCGTCGAGAACGACAATGAATTGGCGGTGGAATACCTGCTGCGCTCCGCCGAAAGTGGCAACAACCGCGCGCAAGTCAAGCTGGCGGATTGCTACCAGCAGGGCATTGGCACACCACAGAATTTCCGTGAGGTCTTCCAGTGGCTGACCCTGGCGGCCCATGATGGCGATCCCGAAGGACAGGCAAAGCTAGGGGTCTGCTTCCTGCAGGGCATCGGCACCGCGAAGAATCCCGACCTGGCGCTCCATTGGTTCAAGATTAGCGCGGAAGCAAAGTATCCCACCGCACAGTATCTCCTGGGAAACTGCTATCGGGATGGCATCGGCATGCCAAAGAATGACCTGCTGGCCTTCGAACAATACCTGCTGGCGGCAGAAGCCGGCGAACCCATGGCCCAATACGAATTGTCACAGGCCTTCTATGAAGGCCGCGGAACCCGCATTGACAAATCGCTGGCGCGGAATTGGCTTCAGAAGGCCGCAGATACCGAGTTGCCCATCGCACAGGCAAGGCTGGGAATTCTCCTGGCGGAGGGCACTCCCGAATACCCCGCCGACCCGACCAAAGCCAAGGAATACCTCGACAAAGCCGAGCGGTCCACCGATCCCTCCGCACGCCTCCAGGTGGCACTCTGCTACCTCCAGGGAAAGGGCATCCCGAAAGATCGGGAAAAGGCAAGAAAGATTTTGGAAGCAGCTTGTGTGAACGGAGACACTGACGCCGCCGCCATCTACAAGATATACTTCGGAAAGGAATTCTAGACACAATGGATAAGAAATTCACCGTCCGAGATTTGGCGGAAATGAAAGCCAAAGGCCAGAAGGTGGTCATGCTGACTGCTTTTGACGCCGCAACCGCACGCTGGGCACAGGATGCGGGCATCGAGATGCTGTTGGTGGGCGACTCCATGGGCAATACCGTCCTGGGCTACCCCAACACCCTCCCCGTCACCCTGGAAGAATCCCTGGCACATACCGCAGCCGCTCGCCGTGGCAGCGACAAGTGCTTCCTGGTAGGCGATATGCCCTTCATGACCTACCAGCTGGACATCCATGAGGCAGTCCGCAATGCGGGTCGCTACCTGAAGGAATGCGGTGCAGACGCCGTGAAACTGGAAGGCGGCCGCACCATGCTCCCCGTCATCAAGCGCATGATCGAGGTGGGCATCCCCGTGGTGGGGCACATCGGTCTCTGTCCCCAGTCCGTCCTCAAGGATGGCGGCTACCGCGTGCATGGCAAAGCCGCCGAAGAGCGCCAGGCGTTGATTGA
Organism: Lentisphaeria bacterium UBA1724; assembly: GCA_002315885.1. Taxonomy (GTDB): domain Bacteria; phylum Verrucomicrobiota; class Lentisphaeria; order Oligosphaerales; family Oligosphaeraceae; genus UBA1724. The sequence goes on from DCIO01000089.1 coordinate 5,485, forward strand.
CGACGCATTGGCTCTGGATGCGGCGGGATGCTGCGCCATCGTCCTGGAGGGCGTACCCCGGGAACTGGCCACGGAAATCACAGGCATGGTCCGTGCTTCCACCATCGGCATTGGCGCGGGTTCTGGCACGGATGCGCAGGTGCAGGTGCTGGCGGACCTCCTGGGCTATGGAGGCGATGGATACCTCCCACGTCACGCCAAATGCTACGTCAATTTCTACGATCTGGCCACGAAGGCCATTCGGTGTTACGCAGATGAAGTGCGCACAGGCGCCTTCCCCACCGACAAGAACTCCTCCACTGCGGCACCAAAGAAATAATTCGGAAGAAAGAGAAAAATGGAAATTTTTGATAACGTCCCGTCCCTCAAGTCATTGATTTGTTCCTGGAAACAGGCTGGCAAGCGCATTGCGGTGGTCCCCACCATGGGCTATCTGCACGAAGGGCACCTCTCGCTCATCCGTATCGCCAAGAAGAATGCCGACAAGGTGGTGGTATCCATCTTCGTCAATCCCACCCAATTTGGTCCCACGGAAGACCTGGACAAGTACCCACGGGATTTCGAGCGTGATGCGGAGTTGTGCCGTGCGGAAGGCGTGGATGCGATTTTCCATCCCACGCCCGAAGCGATGTATGACGACGACTTCTCCGTGTGGGTCACGGAGGAGAGCCTCTCCAAGACACTCTGCGGGGCATTCCGTCCCATCCACTTCCGTGGCG
>DCIO01000026.1:0-11333 GCA_002315885.1 Lentisphaeria bacterium UBA1724
TCCCAGCCCTACAGTACCTGTCTGTATCTTCTCGAGCTTTTGTGTGTGAGGGGAGGCTTTACGACGAACGCCTACAGTACCTTGCCGTTGACTGTGCTTGCTATGGAAGGGGCGCTGGCGCTGGCGTCCTCAAGAAATATTCTAGTTTTGCTGGGAATACGGTGTGTTGGAAAGAACGGGCTGTTCCCGTCTAACCAGCTGGATGGGGATGCCTGAGGGATCACGCATCATAGTCAATTCCGAGCCCTGGATGGTCATCCGTGAAACTAGCGTCGCCCCCGCATCGGTCAGCCGTGCGATATCCGCATCCATGTCCTCTGTCAGGAATGCGACATGGAACTGAAGGGGATCTTGCTGGAAATAATCCGGGGCGTCAGGGAGATCGGCTGCCCTGTATAGCTCAATTGCAAAATGCCCCTGGGCCTCCCGAATGAATATGGCAAAGGGCGGTTTTGTCTGCTTGACGACAATCTGAAAACCGAGATTTCTGCACCACCATTCCGCCGTATCTTCGGGAGACGACACATCCAGAGCCAGGTGCTCCGTTTTGAGTCCCTTCGCGCTAGTTGTACCGCAGGACGACAGAAGCAACAGGCACGACACCAAAATCAGCAGAGGAAGGAAGAGTGCGTTCCAAGTCTTGTTGCGGTGCAAATGATAGACTTTCATTGCAATGTGTTATTTGGAGGAACAGAGGAGGGAATCCAGTCAAATCAGGCATTGGCATCTGCTTCCTGGATCATGATGCGGAGTGCCTGGACGTAGGTCTGCAACGACAAAATGGATGCCTCCATTTCGCTCTTTCGCAGAGCAATCGCCTCCATGTGTCTTCCCACCCGTTCCTGGTCAGGAGCCTCGCGCAGTATCTTGATGTCTTCGTGGGTGAATTGATTTGGGAACGTCTTCAGGAGATCGACGCCTTGGGCACGGCGCGCCTGGGGGATGATTTCCGCGAGGCGTTCTTTGGCCTCGTTCACAAGCATTTCGTCGCCTGAGGCCAGCATACGGGGAATCGTCTGAATCCCTACGTCCTGCGATGCCTTGATATATGCGCGGACGATGCCGAGATCCTTGGAATTCGCCTTCATGCCTCCGACTGTCGCCAAGGTCTGGTCATAGACATCCCCGAGTTCTGCGGATTCCTGCCAGCCTTCATCCACGAGTCTCTGGCAAAGGCGCTTGATTTCTTCGAATGCAGCTTGGCGATCGGATGCGTCATTCCCTGTCAACCGTAGCACGAGTGCCTTGGTGAGGCGTACTCCAGGCAGAAGTCCCGTGGAAAGTTGCTTGATCTGCATGGGAGTCATTCCGATGGCGGCCAGTGCATCGTAGTCGGTATCCGTGAGGATTTTGTCCTTCAGATAATCACATATCGCCTGCTGGTTAGGGGGCTCGGGAGCCAGCAGTGCCTTCAGCTGTTCATCGCCATACAGTTCCGGGCAGGCCAGAATCTGATCCCCTAGAAAGACATTGGTTTGGGGGTGCCTCAGCTGGACAATCTTGCGCGTTTCCTCTGGAGTGAATTTGGACTTATGGATTTCTGCATGAAGTTTCGCCTCTTGCATGGGCATTTGGAACACGGCTTGTTTACTCGTCGGGTCAATGAACAAACGAAGCTTGAAATTGAAGGAGAGGTGGGTCTGTCCTTGATTCAGATTGACGAGATTGCCCTCCCTGTCGGTGCGCATTCCTGGCTTCGCATCATATTTGAATGCGATGGAGTAGTCTCCATTGGCATTTCGAGTTACGTTCAGGGTGGCAGCATAGCTTTTTATTTGTGTAAAGAAGCCGCCGCATCCTTCCCCTGTGTTGTTTAGCGTCTTCAGGCAGTCATTCGGCAATGTCTGGTTGAGGACGGTGCCCAGCACACGTGCCGCATTGAGTCCCATTGTGGCATCCTGGTCAAAGAATGCCTTGATTTTTTCAATCGCATTTTCCTCCATGCCGTCTTGTTCCGTATACCAGACCACCGTATCACCGAGTTTTAGACTGATGCCACCGCGTTTCAGGTCCCTTATTACGGGTGCGAACATTTCGTGATAATCTGTCAGAGCTTCATTGGTGGAATATCTTCCATTGGTGGATAGTTCAGTCAAGATGGTTTCTTGGAAGAGGGAGCTTAATTTCTGGTCAATCACCTTCCCGAATGGCTCGGAATATCGTCTGGCTATGCCTTCTGTTGAGACCATGATTTCTGCGGAGTCCTGGGAAATGCCGTCGGAAGGAGGCAGATTTTCTTTTTCCAGACCAATATGGAAGATTCTATCTATGGAGTCGGTTAGATTCACAAAATGTGCTGTTCCTTCTATCAGCGCATAGTCCCGGGAATAGGCGTAGGGCTTTGATATATCAGACCCCTCTTCCGCGTTGGCAGACATGTATAGGGTGTCAGCCCGTAGCTGCTTGACAACCTGCACCAGCGTGGAATCCATTTGGGGATCGTGGCCATGTTTTTCCTTGAAACAGAAAAGTGCGAGGTTAATTATCCAACCATTCAAGGAAGCCGAATCGTCTGCACCAAATTTATCTGCGCCCACTTTTTCCCGGCAGGTCTTCATCGCGACATCGAAGGCAAGGTCCAAGTTCCGCAACTTTTCGGCGAAGACCTCTTTGTTCGGATTCGGACTGGAGGCATATTCCATGAAGTCTGTGATTGCGGAGACAAAGTGAGGTATGCAAAGCGCTAAGGAGGCCTTCTTCAGGGAAGTGTCGGTGGCGACGAGTTGCAGCAGCCCCTTTGCCATGGTGGGATCCAGTTTCGGGTCGGCGTTCTGAATCCCAACAATCAGTTCCTTGCGTTTATTTATTACCGTTTCAATGGATGACTTAATCAAAGCGTTTATTTCGTCGGGGTCGGTGAGCACATGGGATTCCTTATTGGCTTTCGGGCATGCGTCCAGCACGACAAGTTTCATGAGCTCGTCTTTGCTGGCAGTGACATCGACGCCAGTCTCTGTTTTCAACTTATTGATTGCCTCCAGAAGTTGGGGTTCCGCTGGGTTTTTCTGGGACTTCACTCGGCTAGCATTGATATTCGCCTTCAAACTATTCAAGTCGGATTTTTTAAATTCCCCCTTCATGGCACCATCCACCAGCACCTTCTTGTAATAGGTAATTTGGTATGGCGCCAAGGTCAGTTTATCCAGGTCCTCGGGGGGCGGAAGTCTCATGCTGGTGAATAGGGTCGTGAATGCCTCAGTGCCATTTTTCTTCAAGTCATGCCGAATATTCGTCTTGTTTTCTTCGGTTAGGGGGTGGAGCATCTTTTCGGGATTCTCCAAGCCAAGCAGCTCTGAAATTTTCTCTTGTTGCTCGGGGAATTTCTGCTGAAGTTCATTTGCGAATGTCCTGCGTGCCTGGACATTCGCATTGTCCGTGTCAACTAAATCAATAATCTGCTTGATTTCACGGGCTGTCAACTGAGTCGTCTTCGTGGACTGGCCCTGCTCGTTGATGCCGAGTGTCACGCGGAGTCGTTCCAGGGTTTGGGCCTGGACTTTCTCCCCTTCTCCTTGCAGAGCCGCAAACAATTGTTCGCGGACCTCGCGGTTCTGTTCAATGGTGCCGTGGCGATACCATCCGAGTTTGCGCCCCAGCAAGGTCTTGCCATAGTTTACGATTTCGCCAGGACGGCTTCCAGACATGCGAATAAAGCTGTCTTCGTTGGCATTCTGGACCGCGCTTTTGAATGTATTCAAGGTGACTGGCATGACGGGAATCTCCTAGGCTAGCAGAGGATGTTCATGGAGAAGAAAGATTGTCAGAGAATATAATTCATGTAGAACAGAGTGTTTTGCATTTTTTAGGCGCTAGCGACTTGAAAACGCTCAAAAAGTACCGACAATACAGTTGTTCTCCTCAAATACGAGGGTATTTGCCATCGTAATTTCGTCAACCCTAAAACAAAAGAAACCATCATGAAAAAGTCCTTTACTTTGATTGAATTGCTGGTGGTCATCGCCATCATCGCCATCCTGGCTGCCATGCTGCTGCCCGCCTTGTCCAAAGCCCGTGAGAAGGCCCGGTCCATTTCCTGTGCGAACAACTTGAAGACACTAGGGCTTTTCCACGCAATCTACCAGACCGACAATGACGACTATTTCGTCGCACCCTTGAGTCATGCAATGCAGAATGGCACGGAATCTTCCTGGGGCTTGGTTTTCCAGATCATGTTCATGGTCAACTACAACCTGGACTACAAGGCCATGGAATGCCCCGCCTGCAATATTTCCATGGTTCCTACGATGCAGGGCATGACCATCAGCAAATGGAATGGCCTGAGTGATGACGCGAAGAGTGACATACGGGGCAATATGAGCTATGGCATTAACCATGCGACTTCGGGGTTGGCGCAGTGCGCCATCTCTGATGCCACCAATCGCGGTTGCCATAAGTTGTCGGAATTCATCAACAAAGGCGGTCGTATCAGCCAGGCGATCTGGGCGGGCGATTCCACGCCTCATAAGGTCGACCCCTCGAATATCACGGGCGATTTCAGCTGTTTCCTGGCGGAGGCGCGCATCTATCCCGATCCCGAGTACAGCACCTATTCCTGGCATTACATGGTCCATGCACGCCATGGGAACCTGACCGCCAATTTCTGCATGTATGACGGCCATGTGGAGAATCTCCACTACAAGCAGTTCCGTTGGAATCCCTGGACGAAAAATGACGTGATGTGGCGCTGGAATCCACGCGAACACGGCGTTGGAAATTACATTAACATCGAGACGCTTCTTTAATCTCTTGCCTTTTCTTTCGTGGTTGTTTTTATGAACAACCGGTCCCACAAATTCTCCCAATAAACAAATCCTTCGTATGAAAAAATCCTTCACTTTGATCGAGTTGTTGGTGGTCATCGCCATCATCGCCATCCTGGCTGCCATGCTGCTGCCCGCCTTGTCCAAAGCCCGTGAGAAGGCTCGCGCCATTTCCTGCACAAACAACCTGAAGCAGCTTCAGTTGGGCGGTATTCTCTACTCCAACGACTCCGATGACTACATCCCCCCAATCAACTACAGCTCCTATAGCGATACCAGCGGCAATGCAGGTTTTGTCGGTGCCTGGGCGACCAACGCCAACAACTACAACTGGTATACCGTGAATGCGCTGATTCCTGGCGCCCCCATGACGGCAAAGCAGTGGTATGACAAGGATAACGCCGCATACGTCACCAAGAACAATGCGGACAACTCTGGATGGCACAAGGTCACCCTGTGCCCCTCCTGCCCCACTTCCGAGCGCGTCACGGGCAACATGGGTTACCAGTCCAGCATCTGCATGAGCCGTTCCGTGGTTGTCCTGGGTGGCGATGGCAGCTGGATGGCTCCCAACGGCGGCAATGCGGCTGCGACCTGGCGCCGTATCAGCAGCGTGACCCTGGCTTCTCTGCACGTCAACTACATGGACGGTACCCGCAATGTGGAAAATCTGAACTCCTATTGGCAGGACATGATTTGCCAGGGCCCTTACTATATCGGTTACGGCGGCACCATGACTTACTTCCGTCACAGCCAGCAGATGAATGTCTCCATGTCTGACGGACACGTGGAAGCCATCCCCGTTTCCAAGGCCAAGACCAAGAATACCAAGTACACGGATACCACCTTCCTGACCTCCGACTACTACTGGTATCCCGGCATTGACATCCCCGGTGGCGAAAAGCGCTAAATTAAGCCATCCGCCCGCATGTCTTGATCCCCCTGTTTTCCCTTTGCGGCAGACGGGGGATTTTTTTATCACACGTATGGAGAAATTGGAATGAAGAAGATTGCGTTGATTTGCCTGTTGGCATTTTCCCTGTTTGCAATTGAGGTGCCGTTGTATATCGGGTCGGTATCCCGTCCCTTGGAGCAGGATTGGCATTTGACGAAAGGGGATATTTTGATGGAGCAGGTTGCCTGGCCCAATGGCGAGTCCGGTCTGACCGCAAAATTTACCTATCTGCCCAATCCCGAGGGCTGGCCATCCGCTAAATTCTTCATTCCCGAGGGGATGCGTGACTGGCGGACGGCGACGAAGCTTTCCATCGAGGTCTATTGCACGGTCTCCGGCATTGTCGGTCTGGAGGTGGCGACCTACAACGATGTAAAGCGCATGGCCTGGTATAATCTCTCCTATCCCGTGGGACGTCATACCATCGAGGTGGATTTGAATTCCATGAAGGACTGGGATACCAGCAATGTCAAGTATATCGACATCCATGCCAGCAAACCAACCAAATCCTATTCCCTCTATGTGGGCGACATCCGCCTGGAGGTCTCTGATCCCGAGGTGGAGGCGGCGGAATGCAGGGCGGCCGCGGCGGCAGAGCGCAAGGCGTTGGCCTGGCGTATCAAGGCCTTTGGCGACAAGGTTCCTCCCAAGGCGAAGGTCCTCCGTCAGCGCGGTGAGCGCCTGCCCAAGAATCCCAGCCGTGACGAAGTGGAGGAGTTCCAGCAGGCCTGCCGAAGCGCATACCCTGCGTTGGACAAGATGATTTTCCAGAATCACGTCCAGGACGGCCTGGCGGTATTGTGGTGCCTGCCCGAGGAGAAGGTCATTCGTGATACGGATGTCTATGCGTTTTTGGCGGAACCCACCACCGAATATGCCCTGGAGGTGGCCCGTGGCGAGGCGGAGTCCGCGCAGCTTGTGGCGTATGCCCCCGAAGGGCTTTCCCGTGTCCGTGCGGAGTTGGTTGGTGCACCCGTGAATGACCAGGGCGTGGCATTGCCGCTGGAGGCGCTGAAGCTGTGCCCCGTGGGATACGTGAAAACCACCGCACCCAATTACAAGGTGGAGTACATCGGCTATTGGCCCGACCCCATTCTGGAGTATCTGGACACGCCTGTCGCAATCGAGAAGGAGCGCTATCAGTCCTGGTGGCTGGATGTGCGTGTGCCCGAGACGCAGACCCCCGGCATCTATCGTGGACAGGTGCGCTTTGTCACGGAAAATGGTGAGCGTCTCATGCCGTATTCCGTGCAGGTGTGGAATTTCAAGCTGCCTGCAGGAGTGCCATATATGTCTCCCGTGCAGTATTCTCTCCCAGATGCCTTCCCCAAGGGGCAAGAGGCACGGGATGCGTATTACAGAGCGTTGGCGAAGATGCTCATCGACCATCGTCTGGAACCCGATGCCATCTATGAATCCGTGGCGCGACAGAATTTGGTCCCCACGGCACTTCAAAATCTTGGAAATGGCTCCTTTGCCTTCAATATGGGATTGATTTACAAAGAAGTGGATGACAAATTCTACAAGGAAATCGCGGATGCCTATCGTCGCGTGAAGGAGGCGGGCCTGGAAGACAAGGCATTCATTTATTGCTTTGACGAGGCACCAGCCTCCGCATTCCCCATGATACGTGAGGCGCTTCTGCGTGTCCGCGAGGCCGCGCCTGGTATTCCCGTCTATACCACGCTCTATGATAACAGCTTCGGCATCGCCAGCAATCTGGATGACGTGGTGGACGGATGGATCCCCCTGACCACGGTCTATGGGCAGAACGAGAAGGCGATTGCGGAAGCCCGCGCCCGTGGCAAGAAGGTGGGCTGGTATGTCTGCTGCACCCCCTGGGCACCTTACGCCAATTTCCTGCTGGAATATCCCGCTGTGGGTGCGCGCCTTCTGATGGGCTATATGAACAAGAAGTTCAAGCCAGACCACTTCCTCTACTACCAGTCCTGTGTCTGGCGGGAATGGGAGGTCAAGAATGGTGAATATATCCAGAAGAGCATGATTGGCGAACCGCTGGCAGGCGGACCACTCTTCGAATATCCATGGATCGGCGAGTCCTTCCGGAATTTCAGCGGCGATGGTCGACTGATGTATCCCGCGGCCGATGGACCGATTCCCACACAGCGCCTCAAGTGCATCCGAGACGGCATGGAGGACTGGCTCTATATGGACCTCCTGGAAAAATGCCTGTCGAATTCCAATATGATGGATGATACCTGGAAGGAAAATGCCACGCAGGAATTGACCGTGGAGGATGCGATGGTGACTACCCTTACCAAATGGACGAAGGACCCCACAATCGTCCACGAAAAGAGCGCCCGCATCGCAAAGCTCTTGGAGGAATATTTCGCCAAGCAGTAGGTTATCCCGCGCCGTCCCTCGTGTAGCGGGCGTCAGCCCTGCAAAACGAGGGGCATCTCTGGCAAGGATATGTAGGGGGGGGCGTTAGGTGTCTCCGTAGGTGCCGCTCCTCGTGTAGCGGGCGTCAGCCCTGCGAAACGAGGGGCCTTGGTTACCGTTTCCCGAAGATTTGTGGCATGGTACGATTGATGACGAGTGTGGTAACGATGCAGATTGCGAGTGTCACCAGCGTCATCAGACATGAATCCCCCAGGTTTCCCCGTTGCATATTGAAGGATTTTTCCATCCAGGGGATGATATATAGCAGATTGATTGGCATGTGAAGCAAGAAGATACCGATTGTATTTTTTCCAAGCCACAGCAGTCCATTCTTCACAAATGCAAAGAATGAATCGGAATTGATTTTTGTGATGACGGATGCCAGGGCGCGGGCGAGGATGATTCCCAGGAACGCATTGAGCAGGAACCAGAAGACTGGACCGTAGTTGGCGACATACATCCCTGCGTATTTATCGGGATCTGTGCCGTAGACATTCCCGAAGTACAATCCTATGGCAGAGAGGAGCACGACGCCCAGTTGGAGCCAGAGGGATTTTTCACTCAACATCCTAAATTTATCGCCGATCAGATATCCCACAATCATGAAGCCCAGGGCAATCAGTGCGATGTTGCATCCCAGCGGGTAGCCGTATTTGAATTTCGGAAGCGCGAAACCTACCGCAAACGAGGCGACGGCAGCAAAGAAACAGAACCATTTCCCGCGGGGGACTTTTGTGGAGATATGCAGGACGCCGTACATCATAGACCTTGCCACAAAGAGGCAGGGCAGGAACCAAAGTTGGGTGCAGGGCTGCCCTGATGCACGGACACTCTGGGTGGTGCCGTAGAGCATCCGCAGGATGTTTTCCCAGGAGAACGGTATGTAGATCAGGCAGAAAATGATGTATGGCACCAGCAGGGTGTCAAAATTCTTTCTGAATGTCTTGATCCAGCGTTCTTTGGTATATTCTGCCTGCGGATGGCTTGTGATGCCCGCGGCAAGGAAAAACAACGGCATGTGGAAGGAGTAGACAATTTTCAGCCAGGGATTCACAATCATTCCCAGGCCATTCTCGTCAAAGCGAACACAGCAATGTCCCAGGATGACCAGGATAATGGCGAATGCCTTGGCGATGTCCAGATACTCAAGTCGATTGCTCGTTGTATTCATCTGTTCCATTGTATTATGCGGGCGTTACGATGGGGAAAGCCCGTGGGGGGGCCTTACCAGACGTATTTGGGGTCGTGGATGGGCGCGCCGAGCATGGCGATTTGGGCGAAGTCATCCAGGTTGTGTCGGATGACGTAGTCGATATAGGAAGTGAAGAGTCTTCCCTTGAGGAGGTATCCCGCGGGACTCATGTGCCCATTCAGGTGGAATTTCTTTTCAAAAGCCTCGTCGATGACAGGACCATATTGGAAGAAATCCATGACGTAGGTGAGGTCGAAGAGTTTGGCGAGTTGCCGTAGTAGTTCCTGCTGTTTCTGAATGTATGGGAGGCGTGTCGGGGTGGACTCTTGCAGAGAGATTGCCATGAAGATGCGGCATCGTGGACTGATTTCGCGATAGCGCTGGATGATGGTGCCGTAGTATCCCGCGTAGGTCTTCTTGTTGTTATGGTAGTCGTTGAGATCGATGTCGTCAATGGAACCAAATTCGTAATCTCCATTGATGATATGGCTGATGTCGTTGATACCCAGTGTGATGATGTATGCGTTGCAGGCTTTTGACTTGTCCCAAAAACTGAAGGAGTTTGCGTAGGTCTCGACGTATTCGCGGGTAGTCATTCCACCGCGGCAGAAGTGGCGGATTTCATTGTGGGTGACGCGCCCGAAATAGCTGAACCAGGAGTATTCGTATTTGTCGATGTAGTTGTTTTTGCCTTCGGGATATACGATTTCCATTTCGCCGGAATCCAGGCTGTCACCAATCAATGCCACAGAGCGGAGGATGCCGCAGTAGCCGCCATCGGGAACCATGCGTTCCAGGGGCTGTTCGTCAGGATTGTCGTAGAAGAATTCGTTTAGGTCCATGAGTTATTTCCTTGTATTTTCGTAGTCAGTGGGAAGTATTCATTTCGAGCGGAGAATTTCGCCGTCAATGGATAATATACCCTAGGGGAATACCGCAATTCAATAAAGAATGAGAGTGAGAGATGAAAAAATGATTTTTTCAAGAAAGGGACTTGTTTTTCTCTCAAATATTCTTACAATAAGTATAATTATAGATTTTCCTCTCTGCAAAACACAATTCCTTCAAACAACCAATTTATGAAAAAATCCTTTACTTTGATTGAATTGCTGGTGGTCATCGCCATCATCGCCATCCTGGCAGCCATGTTGCTGCCCGCCTTGTCCAAGGCACGTGAGAAGGCCCGTACCATTTCCTGTGTCAACAACCTGAAGCAGATGGGACTCTTCCACGCCATCTATCAGACCGACAATGACGATTATCTCCTGCCCGCCCACAACAAGAGCCGCGATGGCTTTGGATGGGTCGGCCCACAGCTCCTCTTTGTCTTGGATTACGGCGTGGATGCCAAGGGCGTGGAATGCCCCGCATGCAATGTCTCCCTGGCAGCCAAATCCTCGCTGGTACACAGCATTGACGCCGCCACCTGGAACGCCAACTCCGGAGATGTAGCCACCGCCCGTGTCTTCATCCGCCAGAGCTACACCTACGGCGTCAACCACGGCAGCTGCGGTCTGGCCATGCAGCCTCTCGTGGGGGCGGAAGAAAAGCGCACCCAGGTGAAGATGAACCAGGTGGAAAACATGGGCGGTGCTGCGGGCACTGTGGTCTGGATGGCGGACTCCGCACCCGTGGCACTGGATTCCACCTTCGTCCTTTCCGACTACACCAACTGCATCGTGGGCGACCGCTATTTCAACGACGCCCGGGGCGGTGCCTGGTATCCCATCAACGCCACCCACGGTGACAGACGCGCCAATTTCATCATGCTGGACGGCCATGCCGAGACGCTGAATGCACAGCAGTTCTGCGCATACTACGGCGGCACCAAGCGCGCCGAAAACTACAAGTACTGGTATCCCAAGTTCCGCAAGATCAGTGGCGTATACACCTACACCAATGATCAGACCGGATGGTAGGATTCGATTCTCGATTCTCAATTCTCGATTCTCAATTCTCAATTCTCAATTCTCAATTCTCAATTCTCAATTCTCGATTCTAGCGGTCGAGAAGAAAGCACAAG
>DCIO01000026.1:11560-24602 GCA_002315885.1 Lentisphaeria bacterium UBA1724
TTTGACGTCTTTGACTCCCCTTCCCACACTAGCGGTCGAGAAGAAAGCACAAGGTAATGTAGGCGTTCGCCGTAAAGCCCCACACACAAAAAGGTCTTACGGCGGACGCCTTCTTTACCTTGGAGAAAATAGCAATTTACAAATCGTCGATTGGCCCAAGTTATTGTTCCTCAGGCATTTTAACCAGCACATCGTTGAGGATATTTTTGCATTTTCCGCAGTGTGTGCAGAAATTTGCGCAACTGGTGGCGATATTGTGCCAATCCTCTGGGAATTTCGTATTGTCGATGATATATGGTGCGAATGCGGGTGAGAACGCGGGTTCCAGGAGGTCCAGGAGATTCCCCTGGTATTCTCCTGCAGTGTAAGCCCCCAGGACCATCCGCGGGTGGCTATGCTGTCGGGTGGCCAATTTCACTACGTCAAAATACTCCTGGTAGTATTTCAGGTCTTCGGGACGAATCCAGGATGCCCGGAGGATTTCCTCGTATTGTTTCTTTTTGCCGTAGAGTTTCCAGCAGAGATGGGGCTGATATCCAGAGACATTCTTGGTCTCTTCGATTTCTGCGTCATGTGCTACCAGGTTGTCATGGAAACTCTGTGCGGGGCAGTTCCGTAGGCATCCGCTGTTTGCCAGCATGCAGAGCTTCTTGCCGTGGTCATCGCACCATTCCCGGAAGCGCTTGACGTTTGTCAAATCCCGCTGGAGGTCCCGCCGCATGTAGAAGGAGTCGAAGATATCGGCCAGGTATTCCATTCCCAGGGTGCCGTCAATGCGCATATTGACGGAGGCACGGGTTTCCACCTGTGGGAAGAAGCGCTTGATGGTTTCCGCCACGAAAGGCGATGTGGTTGTGGCGACTTCGGGCAGGAGGTCTTTGTTGCCCAGGTAGTCCAGGATGGAGCATACCTGGTTCATCAGGGAGGTGCTCATCGCCTTCGCGCCGTAGCAGTTGGCGTTGAAGAGGATGTCCAGCTTCTTGCCCAATCCGCGGATGGCGGTGAGTTCCTCCAGCAATTCCGTCTGGGCATCCCATTCGGGGACGCCCCCGGTCCGCCCAAGCATCATCCGCCCACTGGCCATGCCAGGCCAGGGGAAATAGACCTCGCCTACCGATGAACGGTAGTCTCGGACGATTTCCCAGAATGGCTCGCCATTCTCAAGACGCTGGTATCCTATGGCAAAATACATGGGCGGTTTCTGCGTTGAAATCGACGGCGGGAAAACGCCGTCGGTGCCTCTATTTAGTCGATATCGGCGTGTGCGCCGGTGTTATCCTGTCCGTGGTAGTATTCCGCGGGCTTGGACCAATCCACTTCCCAGACGGGACGGCGACGGAATTTCTCCTTGAATTTGTTTTGGAGGACGCCGCGGCTTTCCAGGCTGATCATACATGCGCGGGTGCAGCCTCTTGCACCGCAGACTGCTTGTCCAGTGTTGTAGAGGTTGCGGGGTTTTCTGAAGAAGGGAGACCAGTTGCCGGGCTTGGAGGTGGGTTTGTTGGGGAGGTAGGGAATCTCCTGTGGGGTGTCAGAGATTTCCGCACCAATGAAGGCATCCTCGCATTTGAGCATATCCAAGTCCATCCACTCCACTTCGTGGCCCGCCAGATTCACCTTCACGGTCTTCTTGGGGTCGAAACACTGTCCCGGGCAAGCCTTCACACAAGCCAGGCAGCGATTGCACAGCTGGGGACCATCATAGATGGGATCGGGCTCCAGTTCCAGGTCGGTCAGGATGATACCCACGCGGTTTCTGGGACCGAATTGGGGAGAGAGGAACATCTTGCTGAAGCCGATTTCACCCAGTCCGCAGAGGTATGCCGCAATGCGCAACTGAATCATCACATCGGGAGTCGCCTGACCAGGACGGCAGGGACGGGAGAAGTTCTTGGGGACCACGCCCACTTCGTCAATGCCGCGCCAGTCGCTCTGGTGTCCCATGGGGACTGCCTCGTAGCCCTGGTCCTCAATGGCCTTGGAAACATTGATGACGGTCATGGGCATATAGAGATAAGTGATTCCGCCGTAGCCCATTGCGGAATAGTTGCTGAAGTATGTGCCTTCTTCCACGCCGCGGAGGCTGCCCCGTTCCACGCGGAAGACCATGCCGATGATGGATTTGCACTCGGGCATGATCTGCTTGGGATCCATCTGCAGGGGTGCAGTGGACCAGCGCTCGATGTTGCCAATGCCTACAGCATCCGCGCCAAATTCCATGGCCTTGCGCTTGACGTACTCGGCCGCGGTATGTGGATTGCTTAAATCCACATCGCCAAAATTTTTTGTCCAGATTGTCATTTTGTTGTCAGAATTGAGTTTGTTAGGTGTTTCGGAAACAGTGAAAAAAAGAAACAATGAAAATTATCGTGGTAGCAGCACTTCTCCCCAGACGTCATTGCCGGAGAAAGTCCACACGCCGGGTGCGGTTTCTTTCGCGTGTCCGTAGAGTGCCTTCATGGGTGGGAAGTCCTTGGGGAGCGTCAGCGTGGCGTCCACATTATCGGGCCCCACGGAGGCGACCATTGCGGCGGGCTTGCCCGTGGCGTCATCCCGGAAGAGTGCGGCGTGGGCCTTTCCTGCGGTGACCTGGAATTCCGCGTTCTGAGGTCCTTTTTGGGAGAGGATCCACGGTGAGAGGTCCTTTAGCATGGTGGCCAGTTGCTTCACATCGGACCAGTTCTTCAGGAAGTCCTCACGCCCGGCGTATTCGGAGCCATCGAACTTGTCTCGCTTGATGCGATAGATCTTCAGGTCGAAGAAGGAGTAGCTGATGAAGCCCCGTGCGCCGTAGATTGCCTCCATCAGCATGATGCCGCGCATTTGGTCCATGGAGGGCTGATTCCAGTCGGGGAAGGTCGTCGGGTCGTTTTTGCACTGGTACACACCCCAATGGAAGACCTGCGGCACCGCCCACCAGGGCTGGCCGGAGGCCGTTGCGGCTTCCACCAGATCCATAGTTCGTTTCTGGTTGGAGACCTTGTCCTTCATGATGGGGTAGGGATCGATGCCCAGCACATCGCAGGTGGAGCCGTAGAAGGGCACTTCCATCTCTTTGTAGAGGACGCCCCAGGTGGGATGGAAGGGGTCCAGGCGGTTGATGAGCAGGCGGCGCTTGGCGACTACATCCCGGTCGCAGAGGGAGATTTCATCGTTGTCATACCAGGCCAGAAGTGCAGGGTGGTGCCGCAGGGTTGTGACCAGCTTCTCCACGGCATCATCGGCGCTTTCCTCACCGAGATTTTTTGCGAAGCGCAAGGCAGTGTCCTTGAGGCGTGGCAATTCGAAGAGGTCTTTCAAGCTGAAGATGGCCTTCATGCCGTGGGCATGCAGGTCGTCCATGGCTTCCACAACGCCTGCCAGACCCAGTTCCTTCGGCCGTCCAGGTAGGATCATGGCGGGGCTGTTGTAGTCCATGATGCAGTTGAAATCGGAGTCATAGACCAGCTGCAAATCGTCATCCTGTGCGATGCCGCCCATGTAGATGCCGATGGGCAGGAAGGGCTTTTCGTCCACAATGGCACGCCCGAATTCGTCAATGATACACGCGCCTTCAGGTGGGAAGGTCATGGCATCTTCCACGGCATTCAGCGTGGTGGAATTGGTGGCGATGACTTTCCCCTCGGCATCCAGCAACTCCGCCTGGACTACGACTTCGCCAGGCTGGAACTCCCCGCAACGGAGTTCCACCAGGTGTCCGACCACGGGGGAAATAGTCTGGACAATGTCTTTTTCGCCCTGGGAAATCTTGACCCTTGCGGACATCCCCCGGAATGCGTCATCGCCTTTGGTATTTGCCTGCTGTGCCACGGCGAAGCGGAAGGGCGACCCCCTGGTGCTGAACTGCCCCTGCAGTGGGTAGATGATCTGGATTTCGGGGAGGGTGTAGATTGGCTGGACGGTGACGCAGTCGAAGTATGCGGTTCCCGTGGAGCCCTTGGTGAGATATGCGATGACGTGGTATTTCACGCCTTCTTGTTCTGGGGTCACGAATTTGTGCGTGACTTTCACCCAGTCGGTGGTGCCTGAAGGACCAGTCTGGTACTTGCTTTCTGGCATCCATTTGCCATTGGCGTCGTGGAATTCAATGGCCAGGTTCGTGCCGATGCCTGTGGCATTTTCCGTGCGTACCCACGCCGACAACTCGTATGCCACGCCGGGTTGCAGGTAGATCTGGCATTTGTTGTATTTGTAGGGATCCCCTTCGTTGCGGGTGACCTTCAGGCCACCGTCGCCATTGTAGCCAAAGCCACGCTCCACGGAACTGCCGGGAATTTGCGACCAGCCTTCGAAGCCATTTTCGAAATCGCCATTGGGAACCAGATTCTGCTGGGCGAAAAGCCCTAAAGACAGCAGGAACAACAGGATACTGGTCAGATTTTTCATGGGAGATTCCTAAAGGAGGATATGGGAAAACAGAAATGGTTGCGGAATCTAGGAGAGTTTCCGCATCATGGGGAGGATGAGGTCGGGACAATTCGTGGTGATGGAGTCGCAATCCAGAGTCAGCGCCTTCTGGAACTGCTGCTCGTTATCCACCGCGCAGATGTCCACCGCGATGCCCTGGTCGTGGAAGTCCTGGATTTCGGCGTTGGTGGCCTCCTCGGTCCAGATGCAGGTCTTGTTGTAGATGCCGTAGAGCTTCGCGGGCGGGTCGTCCAGATACCGATACGGGAAGCCCTGCAGGTAGATTGTGGGGTCCAGCTTCTTCACCAACTGCAATTGCGAGGTCACGAAAGAGAGCAACAGCCCGTTCTTGAAGACGTTGTATTTCTTGCAGATCTCCAGGGTCTGTTTGGTGCACTCATCGTCGTCCTCCTTGATTTCCACCAGGAGATACATGTTCGGGTTGACGGAGTAGATGCAATCCAGCACCTCTTCCAAGGTCGGGACCTGTGTCCCCGCAAAGGAGACGTCTTTCTTGATGCCAAAATCCAATTTCCGAATCTCGTCAAAGGTGAAGTCGTGGACATTCCCCGTGCCGTTGCTGCAACGGTCCACCGTGAAATCGTGGGTGACAACAATCTGGCGGTCTTTGGTGGGATGGACGTCAAATTCAATGGCATCCACACCTATTTCCGCGGCTTTCCGGAAGGAAATCAGCGTATTTTCGGGATACAAGGAACGAAATCCACGATGGCCGACGACAACACAATCCTTTTTCATTTTTCAGTAAAGAATCAGTAAAGAAGAGGGACTCAATCAGGTAACAATGCAATTTAGTCTCTTTTTCCTGTGTTGCTGGTAAAACTGGAACAACGTGGCTAAGGTCTTGGGAAAATGCCAACTTGTCAGACAAAATGCACATTCAGGAAAAGCAGTGGTGCATTTCGGAGGCCAAGTGGCAGAAGAAATGAGTTCGTGACATTTTCAATTATAGGTAACTTGTGCCAGAAAAAAAGAATATACATTAATCAAAAAACAGACACTTTTAATCATTTTTGCCTCAGTCAGAACGTCTCCGAATGACATCCATTCCCACAAGACAGAATAGAAAACGACAAGGTATTTCTGGGGAATTGCCAATCATTCTTTTTTAATCCATTTTCCGAATTGAAAAAGTGCAAGTCATACGACGTCATAGACCCCGATCTGAATTTGTTTCAAAGGGCCGTGAGTAGAGAAAAAGGTCTCTGCGGGATTGTTTTTACCTCGAAGCAATAAATTATTGGCGTTTACCATTTACCGGGAGGAAATTTTCGCATGACACATACTTTTTTTCTGATGTTTGTCCGTGTGGCGGGGATTCTAGCGATGATATTCGCGGGATATCTTGCGCGCAAAAAAGAGTTTCTGAATGGTGAGAGCACCCGTGCGCTTTCTTTCCTGCTGATGAATTTCATTTATCCCGCCAATATCTATGCGTCGTTGGTGGGGAATTATACTCTACCTGAGATTCTCCAGCAGTGGCGGTTGCCAGTTTTCGAGGCGCTGTTGCTCTTTATTGGCTTTCTGGTGGCATTTCCCGTGCTGCTCATTTTCCGGAAGCGCTCCGAACCCGAGAGGCGGATGTTCCACTACCAGTGCACGCTGATGAATTTCATCTTCATGCCTTTGCCGTTGGTGATGGCTTTCATGGGGGACAAGGGCGTGGCGTTGCTTTCCCTGGCATTCGTAGGCGGCGAGACCGCAGTCTGGACGCTGGGCGTTGTGGCCATTACAGGCGGTTGTAGCCTGCAACACGTAAAGAAAATCTTCAGCGTCCCGCTGGCATCCATTGCCCTGAGTTTTCTGACATTGGCGTTGGTGCACGCCTTCCCGGGGCTTCATCCCACAGAGGGAAGCAACTGGGCGCTGGTCGCCGATACCGCCATGTCCACCTTGAAGCTCTTTGGTTCTGCCACGGTGGGCATTTCCATGGTGATTGCAGGCAGCCGCATGGCGACCCTGAAACTGAGCAAGTCCTTCGAGCCCTTCCACCTCACGCTGGCCGCATGTCGGCTGGTGGTTGTGCCATTGGTATGCTTCGGCGTGCTTTATCTGCTGAAACTGCCGCAGGATGTCTTTACGATTCTCTGCCTAGTAGCTATGATGCCCTGTTCCATTTCATCTGTCGCATACGGCGAGGTATTCCATGCGGATCTGGATACGGGGGCCACCGCAGTCCTGCTGACACACGTGGGGTGCCTGGTCACAGTGCCGCTGTTCTATTGCCTGCTGAACTGAGACAACTGGGACAACTGGGACTTCCGGTTGTCCTATCGGTCCTATCGGTCCTACACCCAGATGGAGAATACATTCCCCGTGGGACCAGCGTATGGCGAGTCAGCGGAGGACTGGAAATCGCAGACGGGGAAGGTATCGATGGTCTTGCCGTCCTTTTGGATTTCCGCATCCCAAGCACCCCAGCAGATATTGGTTTCCCGCGGGGTCACTTTCAGGGTGCAACCCTTGCCATTGACGGTGTCGGTACAGTGGAGCTGTTCCTTTGGTGTGCCGGCGCGCAGTGCCCTTGCCAGGACCAGCGGACCATACATCATGGTTGCCGCCATGGTGGAACGGTAGTGCTTGATGACTTGGTCGTTGGGGCTGAGTGGGATAAGCATATAGCGGTCGTGAGGCCAGGGCGCATCTGCGGGATAGCATTCCTCCAGCCGGTCCACAATGCGTGGCGCCATGTCAAAGGTGAGGGTGTAGACGCCGTTGACTTCCGTGACCTCCATCTTGGGGCACCAGCCGGGCTTGCGGAAACGGACTTTCGCGGTGGCGTCGCTTACGGTGACGGTGACCTGGTTGCCAACGGGGTAGTTGCCACGAATGGTGAAGGTCACGCCATCCAGCGTGGCGGTGGCGTCCTGGAAGAAATTGACTTGGAAGACGCCATCTGCGTCCCGTGAGACCGTGCCCGCCGCCATGTCCATGAAAGTCCGGGGGACGTTGTTGACACAGCAGTGGTTGTAGGCGCAGTTGCACTGGAAA
Organism: Lentisphaeria bacterium UBA1724; assembly: GCA_002315885.1. GTDB lineage: Bacteria > Verrucomicrobiota > Lentisphaeria > Oligosphaerales > Oligosphaeraceae > UBA1724. The sequence goes on from DCIO01000026.1 coordinate 18,980, forward strand.
TTGGCTTCATGGCGGACTGCGCCTCGGACGGAGAAGGCCGCCCAGGTGCCATCCCGGTAGACGCCCGCCAGGAAGGCATTGAGGTATGCGATTTCCATGGTATCCAGATACTTGTCCTCGCCGGTGATAAGGAAGAGGTCGTAGGAGAGGCGGATCCAGTGGATGGTGTCGCAGAGTTCCGTGGAGGTATTGGGGTAGTGGACGGAGCCGATGAACTTGTCCACATAGCCCACATCGCCCATGGGGTTGAGTTCGCTCTTCGCCAGATTCTCGTGGATTGCCACCACCACATCCAGGCAGCGCTTTTCGCCGGTGACGCGATAGTATTCCAGCAGTCCATCCAGGCAGCTCATCATCTCGTAGCATTTTGCCCAGCGTTGCGGGTTTGGCATCCACTGGAAGAGCGGCTTTTCCTGGAATGCGTTCCGGAAGAAATTCACGCCGAAGCCGTCCTCCCGGTCCCAGTCGGGGAGCATCTCCGCCGCGTAGTCCAGGTACTTCTTGTCCTGGGTCTCCTCGTAAAGCATCACAAGTGGCTTGAGGACGGACATGGAGGCCACGCCCAGAAATTCGCTGCAACCGCTGTCAATGAGGGAAATGCCCAGTCGGTGCATCATGTCGATCCACTGGTCCATCTGACGCTGGACACTCTTGAGGATATCCTGGTTCTTGGTTACCTTGTAGACCATCAGCATTGCCCACATCAGATACTTCCGGTTCCACAGATTCCACAGGCAGTGCCACCCGAAAGAGGGGTTGGACATGATGAGCGCCTCTGTCTCGGGAGTGAAAGCCACACGCTCCTTGTCCGTGTAAGACCCAAGATAGCCATCCGCATCCTGGAATTTCATCACACGGAGGCATTCCTTTTCAATGAAATCCAGGAATTCCGGATCACGGGTGTAGTCGGCCACCCGGGCCGCGCTGAGCATCTGCTTGCCCCAGAACTCGCCACGCCACATGCCGCCGGCATTCATGCCCAGGTCGTCATCACGGTTCTCAATGGGGGAACGGGCTTCGCCGATGATGTCCGACTTGGCAAATTCCGACAGGAGACGATGCTGGAAGAAACGGGACATCTTGAGACCGGGGACGCCCTCCAGACGGACGTCTTTCAATTGACATTCACGGTATTTATCCATGGCTGAATAAGGGACACAAGGGACACAAGGGACACAATTCGGGATTCGGGGGAGGAATTTTGGTTACGGGACAGAATGTACCTCTTGTTCGTGAGGTTTTATGTTGAATATGGGTGAATTTTTGCAAGAATCAGGTAGAAAGAAGTAAATCGGGGGACACGTCTGGATTGTTTGCCTTTCGGGACGCAAAAAGGGGGCTATCTTTTACCGCGTGACGGCGGTGCATTTTGCTCCACCGTTTGAAGAATTTTTTAGATCCCAGAAAGGAGTTGCCATGAAGATTTTCCACCCTCGCCTGAGGGAAGAATAAACTCCTCCGTCAGAAAAAAGTTGCAATTCCTTCATGAAATTGCGTGATTTTTCCACCAGCATTTCTCTTTTTTCATTTCCTCCCTCGTATGCCTAAGAGATTCAGCTTGTTTGTCTTCGTGGTTTTGTCGGTATGGCTTTCTGTGGTTGTTCAGGCGGGGCCTTCTTTGGAAGAGCTCAAGTCCTATCCTGCTGAAGCCGCGGAGATGCTGGTCTACAGCACGGGCTTCGAGATGCCCAAATCCCCCGAGTTCTCGGTATCTCCTGGCAATGCGGTAACCTTTGTTCGTGGAAAGGGTTGCAATGGCAATACCGCCTTGCGGATCGAAGGCAACAAGGAGCCGTATTTGTTCATCAACCTGAAAGAATACGGCATTCAGGATGGTTGCAAATACCAGGTGAAGCTCTTTGTTCGAGGCAAGACCCATTCCACGGATGGAGTGAAGCATTCCAGCTATCGCTTTATCTCTGTGCGTTTCCGGGATCCCCAGACCAAGAAAATTCTGCCCTGGAGGGAATACGGCGTCTTCCCATTCGCATCATATCTGGATGACCAGGACGACATCGACGCATTCCATGAATTTACCTTCGATTTCTACGGCATCCCCAATGCCGAGCCATTCCTCTGGCTTTCGGTGGGGGAGGGCGGTCCCTTCGAGGGCGTGGTCTATTTCGACGACTTGAGGGTCTATCAGTGCGGTGTGGACTCCCATGTCAATCTAGTGACACCCAAAATGGAGACCTTCCTGCGGGGCAGTCGCGATTTCTCCTTCTACGGTTTCTGCCCAACCTCCCAGACTCTCGCCATGTCCGCGGAGTTCGTCAATGCGGCCACAGGCGAGACACTTCAGGAATCGCGGTTGGAATTGGGCGAAGATGGCTTCTTCCATGGGCAGATCCCGGACAACATGAAACCCGGACAGTATCTTTTCAGGACGACCCTGGCGGATTGGAGTTCACAAAAGCGCCTGAAGGTGGCGGAGTTCCCCGTCAATATCCGACCTGCAGACGAAGTGCCCCCGAAGGGCGCAGTCTCTTTTGACGAGAAGAACCAGCTGCTGGTGGACGGGAAGCCCTTCTTCGCATTTTCGCTGGGGTGTGACGAGCCGTCTCCTGCTGGGCATCTGAAAGTCCACGCGGATGCTGGGTTCAACGTTATGGACACGGGGCCCTTCCATCTGTCGAACTGCCGCCGTCCCGACCATGCTCAGCATCTCCGTGAAGTCATGGATGAAATGGACCGCCTAGGCATGAAAGTGCGTCTCTCCTTGACCGATTTCTACAACCGGACGGAGCTCTGTGTGCAATACGAGCCCGGCATTCCCGGCATTCTCAAGCTGGTGAACGAGATCAAGGACCATCCCGCATTGCTAGGTTACTATCTTCTGGATGAACTGACCGAAAAAGACTGGCCCATGGTGGCGGAAATCCGCAATGCGGTCAACCAGGCGGATCCCTATCACCCGTGCTTCATCTGCACGAATCTCCTGACGACTACGCCGAAAATCACAATCACAGGCGATGTCATCGGGTATGATTACTATCCCATCGGCCTGAAAGGGAAGGTGATTACCGACGCGACAAATGTAGACAAGATGGCTATGCAGGTCCGTGCCACGGGGTCCCATTTCTTGGCAATCCCACAGGCCTTCTGCTGGGCGGTCTACCAGCCCGAAAAGACGGCGGAAGTCTTTCAGCGCTATCAGCAACCCACTGTCAACCAGATGCTTGCCGACGCACTACTCTTTGCCGTGAATGGCGTTACGGACTTCTGGTTCTATATCTGCCCACTACGCAAGACGCATGTCAAATACTGCGAGAAGGTCGGTGTTCCTGGATACAGCGAGGAGCTCTTCGCCGATATCACCGCCATGGCTACACACATGCGGAAACTGGAGGAATACTTGATGGCGGATTCGGAGCCAGAGATGCTCCCTGTGGAAAATCTCGGCATCTCCGTTGTCCGGGCATATCGATACCAAAATGCCCAGGGCAGAAGCGCGGTGGTCATCCTCGCCGAAGGACAGGGAGCCGCATCGGCACGTATCACGCTTCCTAATGACGCGGAGTGGTCCTCCGATTGCGGATTGACGACGCAAGACATGGATGGAGCCTGGCTCTTCCAGGCCGATGGCTTCGCCGCAGACGTGATGTATCAAAAATAAGTTCGGATGTACAGATTCTCCAATTTTGTCCCCTCTCAAAAACGAAAACGCAATGAAAATTTTTCCCATTCCTCAAAAAGTGAAGTTCCAGAACGCCGCCCGTGATTTTTCGTATGGCGGGTGGATTGTCCTGCCCTCAGAAGCGGGTTTCCCGTTGAAGCAGCGTGTCATGGAACTGTCCCATTCCATGAAGGGGTTCTTGCATACCCCCCGTGTGGGAATGGGGTTGCCCTCCGATGGACGCCTGATGCTGAGGATGCTCCGTCGCGAAGGCATGCCCGAAGAAGGCTACGCATTGACCCTGAAAGCTGCAGGTCCCATCCTCCTGGAGGCCACCACCGACCAGGGCTTCTTCTACGGCATGCAGACGGCGACGCAGTTGCTGGTCAATCCGTCGCAAGTCCCCCAGTGCGCCATCCAGGATGAGCCGTCCCTGAAAGAGCGCGGGTACATGCTGGATGTGTCCCGGAACAAGGTTCCTACCATGGAGACGCTGAAAAAGATGGTCTCCAGCCTGGCGGCTCTGCGCTACAATTCTCTCCAGCTCTACATGGAGCATACCTTCGCCTTCGCAGGACACGAGCGGGTCTGGGCGGATTACTCCCCACTGACTTCCGAAGAAATCCTGGAATTGGACGAATTCTGCCGGGAGCACTTCATTGAGTTGGTGCCCAATCTGAATAGCTTCGGACACCTGGAGCGCTGGCTGCGTCACCCCCAATACAAGCACTTGGCGGAATGCGACCCGCCCTACATCTTCCCCTACAATGGCAGACCCATGCAGGCGGTCATCCAACCCAATCTGGTATCCCTGGATTTCATTGGGAGCCTCTATGATGAATTCCTGCCGAATTTCACCTCCCGGAAGGTGAATATCGGTTGTGACGAAACTGTGGAGTTGGGCAAAGGTCGCAGTGCGGAGCTCTGTGCCAAGAAGGGCACCACGCGGGTCTATCTGGATTTCCTGAAGAAATTGGCGAAACTGGCGGAGTCCCGTGGCTTCTCCGTGGAATTCTGGGGCGACATCATCATGCATCAACCCGAGCTAATCAGCAAGCTCCCCAAGGGCATCACCGCGCTGGAATGGGGCTATGAGGCAGAGCATCCCTTCCATGATGATACCTTGAAATTCAAGCAGTCCGGGGTGCCTTTCCTGGTGTGCCCAGGCACTTCCACCTGGAATACCCATATCGGCAGAACCACGAATATGATTGGGAATATCGTCAACGCCACCACCAACGGCATGAAGAATGGCGCGCGGGGGATCCTGATGACTGACTGGGGCGACCACGGGCACCACCAATATTACCCCGTCAGCTGGCCAGGCATCACCATGGGCGGCGGCGCCGCCTGGAATGCACAGGCCACAGATACGCCGGAGATGCTCCCGTACGGCATCGCATTGGCATTCGCACCAGGCAAGGAAGGCGAACGAATGGGCGAATTGCTGCTGGAGGCAGGACGCGTCTACGACGATTTCACCTACCGCTGCTCCAACTGCACCGCGTATGGACGGCTTTTCCAGAGCTATTCCGCAGAGAAGAATATGTCCCCCGAGAACTGCGTCCTGGGGCATCTCACGGTTGCGGAAATCCAGAAGGCCGCAAAGCACGCCCGGAAGATTCTGGCGGAGTTGACGCAAAAGCCCTTCCTGGGCTTCGACCTGGAAAATGCGGAAATCGAAAATGGTCTCCGCATGGCGCTTGCCGCCATGACTTTCCTGGAACGGGCCGTCAGCGGAAAACGCAAGTGGGACCGGAATGCCTGGGTGGACGAAATGCGGCATGTCATCGCCGAACACGAACGGCTCTGGCTCGCGCGTAACCGCATTGGCGGACTCCACGAGAGCTCCAATTATCTCCGAGATGCCATCGAATTCGACCCCGACGACTGGAAGAAAATAGGCTAAAAACGCTTGAAGCACTAGGCGGGAATTCCTGGCTCCTCTGGCTAGAGCTTCTAGATCTAGACTATCTATCTAGAAGCTCTAGCTAGAAGCTCTAGAAT
>DCIO01000029.1:0-4212 GCA_002315885.1 Lentisphaeria bacterium UBA1724
CCTGCCAGGACGACGCTGCCCAGCTCCAGGCCCTTCTTGAGGGGGGTGTCCTTGGGCCAGGTCAAGTCGTAGGTCATGCGGATGGTGTTTGCGGCTACGCGCTGGACTTGACGGAGTTTCAGGGGCGCACCCTGGGAGAAGATGCCTTCGCCCTCGAAGATGGCGGCACCGCCCTTGTGGAAATGGCGGACTTTCTTCGGCGCCAGGTCGTCATCGTTGACACCGTCAATGCGGCAGTGGACAAAGCTGAGGAGAGTGGAACCCTGGGACTCGATGCGTTGCGGACCAGATGCGCGGCCGTCGGTATATTCGATTGTCCAAGAGGCGGTAGGGTGGGTAAGTTCCATGAAAGTCAGAGGCGTGGTGAGTTGCTATAGAAAAGAGATTTTACGGGATGGGTTCCCAGGGAAAATCGGGGTTGTTTTCTCCCGGCAGCGGGGGATTGAGTTCCTTCGCAAAATCGAAGATGTCATCGAAATCCGTTCGGGAATCCTGCGGCGAAGCGGAGAGCAGTCCGATTCCAATCAGGTCATAGACGATGTTTCCGAAGTCGCTGGTCTCGAAGATATTCCATTGTGCTAGGACGCCCTGTGCCGTATGTCCAAAGTCCCTTAGGAGGCTGTCCCGCATTTCCATGCAGACATCCTTCCCGGAGACATGGCCGCTGGGAGCGCCGCCATTTTCGACGGATTTCCTCTCCAGAAGCCGCTTCAGGCATTTTGCCAGATAGCAGAATGCCGCCACGGGATAGCGCGGGTCTATCTCCGCGGCCTCTTCGTAGGCGGTGTAATCCGGGTCGGTGATTTTGGTCGGGAATTGGTCGTAGTTCTGCATGGAAATATCGGACAGGGTAAAGACTCCAGGTGTGCGCCTGGAGCGCAGGAGAAGGGTTGCTGGGTTAATCGCGGAGGGCGATCTTTTCCTGGATTTTCGCCTGGAGGTCCGCCATGGCGGTGCCTTCGTATTGCTTCTGGGAGGCCCCCAGCAGCACCTTGTCGTCCACGAAGCGTGGGATGATATGCAGATGGACGTGTGGGACTTCCTGACCGGCGACCTGTCCGTTGTTCAGGAGCAGATTGTAGCCCGCGGCACCGGTTGCGCGCATGACTGCGGGGGCGATCTTTGCGGCGGCGTTGATCATGGCTGCGCGGTATTCGTCATCCAGCTCGCTGATGGCGTGGCAGTGGGTCTTGGGGACGACCAGTGTATGTCCGAAGTTGAAGGGGGCGATGTCCAGGAAGGCATAGACTTTATCGTCTTCATATACCTTTGCGCCTGGGATGATGCCTTCGATGATTTTGCAGAATACGCAGTGTTCGGGATCGAGTGCCATAGTGTTTTTCTCCTTTGTGTTGAATTAGAATTGCTGATTGAAATTTGGGCAGACCTTCTGGTATGGGCATCGCGCACAGACCGATGTATCAGAGGTGCAGGCGAAAGTCTCTTCGTCTGCCAGATTGGCCACGGGATCCTGGAGCTTCGCGCGCATCGCCTGTGCGCTTTTGAGGATTTGGTCCTTAGCGGCCAGGAGTGTCTCGTTGTTGATGTCGTAGGTGCTGATGCGTCCGCCGTCATTGAGAAAGACTCCCTCCAGGCGGATTTTCTCCAAAGGCACGCGCATGGTTTCCATGGCGAAGAGTGCATAGCATGCCAGTTGGAGGCGCAGTTCGTCTCGATGTTCGGCGCCAGTCTTCCAGTCGATGATGTGGTAGAAGCCTTCCTGGTCCACGTAGGAGAAATCCAATGCGCACCAGACTTTCAGCGGGAGTTCGGGGGCATTGTCCTGTGCGGGGAGGATACCTGCGATGAAACTGGAGAGTGTATCGATGGAGCCCCATTGCGTTGGCGGGAGGGTTTCCAGCATCTGGAGAATTCCGCAGTTGCAGAAACTTTCCAGTGCGTCGAAGACCTTCGTGCGTAGTGCGGCGATTTCTTCGGGAGGCACCTGTTCACCATCCTGGGCGTAGTAGTGCTCAAAGAGGTTGGTGCATTTCTTCGGGTCCTGGAGCCATTCCTTCTGACGGGATTGCTTCCAACCCGCATTGAGGCGGTTCCGGGCCGCCGCCTGTAGGGTAGGCAGGTCGGGCATCTGCCGCGTGGCACGGAATTCCACCAGGGCGTCTTTGATGATGTCGTGGACAGTGCTTCCTCCCCAGAGTGGGAAGGAGGTCATGTTCTTGAGGATGTATAGCAACCTTGTCTGTTCGGGAGCCTGGACATCCCAGCCGCCCCAGGCACCATAATACTGGAAGAAATATGCACGCTGGCAGGTGCGGAAGAGTCGTGCGCGGGAGACGGACCAGGTCAGGTCGTTGGTGAGTTCTCTAGCCATTGGCCCTCCCGGTGATACGAGTCTGTTCCGCAAAGAGTTCCTTCAGACCGCCTTTTGCCAGCCCCAGCAATTTGGACAGCTCCTCGTCGCTGAAGGTGGCTTCCTCGCCGGTACCCTGGATTTCCACGAAGCGTCCCTGGTCGGTCATGATGACATTCATGTCCACTTCCGCGGCGGAGTCCTCGGTGTAGCACAAGTCCAGCAGTGGCTCGCCATTGACGAGGCCCACGGAGACCGCGGCTACCCGTGCCTTCAGGGGCCATTCGGGGATGATGCCCCTTTCCACCAGGCGCTGCGCGGCGATTTCCAGTGCGGCGCAGGCGCCCGTGATAGACGCACAGCGGGTGCCGCCATCGGCGTCAATGACATCGCAGTCCACATGGAGGGTGATGCCGGGGAGTTTCTGGAGATCCACCACGGCACGGAGAGAGCGTCCGATGAGGCGCTGGATTTCAGAGGAACGCCCCGAGAGCTTCCCCTTGACGGCTTCCCGCTCGTTGCGGGTATTGGTGGCGCTGGGGAGCATCTGGTATTCCGCGGTAACCCAGCCGCCAGGGACATTTTGGGCTTTCATCCAGCTGGGGACCTTCTCTTCCAGGGATACGGCGCAAATCACGCGGGTACGACCGCAGACCGCCAGCACGGAACCCAGCGGATGTAATTGGAAATCCGGGATAAATGCTAGGGGGCGCATCTGGTTGGCTTGACGACCATCTTCACGGGACATAATGACAATCTCCTTGTTCGGTTGTATATTCTCCACAGGTCCGCATTTTCGCGAAAAATGCGCCCCGTGGTTTTGTTTCTCCTTGCTTGTTCGCGTGCTTAATATACCACGCACTACCACTCTCGTGTACGGACGTGCGCGCGTAGGAGAGTCGATTTTTGTGGTTTGGCGCATAAGCAAGGCCCAGCGGAGGCTTTTTCTCCATGCGATTTTTGTTTTTCATACTAGTTCTGGTGGTGTTTTTCACGGTTTCCTGTGGGGATTCACCGCGCTCCAGCCGTCGGAAGACCTACGATTTGAGTGCCAGCAATGCACTTTTGGAAGTAGGCGACGCCTTGACTGCCGAGGATGCCAACTGGGATACCCTGTCGAAAAGCGGTCTTTTGGACGAGCGTCTGGCGGGTATCCTTCGTGATGAGGCATCCCGTCGGGAGTTGTTTACCGCGGCGAATGACCTTCTTCAGGAAGAGCGCTTCCATGATTTGGCATCGTTGATTGACGACGCGGAGGACCGTGGCGAGGCTTCACCCGCTTTGCTGGAATTGCGGAATCTCCCCCAGGCTTTGCAGGCGCTTTCCCTTTTCTGCGCACGCCGCCCGTACCAGAAATCCAAGGATTTGGAGCAGGCGATGAATTTTCTCTCTCCCTGGGTGCCGGAGCTCTCTCGGTTGTCCAGCGAGGCATTCCCTCCATTTTGGGCGAGCCAGGAGGCACTGCTGGGTGAGTTGCGTCTTTCGGAAAAGCGCCAGCGGATTGGCGAGGCGCTTTCGGAGTTGGACCGCGCGTTGACGACCCGTGGCGGGAAGACGAATTCCCCGATGTGGATTCTGGCGGAAATTGCGCAGGTGGATGAGAATGCGGAGATTCTCCAGTATGTCTCGGTGGATTGTAGTGCATTGGTGGGACTTGCCGAGGGGATTGATAATCCCGCGGCTTGGACGGCATCCCGAGAATTGGCGATGATGCTCTGCTGGGAGACGCTCTCTGAGGAGACCCGTAGCGCCGCCGCGGAGGTGCTTGCATCCCGCATTGTGGAGACTCTGTCGGGGCAGGTGCTGAAGGCACGTTCTACCGCCTCTCCCGAGGAATTCCTGATGGCGATTCGACGCTGGCAGGAGATGACGCCACCCGCCGAATTGCAAAATGCCTCGCC
>DCIO01000029.1:4317-45021 GCA_002315885.1 Lentisphaeria bacterium UBA1724
TGATTTTTTGCAGTTAATTCCGTAGAACTGGGAACCCGTGCTAGATTTACAGGTCTTAACCCTTTGGATGCGTTAATTTGTTTCCACAATGGCGCATTCTCACCTAAGACAGATTTTGTTTTTTCATAAACTCACACCAAAAACTACATTACAACAAGATGAAGAAGACTCTCTTTGCATTCCTTGCCTCTCTCGCGATTGGCGCCATGTCCATCCAGGCTCAGGAAGCCGCCCCCGCTGAGGCCGCTCCTGCCGCACCTGCAATTCCCGCCGTTCCTGCGGTCCCCGCCCTGGACTTGGAGCCGATTTATGCCCTGATTCCCGAGAATGTGGTGACTGCTGGCGAGACGGTCCTGGTGACCAAGAAGCAGATTATGGAAGTGCTGAAGCCCGCCGTTGATGCCGCTCTCGCCCAGGGTGCGCCCATCCAGGCCGCCAACGTGACCAGCTTCGCCTACCAGGTTGCCCAGGGGCTGGGTATCCAGGCTGTGATGCTGGACAATGCCCGCAAGGCTGGTGTTGCAGGTGATGCCGCGGCCGCCAAGGAGCGCCTGGAGCAGATCAAGAAGGCGATTACCGAGCAGGTGGGCGAGAATGCCTTTGCCGAACAGCTGGCTTCTCTGGGGCTTTCCGAAGACGACCTGTTGCAGAAGTTCATTGAAGAAGGCATGATCCAGAAGTATTCCGAGAGTTTGAATGCCGCGGTTGCCGCGAAGGTCGCCGACCCCACCGAGGAAGAGATCAAGAAGTTCTATGATGAGAATTCCGAAGGCATGAAAGAGCCCGCCTCCTACAGCGCCGCTCACATCCTGGTGCAATTCCCCTCCCAGACTCCCACCGATGAAGAGAAGGCCGCCGCTCTGGCAAAGCTCAACGACATCAAGGGCAAGCTGGCCGCAGATGGCAGCAACTTCGGCGATTTGGCGAAAGAGTTCTCCGATTGCCCCTCCAAGGCACAGGGCGGTGACTTGGGGCAGTTCCCCGCTGGTGCCATGGTCAAGGAGTTCGAGGATGCACTGGTCGCCATGAAGGAAGGCGAAATCAGCGGTCCCGTGGAGACCATGTTCGGTTATCACCTGATCAAGGCCGGTGCCAGCAGCCCCGAGCGCGTTGTCTCCCTGGACGAGGCGAAGGACCAGATTAAGGACTACCTGAAGGGCATGGCCATGGAAGTGGCTGCCAAGAATCAGCTGGATGAAATCATCAAGGCCTCTGGTATGACCATTAACCTGGCCAAGCCCGAGATGCCCGTCATGGAGTAACCTCTGGCTGTGTCGGAAGATACATTAGCTCAAGACGAAAAATGGATGGGCCGTGCGTTGGAGCTGGCCCATTCTGCTGCGCTGGCGGGCGAGGTGCCCGTCGGCGCTGTTTTGATTAATGGCGATGGCTTGGAAGTCGCCGCGGCATCAAATCTCGTGGAAGCCCGGAAGGACGGCACCGCCCATGCGGAGTTGCTGGTCTTGCAGGAGGCTTCCCGAAAATTGGGCCTGTGGCGTTTGACGGACTGTACGCTCTATGTCACGAAGGAGCCCTGTGCCATGTGTGCGGGGGCTATCGTGAATTGTCGCGTCGGTGCGCTGATATTTGGCGCATCCGATCCGCGGATGGGCGCTGCTGGGGGCGCGTTGGATGTGACGGGCTTCCCGGGAATGCTCCATCGTACGCCAGTGCGCAAGGGCGTCCTGGAGGAAGAGTGCGCGGCGGTGCTTCGGGAGTTCTTCCGCAATCGTCGGAATGCCGTGGCGGAACGAAGTGTCGACGCGGGGGAATGTAAATCGGAAGTGGATTCCGCAGGGTGAAGAAGTCTTGAAAAGAGAGCACGGCAAAACTTATTCTCTCTTGCGTGTCATCCTGCTGGTGATATGTCTGGGTTTGGCGTTGTTTTTGGCGCTGACACCATTGGGCCATCGCGTGAGTGGCGTGGTCTTTGCCCCTTTTGTCTCTATCGCCAATGGCGCGGCGGAACTCTGTACTTCGGGCGTACGCTTCCTGATGCCTGGCGTTCGAAAGAACTCCGAGCGGCTTTTGGAGGCGGAACGGCGCATTTCCGAATTGGAAGCGCTTCTGGCTGCCCAGGCGGATTTGCGTCGCGAAAATGAGGAGCTTCGGCGGTTGGTCTCTTTGCCGCCGCCACAGGGATGGCGGGCAATTTTAGCCGAGGTCATCTCCCGGGATCCCCAGCGTTGGAATGACCGACTGCTGGTGAATCGTGGCTCGGAGGACGGATTGACTACCGGCGTGGTGGTGCTAGTGGACGGGAAGGTCTTTGGACGGGTCCTGAAATGCTATCGCCATTCTGCGGAGATTGTGACGATTCTTTCTTCGGAATGCCGTTTCGGTGTGGCGATTTCCCGGTCGGATGCGGTCGGCGTCTTGCAGGGTGGCGGTGAGGAACGTTTTCTTGGAGGCACAGCGGGATTTGTGGTGGACTATCTTCCTAAGGACCTGCGTATTTCTCCCGAGCAGATGGTGGTTACCAGTGGACTAGGCGGGTGGATGCCTGCGGGAATCCCCGTAGGTGACATTTTGGCGGATGCTCCGAATGGTAGAAAGGTGCATTCTCCCGATGGGGCGCGTTCCATGATTCACGGTGTGCCGGTGGCGCCTTTTGGCGCTTTCCATTTCGTGTCGGTGCTAGTGCCGAAGAACTAACTTATTTGCATCCTATACGAAGATGTCTCGGAGTTTGCTTGCTTTTATTTGCGTTTTGGTAGCATGTTTTCTTTTTTCATGCGGCGGTCGGCAGGAGACAAATCCAGAAAAGCTCGTGGTTTGGGCAAATGCCACTGCGACAACGCCCGTGTTGCCCCTTTTTGCCGCGGAAATTCCTGGATTGGAGTTTCGTGAATGGAATACCACCATGGCTTTCCAGAGCCTGCTCCTGGGGGGAGATGGCATCTTCTGGGTGGGACATCTGGAGGGCTTTGCCCGGGCGGCAGCCCACGGGGCCCCTGTGAAATTGCTAGCGGTCACGGGATGGAGAAAATGGCAGGTGCTTTCCAAAAAGAAGGGCGTGGATTTCCCTGGTGCATTTGCCGGAACCACAATCCCACTGGCGCCTGCGGATGGCGCGGGGCGTTTCCTGCTGGAGGCACTGTTGAAGGAGCAGGGGGAGAAGGTGGCGATTCTTCCCATGGATATGAAACCCTTGCTTTTGAAATTGCTGGATGGACAATTTGACTCGGTGATTCTCCCCGAGCCCTTCGCCACGATGCTGGTGGAGAAAAATATCGGCTTCCAGCGTGCCGGTAGCATTGAGGAGTATTACGGGCATTGTCGAAATTGCGCGCCAGAAGTGCCCTGGGCGGGTATCGCGGTAAACGCGGAATGGGCAGAACAACATAAGGTCGAGACAGAGGAAATCCTGGAGAAACTTGTCTCTGCGGGGGAGAGGCTTTCCGGGATGAGTCCCGAAGATGCGGCCGGATATTGGCCCGAAGGAAAGGCAGGCGTGAAGCGTGGTGAATTGGCTGCGTCTCTGGCACGGGATCCCGTGCAGGTGGTGCCTGCGAGGGATGTACTCGGGAAAATTCAGGAGTTCCTGACCATCGTCGCGCCAGGTGTGCCCTGCGGAGACGACCTGGTCTGGTAGGACGGCTAGGACGGCTAGGACGGCTGTCTCATTTATTTTTTTTCGGAAAAATATGGAAAATGGAAAAAGAAAAAATATCTTATCTGTTTTCCCGCGCAACCTTTAAGGATGTGTCGAGCTCGGTAGAAGAGATTTATCCTTCTGAATGATTCCCTTTGCCTAGTCCGAGAATTGGTGAAATTCCAAAAATCGAAAGGAGAAAAGATGAACAAGTACGTAGAGTCCGTCATCGAGTATGTTCGCACGAAGCACGCGAGCGAGCCCGAGTTCGTTCAGACTGTGGAAGAAGTCCTGAGCTCCATCAGTCCCATGGTTGACAAGCATCCCGAATACGAGAAGGCCGATTTGCTGACCCGCATGGTCGAGCCCGAGCGTATGTTCACTTTCCGCGTCGTCTGGACTGACGACAAGGGTGCCACCCACACCAACATCGGCTATCGTTGCCAGTTCAACGGCGCGATTGGTCCCTACAAGGGCGGTCTGCGTTTCCAGAAGAACGTCTATCCCGGCATCATCAAGTTCCTGGGTTTCGAGCAGACCTTCAAGAACTCCCTGACCGGTCTCCCCATCGGTGGTGGTAAGGGCGGTTCCGACTTCGATCCCGCCGGCAAGTCCGACGCCGAAGTCATGCGTTTCTGCCAGGCTTTTATGACCGCTCTCTATCGTTACATCGGTCCCGATGTGGACGTGCCTGCTGGTGACATGGGCGTGGGCGGCCGCGAGATCGGCTACCTCTTCGGCCAGTATCGTCGTCTGAAGGGCGTCTGGGAGAATGGCGTTCTGACTGGCAAGGGATTCACCTACGGCGGTTCTCTGATTCGTCCCGAGGCCACTGGTTATGGTGCGGTCTACTATCTGCAGGAAGTCCTGAAGCACGAGAAGGACACCATCGAGGGCAAGCGCATTGCCATCTCCGGTTACGGCAACGTGGGCTGGGGCATCATGAAGAAGGCCATGCAGCTGGGCGCCAAGGTCACCTATTTCGCTGGTCCCGATGGCTACATCTACGATCCCGATGGCGTGACCACCGACGAAAAGCTGAACTACATCCTGGAGATGCGTGCCAAGGATCCCATGCACTGCGAGTCCTACGCCAAGAAGTTCAAGAAGGCCAAGTTCGTCAAGGGCGAGAAGTGCTGGGGCGTCAAGGATGTTGACATCTACATGCCCGCCGCCACCCAGAACGACGTCAATCTGGACTGGGCGAAGAAGATCGCCAAGTCTGGTGTGAAGTACTACATCGAAGTGGCCAACATGCCCACCACCAACGACGCTCTGAACTTCCTGCGTAAGCAGAAGAAGATGATTGTCGCTCCTTCCAAGGCTGTCAACGCCGGTGGCGTGGGCGTCTCCGCACTGGAGATGGCTCAGAACTCCGAGCGCCTGGTCTGGACCGCCGACGAGGTGGACGCCCAGCTGAAGAAGATGATGGTCACCATCCACGACGAGTCCGCTAAGGCCGCCAAGGAATACGGCCTGGGCTACGACCTGGTCGCGGGTGCCAACATCGCCGGCTTCAAGAAGGTCGCTACCGCCATGATGGAACAGGGACTGTTCTAATCTTAGCGCCATAGCAAACAAGAGGGCTCCGTGGATTTTTCCGCGGAGCCCTTTTTTAATTCTTAATGCTCAATGCTCAATGCTCAATGTCGGAGGGGGAGGGGGCGGTATTGTTCATGGGGAGCGAATGGGTAAAAAACGGTCATGGGTGGGGCAAGTTGTGAAAAATGGATTAAGGTACGCCGCTTTTTCCGTCAGACTGTAATTCACCTAACCCGAAAGGAACCGAAAACATGGCATTGAAGAACGAGAATGAGAAGACGAGCTACGCGCTGGGCATCAACATGGGTGCGCAGGTCTCGCAGCTCCCCCTGGATGTGGATGTGGAGGCGTTGCTGAGCGGCGTCCGCGATATGCTGGAAGGCAACAAGCCCCAGCTGCCCAAGGACGAGTGTGTTGCGTTGCTGGACGAGCTCTTCAAGAAGTTGGAGAAGGAACACCACCATTGCCACGGCGATTGCGGTGGCGAGTGCAGCGATTGCCATGGCGAAGACGGCAGCAAGAATAAGGAAGCCGGCGATGCCTACCGTGCCGAGAATGCCAAGAAGGCGGGTGTGGAAGTCCGTCCTTCCGGTTTGCAGATTGAGATCACGAAGGCAGGCGATGAGCGTCGTGCCAAGGCCACGGATACGGTGAAGGTCCATTACACCGGCAAGTTGATTGACGGAACGGTCTTCGATTCCTCCGTGGAGCGTGGCGAACCCATCGAGTTCCCCCTGAATCGCGTGATTCCCGGCTGGACCGAGGGCATGCAGCTCTTCGGCGTGGGCGGCAAGGCTACTCTGGTGATTCCTCCCGAACTGGGCTATGGCGAATACGGCGCCGGCGGCGTGATTCCTCCTCAGGCCACACTCATCTTTGATGTGGAACTGCTGGATATCAAGTAGAGCACGAAAATAGCTCAAGCAACAAAAACTCTACAGTGCATGAACTGTATTGCCCCTCGCTGCGCCGGGCTGACGCCCGCTACGCGAGGGGCGCACCTACGGGGACCTTACGGTCCCCTTTTTTTATTCATATTTAAGTAATTTGCAAGTAAAACTGCTCAAAAAAATCATGCTATATTAATTGCGTTGCAATTAAAAAAAGGAGGTGCGTTATGGCAACTGTTTCTCAAAACCAAAATTTTACGATTCGTCTAGATTCTAAGGTCAAAGAAGACGCCGAGCAACTTTTTGCCGGTCTTGGTCTGAGTTTGTCCAGTGCGATGAATATTTTCCTCCATAAGGCATTGATGGTACGTGGTCTTCCTTTTGAGGTGTGCGAGGAGCGACCGAATGCCACAACGCGTGCCGCAATGGATGAAGCACTTCGGCTTTTGGAGGATCCGGAGGCCAAGCGTTTTTCCAGTGTTGCCGAGTTGATGGAGGACTTGAAAAAATGAGCTATGTGATTCTGCGCACCACGCAATTCCGGAAAGACTGCAAGCTCATGGAAAAACGTGGCAAGAATTTGCAGAATCTAGAGTCTGTTCTTCAGATTTTGGCAGAAGGCGGCACTCTTCCGCCGGAAAAACGCGACCATGCGTTAGTTGGAAATTTCGCAGGCTTCCGCGAGTGCCATATTGCTCCCGACTGGTTGCTCATCTATTGCATACGTCAAAACCAACTCGTGCTGGTCTGTGCGCGCACGGGCACGCACTGTGATTTGTTGGAATAGTGAGTCTTGATGACGTGATGCCGTCGTTACCCCTCGGCGTCGCACTTTTGGATGCGGATGACGGCGGTGCCGACTGTGGGGAGGTCGTGGAGGCGCCGTGTGACTTTTGTGATATCCAGGGCGCTGATGAGGGGGATGGATATTGTGACGCCCTCGGGGGAAATATCGAGGAAATCCGCCATTTGGAGATCGATTGCGCCTGTGGCGTAGAGTTCTGGTGGATGGGATGCCTGGAGGTCCTTTGCGGTGGCTTTCAGGGGCGCTTCCGCCAATTCTCCTGCAAACCCGATATTGTCGGCGGTCTGCCCTGCGGCAAGGAGGATGTATCCCATGGCCATTCGTCGCCAATCCCGTAGTTGTGTGCGGGTTAGGGAGACCGTCATATCCAATTCCAGGGCGAATTTCCCGTCCACGGTTTCCCGGAAGAGGATTTTCTCGTGCCAGGGTGCCTGTCTCATATCGCAGACGCCGTCCTTGATTCGGAATTCGATATCCGAGGTGCGTTTGGCGATGGTGATACGCGGCCAGATGAGTCGTGCGGCCAGTGCGTGGGCACTTTCGTGGATGCGTTTCCGGATGGGAATCTCGACGCGTTCGAGGGTGAATTCTAGACCTAGCTTCGACGGAGTTTTAGCCATGGTAATACCTCAGTGCTAAGGGGCTCTGTTGGGGGAGGGAGGAGACTGCGGAATTCGGAATTGCAAAGGGACTCAAAGGGAGTAGCGACGGCGTCCCCGCCGTCGGAAGATCGCCCTTTCATAGGGGCTCTAAGGAGTTACCAGATTCGGTGTGGGATTCCCAGGATGTCGGAGATGGCGTTTCTGGTGGGATGGATGGGATGTGTGCGGTTAAGTTTGTTCTTTGTGAAACCCACTGCATAGCCGGTTTCCTGGTCGCAGAAGCCCTCGGAACCCACGGCACCACCATGGCCGAACATCCTGGATAGGTCGTCTTGGGGACCGCAGAGGGCATACCCCAGCCCGAATTTGTCCCAGGCATTGAGGTTCGTATCTTCGGGACAGCGGCAGAGCGTGGTGGCGTTTTTGAGAGTCTCCTGCTTCAGGTATTGTTTTTCGGGCAGGAGGTTCATATAGAGCTTTGCCAGGGAGTGTGCATTTGCGCAGCCGTTACTGGAGGGATTGAGACCTCCCAGGCAACCAAATTGATTGAAGAGGACGCGGCTGTCATTGGGTGCGACCGTGCCATCGATAAATGCGACGCCTGCGTCATATTGTTCTTGGGAAATTCCGAAGAAGAGTCCATCGATGCCCATGGGGCCCAGGAGTTCTTCCTGCAGGAGTTGTCGCAGTGGTCGTCCGTCAGCCAATTCTGCCAGATGTCCTACCAGTGCACCGTATGTATGTGCGTGGTAGTGGTGCATTCCGCCGATGGTATCCAGGGGGGCGGATTGTGCCAGCGCGGGGATGACTTTATTCCAGTCGAACCACTCCAGGAAATCCAGTTGTTTTGGGACCTCGTAGAGTCCAGCGCGGTGTGAGAGGAGCTGCCAGACGCGGGTCTCCTCCTTGCCATTGCAGGCGTATTCGGGCCAGTAGTCGGCGACCTTGTCTTCGTAGCGGAGCTTTTCCTGTTCTGCCAGATGGTGGAGCAGGGTGGTTACCACGCCCTTTCCCACGGAGAAAATCGGGAAGAGAGTCTCCGTGGTGACCTTCGTGGTCTTTTCGGGTGTGGTGTATCCCGCGGACAGATCGCAGAGGAGCTGTCCGTGCTGATAGACCGCCAGCTGGCAGCCGCACTCCTCGCCAGAGGCGACTGCGTCATCCAACGCCGCTTGTAGTTTCGAGACAAGGTCGCTCATTGCTCGGATTACAGCGTCTTGTGGAGGGCGCTGGTGTCAATCTTTTCCAGGGGATTTTCGGAATAGACCGTCTCCAGAGGCTGGGGCGTATGGGAGACGAATGAGTCGTCACGGAAATCGGGTGCGGCCCAGCGGATGGCGTTTGCCAGGACCTTCTGGACATTTTCGTTGTGGTAGATGGGGAAGGTCTCGTGGCCGGGGGAGAAGTAGAAGATCTTTCCGTTGCCGCGCTGGAAGGTCACGCCGCTGCGGAAGACATTGCCGCCTTCGTACCAGGAGGTGAAGATGATTTTACCGTCATCGGGGATGTCAAAGGCCTCGCCGTACATTTCGGTGTGTGGGATAGTGAAAGTCTCGGGGACGCCCGCCGCGATGGGATGTTTGCGGGGGACAGTCCAGATGCGTTCCTTCTCACCCACTTCGCGCCAATGCAGGGTGCAGCTGGTGCCCATGAGGCGTCGGAAGAGCTTGGAGAGATGTGCGGAGTGCATGGGGATGAAGCCCATGCCGTTGCAGACCCGGGCGGCCAGTTTCTCAACCAATGCGTCGTCCACCTTGCTGTGTGCCACATGGCCCCACCACATGAGGACATCCGTATCCTCAATCAGAGCATCGGGCAAACCCTGTTCCGGCATGTCCAGGGAGACCGCCCGGATTTCCAGGTCGTCGGCCGCCAGCACGCCAGCCAGGTACTTGTGGATGCCTTGGGGATACCACTGACGGCAAAGGACGCCCAGGGCGCCGCCTTCCTGCTCGTGGACAAACTCATTCCAAATCGTGACTTTGATCTTTGACATTTCTGAGGATTCCTTTTTGTTTGGTGTTTGAAAAATGAAATGACTTACTTCTCTTTCTTAGGCCAGAGTTCCTCGGGGATGGAGACGAACTCGTGGCGCACATCCTTGATGCCCTGGTCGCCGATGGTGATGACAGTGCCGCCGTTGAGGCCGGGTTCCCAGTAGCACGCGCAACCCGTCTTGAGGGAATAGACCATCTTGACGCCTTTGTAGGGGATGACGAAGTTGTTCACGTGGTCATGGCCCGCCACAATCATCTTGGTGAAATCTGCCCGTAGGATGGATGCGAATGCGTTGTCCTCCAGGGGATAGCTGCAGATGCCTTCGTGCCTGACGCCGAAGGAGTCCTTGTAGCCCTCATTCCACATGGCCTTGTCGAGGCTCTGCTCGTAGGAGACCTTGTGTGGGTCGTCGGAGCTTGCGTATGCCGCCTTGAAGGCATCCTGGTAGGCGTAAACGGGGATGTGGACCACCAGCATGCTATCCTGGAAGCCCTGGCTTTTGAGGGACGCGCACTGTTTTTCATACCACTCGAACTGGTTTGGGAACATTCGTCCCCAGACCAGCTCCTTGGGGTCGGTGGAATTGGGATTCTGCTCCCGGTCATGGGTGTCCATCATGAAAATTGCGGTGATGGGCTTGCCGTTTTCCATGATTTTGAGGACGTAATTTCCGTTTCCCAGTTCCCGGGGGCCTTCTTGGAAGAGGGAGTATTGGTGTTTGGCAAAGCCCTGTGCGACGGAGTGGACGAAATCATAGCCCTCCTGGTTGTCGTGGTTGCCCCAGACATTTGCCCAGGGAATGCGGAAGCTGTCCAGATAGGATGCCAGGCTCTCGTATGCCAGGCTCTGTGGCGCCCAGGACAGGTCGCCACTGATGGTGATGAGGTCGGGCCTGACGCGGGCAATGAGTTCCTCCAGGGTGCGAACAAGGACCTTCCGGGTGTTGTGGCCTGCAATCCATTCGTCATTGCCCATTTGGGGGTCGGAGAGGTTCAGGATGACGAAGTCTTTTCCGGGAGTCTTCTGGAGGATGGAACGGTCGTTGGAAGGCATGGCGTTCTGGGAAACACAGCTTGCGAGGCAGAGGGAAGCCAGGCAGGTGAGAATAAAGGCGAAGGTGTATTTTTTTAGCATAGTTGAAAATGAAATGGGTGGTTATGTGGGATTGCCAGGAGCGACTCAAGGCAGTGCTACACATAGAGAATATATTTCAACAATCGCTTTTTTTATTCCAATCAAGGAGAAATCACGTCATGCGTAAATTCAAGTCTGCTCTTTTTGCGTTGCTTCTTTGGGGAACGGTGGCTTTGTTTGCGGAGCCGCTGGCGGTGTCCTTTCAGCGTGGCGCCTGGTCCCAGGACCAATGGACCATGGTGAAGAGCCCCCGTTGGGAAAATCGCGGGAGTTGGCAACAACTGGATGATGCCATCGTGAATGTCTGTCCCGCAGATGCCACCGACAAGGAGATGATGGGACCACGGGCGGCAGAGACCTATACCAGTATGCTGTGGAAAGAACCCGTGAAGGGGAATTTCACCATGTCCTCCACCATGTCTTTCCAATATCGTATGGCGCCGCTCTTTGTGCTGACCAAGGAACTTGGTGCGGATGCCACGGGCTATCCCGAATATCGTGAACACTGGGAGGTGGTGCTCTATGATGATGGCATCAATGTCTGGCATCACGAATACTCCGAGGGAAAACCACACTGGCATCTGGCGGCTTCCGCACAATACAAATTCCAGCCCGAGACAAAATACACGCTGAAATTGCAGGTCCAGCGCTTCCCTTATGGCGCACGAGTGACGGTGTCTTGCGGGGACGCAAAGGTGGTCTATACCGAACACGGTCTCCCAGAAACACTCTTCGTGGGTATCACGGGCTGCGAAGGGCCTTGCAAATTCTACGATTTCACACTGGATGCGGGGAGGTAGGCTCCGCCTGACTTGCCCCTCGTTGCGCTTGCGCCTGCCTTGCCCCTCGTTGCGCTTGCGCCTGACTTGCCCCTCGTTGCGCTTGCGCCTGACGGCGCACGCTCCACGAGGGGCGGCACCTACGGGCGCCTGATGGCGCCGTGCGGCAGTTCTCGCGTGTGCGCGTGTAAAGTGCTGGTTGGGGGTTATAGTATGGGAATTCCCCCTGAAAGAAGTACAACCGTCTTTTCTATTTTGCAATGTTTCCTTCGCGTATCGTCATCCACCTAGACAAACTCCGTGCGAATTATCGCAGGATGGTGGAGAGTTACTCTGGTTTGAAGTTGGCGCCCGTCATCAAGGCGGACGCGTATGGTCATGGCATTGTAGCCTGTGCCAGGGCGCTGGAGGCGGAGGAAGTCCCCTATTTGTCGGTGTTCACGGTGGACGAAGCCCGTGAATTGCGTGATGCGGGGGTGAAGACCCGTCTGATTTTGCTGGGTGGCGCTCTGGATGTCGCGGAATGCGGCGAGGTCGCTGCTTTGGAAAATGTGGCGGTGGCGGGGTGGAACTTGGCGGAAATCCGCGAGTTGTCTTGTTGTGCGGTTGCGCAGAATCGCGTGGTTGATTTGCATTTGAAGATTGACAGCGGCATGAGCCGGTTGGGATTCTTTGCGGACGAAGTGCCTGGCGTGGTCGCGGAAATCGCCTCCCTGCCTGGCTTGGTCATCAAGGGTGCCTTTACGCATCTGGCCAGCGCGGATTGTCCCGAGAAGGACTACACCGCTCGTCAGAGTGCGGCATTTGCGAAGGCGGTTTCGGCATTGCCTGCCACGGCCACGGAAATTCACGAGAGTGCCACCCCGGGCATGCTGGCGGGTGTGGGCTTGCAGTATCCCATTGTACGTCCTGGGTTTACTCTCTATGGCTACGGCAGTGACCTACGGACCCCTGGGCTGACCTTTGAGCCAGTCATGGATTTCACCAGCAAACTGATTTCTCTGAAGACCATCCCCGTGGGAGCGGAAATCTCCTACGGCGGTATCTATCGGGTGACGGATAAGCCACGGCGGATTGCGGTGATTCCCGTTGGATATGCGGATGGCTATCCCCGGACGCTAGGCAACCAAGTGGAGGTGCTGGTCCGCGGCAGGCGCGCCCCGATTCGTGGACGGGTCTGCATGGGGATGATGATGGCGGATGTGACGGATATTCCCGACGCTACTGTGGGGGACGAGGTGGTCCTGCTGGGTAGCCAGGGCGCCGAGCGCATTGACGCCACGGAGTTGGCCCAGAAGGTGGGCTCTATCCCATACGAACTTCTGTGTAATCTCGGGAAGAATCCCAATCGTGTTTTTGTGTAGAGAGTAGGAACGCAGCATTCCCTGCGTAGCAAAGGAGACTACATCATGGCTGACGAAGAGAAGAAGGAAACCAAAGAAACCAAGAAGTGCTGCAAATGCACCCGCATGCGGAAAATCATCCGTCGGACGCTCTTGGGACTCGCGATTTTTGTGGGCGTGATTTTGTTGATTGTCAGTATCGTCATCAACCAGCTGGATCCCATTGTGAAGACCGCAGTGGAGACCTACGGGCCTAAGATGCTGGGCGTCCCCGTTACCCTGGGGAAAGTGGATTTTTCTGTGCTCCGCATGCGCTTCGAGTTGTGCGATTTGGTGGTGGGGAATCCCGAGGGATATAAGACTGACAATGCAATTTCCGTGGGACGGATTTATGTCCATGTCCTTCCGGGGACGATTCTTTTCTCGGATACCATCGTGGTGAAACAGATTTTGGTGGAAGACCCCGCCATCACCTACGAGGTGGGGTTGGGAAATTCCAATATCGGCACGATTCTGAATAACCTGAACGGCGACAAGTCCGAAAAGCCCGAAAAAGAGGAGAAGCCTGAGGTCGCGGAGAAGTCCGAAGAGGGTGGTCAGAAGGTGGTTATCGAGGAAGTCTGTGTCTCTGGGGGAAAGATTCGTTTGTCCGCGAAGATTCTCCAGGGTGTTGCGGCACCCATTCCTCTCCCCACGGTTACTCTGCATGACATTGGAAAGGAAAAGGAAGGCGGCACTTCTTTCCTAGACGCCAACAAGCAGATCCTTACCAAGACGCTGACCAGCGTCGTGGATGTCTCCAAGGAGGCCTTCGCAAAATTGACCGGCCTGGCTTCCGATGCCGCAAAGGCAGTGGGGAATGGCGCTAAGGCGGCCGCAGGCGCGGTCTCCGATGGCGTGAAGAGCGGCTTCAATGCGGTCAAGGGACTCTTTGGCGGGAAAAAGGAGGAATAATTCTTGCCCCTCGCTGCGCTTGCGCCTTTCGGCGCGCGACTCCGCGAGGGGCGCACCTACGGGCGCCTGAACGGCGCCCCCTACCAAAACGGGTTCCGCCCCTCGCTTGCGCCTGCCTTGCCCCTCGCTGCACTTGCGCCTGACGGCGCGCGCTACGCGAGGTGCGCACCTACGGGCGCCTTTCGGCGCCTCCTACCCAAACGGGTTCCGCCCCTCACTTGCGCCGTGACGGCGCAATCAGTATCTTTTTTGTTGAAAACCAATCGTTTTTTCATTCGATCATGTCTCTTTCCTGTGGTTTTGTGGGACTGCCCAATGTTGGCAAGTCCACCCTTTTCAATGCACTCTCCAATGGCAAGGCTGCCGCGGAGAATTTTCCCTTCTGTACCATCGAGCCCAACACGGGCATTGTGCCTGTTCCCGATGCTCGTATCGACAAATTGGCCCAGTTGGAGAAATCCGCGAAGGTGATTCCCGCGACAATGAAGTTCATTGACATTGCGGGATTGGTGGAAGGCGCCAGCAAAGGCGAGGGTCTTGGCAACCAGTTCCTTTCCCACATTCGTGGTGTGGATGCGGTTGCCCACGTGGTCCGTTGCTTCAAGGATCCCGATGTCACCCACGTGAAAGAGAGCCTGGATCCCTGCCGGGACCTGGACTTGATCTTGACGGAGTTGATGTTGGCGGACTTGGAATTCCTCCAGCAGAAGGTGGCAAAGGCGAAGAAGGGCAATCGCGGTGGCGTGACAATGGATCCCACGGCGAAATTGGACCTGGAGCTCTCCCAGCGTTTCCTGGAAGCCCTGGAGAATGGCCAGATGCCCGAATACGACCATGAGGACGAGGACGAGACCAAAGTGGCGCAGCAGATGCAGCTCCTGACCCTCATTCCCGCTTTCGTGTGCGCCAATACCGACGAAGAGACCTACAAGAATTTCGGCAAGGAACCCATTTCCCAGGCGTTGATTGCCAAGGCGTCCGAGCACAAGATGGAAGTCATTCCCGTCTGCGCGAAATTTGAGACGGAGCTCCAGGGATTGGATGCCGAGGAAGCCCAGATGTTCATGGCGGACTTGGGGATTGAGGAAAGTGGTCTGCAGCGCGTGATTCACACGGGCTACAAG
The DNA here is from genome assembly GCA_002315885.1 of Lentisphaeria bacterium UBA1724. Lineage (GTDB taxonomy): Bacteria > Verrucomicrobiota > Lentisphaeria > Oligosphaerales > Oligosphaeraceae > UBA1724. Next base: position 19,084 of record DCIO01000029.1, read on the forward strand.
ATGCTGAATTACCTGACTTTCTTCACCACGGGTCCCGATGAAACCCGCGCCTGGACGGTGACCGCTGGGGCGACTGCACCTGAGGCGGCAGGGAAGATCCATACCGATATGCAGCGTGGTTTCATTCGCATGGAAGTCATTTCCTACGATGATTTGATGACATACGGTGGCTGGAACCAGGCCAAGGAAGCGGGAAAACTCCGCATTGAGGGCAAGGAATACATCGTGAAGGATGGCGATTGCTGCTTTGTGAGATTCTCGGTGTAAGTTGTAGCAGGGAGGAGACGAAAAGATGCAAAGCATGACTGGATTCGGGCGCGGCGTCGCCACCGGTGATTGCGGTACGCTGACGGTGGAGATTTCCGCAGTGAATAGCCGCCGTCAGGTGGATTTGCGTTGTTCGATTCCCAAGGAACTGAGCAGTTGGGAACAGCAGATCCGTCAGGCGGTTCAGCAGGTCTTCTCCCGTGGAAGCCTCTATCTGGCGATTTCCTATCAGCTGAAGCCCGAGTTCATGGCTCAGGCTTCTCATATCGACGCTGAGGTCTTTACGGCGGTGGCCAAGGAACTCACGGCATTGGCGAAGTCTTCTGGCATCGTGCACCATCCCCTGGTTGGCGATGTGTTGCAGGTGCCTGGTGTGCTGGCGAATTCCCAGAAAGACGCCCAGGAAGCCCTGCAGGCGTTGCTGGAACCCGCTCTGAATACCGCTATCGGTGCCATTCGTGCATACCGTCTGGAGGAGGGCGTGCACCTGAAGGCGGATTTGATGGCACGAGGCGAGACCATTCGTGCGCTGCTAGCGAATATCGAGGGTCGTGGCAAGGAGGCGCTGATTCAACTCCAGGAGCGCTTGCGTGCGCGTCTGGCGGAGTTAGGTGCCGTCATGGCAGCGGATGACGAGCGTCTTGCCAAGGAATTGGTCTTCTTTGCGGAGAAGGCGGATATCACGGAGGAGGTCGTTCGTCTGAAGACCCACCTCACGAAGTATTTCCAGTTGATGGAAGAGCGCTTTCCTGGGCGTGAATTGGAGTTCCTGGGACAGGAGATGAATCGCGAAATCACCACCCTTTCCTCCAAGACTGCGGATTTGTGCATTTCCCAGGATGCGCTGGCGCTGAAGGTGGAGCTCTCGAAGATTCGTGAGCAAATCATGAATATCGAGTAGGTGGCTTGGACGATGAATCCCTTGGAGGCCATTCGGGAGTTCCTTCTGCCTTCTCAGGAGGCGCTGGTGGGCTTCTCGGGAGGCGCGGATTCTACTGCGTTGCTCTTGGCACTCCATTTGGCGGGGTGGCCAGTCTCCGCGGTGCATTTCAATCATCAGCTCCGGGGAGATGCCGCCGAGGCGGACGAGGGATATTGCCGGGATTTCTGCGGGAACCGCGGAATTCCATTTCAATGTTTTCGGTTGGATGTGCGGGGGGAACGCAAACCAAACGAATCTCTGGAGAGTGCGGCACGGCGCCTGCGCTTGGAAAAATGGAGTGCTCTGACGGCAGAACGCCACCAGTTGGTATTTCTTGCGCATCACGCGGATGACGCCATGGAGGAACTCTTCCTGCGGATTCTGCGTGGCGCATCCACTACGGGGCTCGTGGGGCTGAAGCCATTCCGAGTATTGGAAGACGGCACACGCCTGGCACGGCCACTCTTGCGTTGCCGTAAGCAAGACCTGGAGGAATTCCTACAAAAAAATGGCGTGACGGAGTGGTGTACGGACGAAACGAACCGCATTTCCGATTGCAATCGGAATCGCATCCGCAATCAACTGATGCCCTGGTGGCGGGAGGCATTCGGGAGTGACGCGGGAATCCTGGCCACTATCGAGGCACTCCGAGAGGATGCCGCATATTTGGAGGAGGCCGCCGCTAACGCACTGCCGTCACGGACCACAATCCAGCAATGGCGGGATTTGCCCGATGCGCTCTTTCCACGGGTGCTACGGCATCGATTCCATCTGCCACTGCCACCCAGTCGGGAGACAATTCTACGCATCCGCAAAGAGCTGGATACGCCACACCCAGGACGAAATAACCTGAAACTGCCACTGGGAGGCGGAAAATATCTAATCCTAAATCACAAGGAAGGACTTATTTCAATTCTCAATTCTCAATGCTCAATGCTCAATTAAGAAGATTATTGATGAGCATTGAAGAGAATTGAGAATTGAGAATTGAGAATTGAGAATTATTTATCGCCGCCGGGCATATCCACGCCGGGATACCAGCAGTAGTCCGCCAGGAAGTAGCGGTTGCCGCTGGAGTTGGAAGTCGCCTGTTTCTGGAGAGGAATGGCCTCCACGTGACCGTCTGCGAAGGATGCGTTCAGCTGGTTGCTGTGGCGGAAGAAGCGGGTGCGGCCAGCGCCGAGGGCATCCACCAGGTGGGGAGTGATGATCATGGAGTCGACCCAGTTACCGTCGATTTCGGTCATCTGAGCGCCATCGGTCAGGTTGACGGTGATACCGGCGGATTTCAGGCTGCTGACGCGGTGCCAGCCAGAGGCGGCCTTGCCGTTCTTGGTTCCCACGGTATCGAAGATCCAGTCGGAAGTGGAGATGCCCAGGCAGAAGCCGATACCCGCATTGATATCGTAGGCGTTGTTACCGTAGATGCGGTCGGCACTGGGGCAGGAGGGGCACAGGGTGACCTTGTGCCAGGCGGATTCGTCAGCACCGCCAGACATGGCAGCGGCCTTATCCTTGTTGTACCAATCCAGGAAGGTCATGGGGGCGCCGGGAATCAGGGGGTTGACGGAGAACCAGACGGAGAACTGACCCCAGTTGTAGTAGGTCTTGGCATTGCAAGGCTGTTCGCCAAAGCCGCGGGGATCAAAGACGATGAAGGGCAGATAGTCATCATAGTCGTTGGCGTAAAGCAGGTTACCCAACTGCAGCTGCTTCAGGTTGTTGGTGCAGGAGATGGCGCGGGCCTTCTCGCGGGCTTTGGACAATGCGGGCAGCAGCATGGCGGCCAGGATGGCGATGATGGCGATGACCACCAGCAATTCAATCAGAGTAAAGGATTTTTTCATGGTTGATTCAGGTTTGTTTTTGGTGTTTTCGAGAAAAAAACTTCACGCGAAAAAAACGCGCTTGTTACTATTCTATTAACTTTTGGGGCAAAAATCAAGTCAGGATTGGAAAAATCAGTCATTTTTTGCCAATTTGATTTGATCCAGGAGTTGTGTTCCGAAGTCGGTGTCGGGTTCCAGGTAACTTCCTTCGGTCCATTCATTCCAGGCGTTGAAGAAGATGACCTGGTCTTCCTGGGGTTTGTGGGCGAGTGCCTTTTTCAGTTCCATGATTTCGTCATAGAAAGCCTGCGGATCCAATTCCATAATGGAGAAGTATGGATAGACGCCTTTGCGGTATGGTTCCGACTGGATGGTTCGTGGTGTCACATCCCAACCTGCCGTGACCACGGGGAAATATGGCGCGGGGAGTGTGTTGATGGCCTTCCGTGCCAATTCCAGATATTCGTCGGCTGCCTGTCGGAAATCCACAGTCAGTGCCGTGGTGTTCCAGATAGCGGTTGTAGCGACGCTGTTGTAGCTGGTGTAGCTGCTGAAGCCAACCTGTTCACTCCAGAGTTTCGGGGAGCAGGCGCAGAAGGGCTGACCCTCCAGATTGTCATACCACACCGCGTTGATGTGGACGCCAGGAAGACCCGCCTGGAGCGCCTTCGCCCGCAGCAGCGCCAGCACTTCCTTGGTCTTTTCCGCGCCGCCCATCTGCTGGATGAAGCGGTTCACGTTGTAGATGGAAAAATAGGGTAGCCCATTCACACGCCAGTATTCGGGACGAGTCATGTATCTCTCGATGATGTAGTCCCAGGTCTCGCCGATATTCTCGTAGGTGGAATTCCAGCGATAGAGCAGGTCGGGATTCTCTGCCTTCTTGTAGCCGATGGGATGGCGGTCAAACCAGTCGTGGTTGGCCCACATCAACGCGAATTTCACCTTGCTGCGGTTGGGGGCCTGGAGGTATCCCTCATCCAATGCACGCTGCAGGAATGGCGAGTCATACCAATACCAGTCGAAGACAAAGGCGTCCAGGCCCGCCTGGGCCGCCGCGTCGATTTTCTTCGCCATGACGGCGGGGTCCGCTTCGTCCTCATAGCCCCACAGCGGGATGCGCGGTTGGCGATGACCCTCGAATCGTGAGCGAGCGCATTTCATCAAATCCCATTCGGTCCATCCTTCTCCGTGGAATTCTGCGTTATGGGCATCCTGATGATAGTTCGGAAAGTAGTATGCGGCGAGTTGCATGGCAATGTGATGGTGAGAAATCGTACGATATACAGAACGGAAACGGATAGAATGTATTGTTTCCTGTAGATTCGGAAGGGCAAAACGGTAAAAAACTTTTTTTCGCAGTCGTGTGAAGAGAGGCTGTCTGTCGGTGTGGCGTGCTCGCTAGGTGATTTGCAGAAAAAATGACCGCTTTGTGGATACGGAATATGTTCTTGTGGGGTTATTGACTCGAAAATAGTGGTAGAAAGAGGAAAAGGAATTATCTTATCCTTAAAGTTGTACACAAGTCCTTGTATCGATTCGTATTTTCGTGCCAAGTCGGAAGCGCATTTCCGAAAAAGACGATGAAAAGACTGCCACTCTTCCTGCGTTTATTCCTGTTCTTCCTTCTCGTGAGTAGTGCCCTGTTTGCACGCACGGTTCGGGTGAGTTTCTACGAGTATCCCGGGTGCCATTTGCAGGCAAAGGATGGCACGAAGTCAGGCTACGGCTATGATTTCATGGAGTTGCTGGCGTTGGAAGCCGGCTGGGATGTGGAGTATGTCGCTTTCGATCATCCCTGGGGCGAGATGCTGGAGATGATGGAACGGGGTGAAATCGACATCGTGGACTTTGTCGGCTGGGAACCCGAGCGTGGGGAGCGGATGTTGTTTTCGGCGCGTCCCATGGCTTATTCAGGGTGTAGCATTCGTATTTTGCCAGAAAAAGAATTCCAATTCCGCATTGACCAAATGGAAAAATGGGGACGGGTGCGCGTCGGCGTCTTGGAAGGCGACCAGAATGAGGTGGAATTCAAGAATTTTGCCGAAGACCACAGCATCGACTATGAAATCACCCGCTATCCCACAGAGGAGAAAGGCGTTGAGGCACTTCGGAGAGGCGAGTTGGATATGGTGGCATACGATGGCTTTGCTGTGACGAAGGGGCTGAAGACCATCGAGACTTATAACCCTTGCCGAAATCATCTGGTAACACGAAAGGATGACGTGGCGCTCATGGCCGAAATCGATGAAGCCATGACAAGGCTCGACCGAGAATATCCCGATTGGATGGCGAACCTCAGGTCGAGATATTATCCCGTGAACACTGTCGTAGCCTATATTCAAAAAGGCGATGATCGGTATGCTTCCATGGATGGATATTTTCACGAATTGTTGGGCCGCTTGAACAAAATTCTCGGTGCGAAAATCCAGATTCAATATTGCCAGAGGAATTTCGCCGATGCGGATTTCTCGGTTCCTTCCTTCGCCTGCGGGGTTTATTTCTCCTCGGAGAATACGAAGCGTTTTGTGATGCCGAACCATTCTGCGGGACGACTAGGCGTTGATTTACTGACACTCAAAGGCGCTTCCATTACCAAGGAGTCCCTGGCGCATCGGGAAGACGAACTCAAAATCGGCTTCGTGCAGGGCGAGGATGAAATTTTCCGTCGGGTATTGGATGACTATGCCCGAGACAAGTCAATCGCTTTCTCCCTATGTGCTGCCCGTGACAACAACGATTTGAAGCAAGGTCTGGTGGATGGTCGTTTTGACCTGGTGATAGGTCCTGCTAGAACCGGTGGCGAGGGGAAGGTAGTGGATTGCTGCGGCCATGTGGATTTCTTTTTGGCGCCTCCCTTGGAACAGAAAGCCTTGGCGCATTCCATCTCTGAGGCACTGCAATATATGCGGATGGATGAGCCAGAGTTCATCTACGAATTGGAAAAGAAGTACTTTTCTGACGAAAATGACACCACGCGTCTTGTGCGGTTGGGTGCCTATGTGGAGCAGGGACTCTCCATTCGTCAGGAGGATGGCAGATTCAGTGGATTGGTCAGCGAATTGACGGAACTGGTGGCGAAGCGCCAGGGGTGGAATCTGAAGCCCATCGTAGCCTCTTATTCGGAGGTGCAGCGTGCGCTTGCCATGGGAGCGATTGACATCATGGGAGCGGCGGTCTGGACGCCAGAGCGTGCGAAAGTCTACGATTACTCCAAGTTCAATATCGGGCCTCTCTATTACGCACTGATGACCCGCCAGGATAGTACGTTGCTTGAAAATCGTCCCGATACCTGGCAAAAAAAGCGTGTGGGTATTTTGCGTGGTTCTCTTGCGATACAGAATCTGAAGAAATTCCTTGGTGAGCGCGGTGTGGAGTGCGAGTTGATCCCCTTCAACAATCTGCATGAGGCCGAGAATCAAGTCCGTGAAGGCCATCTGGATGCCGTGTACACACTTGCGAATCGGGACAACAGCGATTTGTTGCCCTTGACCGTATTGCCGACGCAACTCTGTTATTTCTGTTTCAACAAGAACAAACCATGGGTGAAGGAAGAATTTGACAGTGCCCTTGAGGAGTTGCTCCGAGAGAATCACAAGTGCATCCTGGAACTATACGAGAAGCATCTCTTTTCCACGAGTGGTGTTCTTTCTTTGGATGTGGATGAGATTGAATACGTGGCTTCCCGTCGGGGCAAGAAGACCGTCGTTTCTTTTGACAACATCCTGCCTCCTTTTGTGACAATAGACTGGGAGACAGGTGTAGCGGGCGGATTCTTCCCGCGGATATTCAAGCGCTTTACCGAACGCACGGGACTGGAATTTGACTGTCGCGTGAATGACCCTGCCGCCGAGGTGGTAGTTTCCATTAATGGCGAGGAACCCGCAAACGAAAAGACATATTTCAAGCAGGATTGGGTGGATTCTCCTTTCTGCTGGGTGAAACAGAAAAATCCGCCAGTGGATACGCGGAATATCGTGGCCTTGCCCTCTTTCCGCGTTGACGAGATTGAACTTGTGAAGAAATTCGGCTACAAGACTTTGCTTTTGGATGGGTTTTCCGAATGTTACCAGGCGGTCAACGATGGTCGTGCTGGAATGACAATTGATAGAATGGCAGTGGCGCGGTATCTCATTGACGAAATCAACAGTTTCCCCTCACTGCAGTATCAGCAGATTGACAAATCCACCTTCTCCCGAGTCATCTCCATGTTTATCTCTACCTCTTCTTCTCCAAAGTTGAGGTCGCTTCTCACAAAATCCAGCAGCGCGCTTTCTGAGGATGAACTTAGTACGATGCTGTTCGAGTCGGTTTATGAAAAGCGTTCTGGCACAGTGAATGTTAAGACCTTCCTTTGGATTATCGGTATCATCGTTGGGATTGCGTTGTTGATGTCGGTATTTTCCGTGTATCGCACCAACCTGGCCCGTGCGGCGAGCCGCGCCAAGACGACGTTCCTTTTCAATATGTCCCACGATATCCGTACGCCCATGAATGCGATTCTGGGTTATACGGAGATTGCCCTTCGGCATGGTGATGACCCGCAGCGCGTTGCGGACAGCTTGCAGAAGATCAAGACATCCGGTGGTCATTTGCTCAACCTGATTAATGACATTCTGGAAATGAGCCGCATTGAAGAAGGCAAGATGGTTCTGACGAATGCCCCCCTGGATTTGCGGGAGATGATTGAAAGTGTGAAATTGATGGGTGAGGTTCTTGCCCTTCCCAAAGCCATTGATTTCAAGGTCAATGTGCGGAAACTTCCCAATCCGTATGTCTATACGGATGAACTGCATTTCAACGAGGTCCTGATTAATGTTCTTTCCAATGCGGTGAAGTATACTCCTGAGGGTGGCTGTGTCCAATACAGCATTGAGCAAGTCAGCGACGTGATGGATGGTCAGGCGAACTATCGTTTTGAGATTTCCGACACAGGCATTGGCATGTCCGAGGAGTTCCAGGAACACCTCTTTGAGGCATTCTCCCGGGAGAATACCTCCACGGTTTCCCGGCAGGAAGGCGCTGGACTGGGGTTGTCCATTGTCAAGCGGATTACGGATTTGGCAGGGGGGAGCCTCCGTGTGGAAAGCGAATTGGGCAAGGGAACGAAATTCATCATCGTGATGCCTTTCCAGGTGATGGATGAGGCGGCCATTGCCTCTTTCGAAGAAGAACACCTGTCGGTGGAAGAGTGGGGCGGAGACATGGCCCTGACCGGTAAACGCGTGCTGGTGGTGGAGGATAACGAGATGAACCGTGAAATCGCGCTGGAAATCCTCGAAGATTCCGGGCTTGTGGTGGAGACGGCCGAGGACGGCAAGATTGCCGTTCAGCTTGTGTCCAGCAAGGGCCCAGACTACTATGACTTCGTCCTGATGGATATCCAGATGCCTGTCATGAATGGCTACGAGGCTACCATTGCAATACGGAAGATGCCTGGATATGAACAGCTGCCGATTATCGCGCTTTCCGCCAATGCCTTCGAAGAGGACCGGAAGAAGTCCTTGGCGGTGGGCATGAATGCCCATGAACCCAAGCCCATGAAGATCGAGTCGTTGCTCCAGACCATGCGCCGTGTGATGAGGACATGATTTTGTTTGCGCGTGGTCCTGGAAGGCGGTCTCAATGGCGGCAAATAGCAAATCACATGTTCTGGATTTGACAGACGGGCCCTTGTTGCGGCGTATCGTCGCATTTGCCATACCCTGTCTGTTGTCGACGCTTCTTCAGTTGACCTTCAATGCGGCGGACATGGTGGTTGTGGGACGATATGGTTCCGCCGAGGCCATGGGGGCGGTGGGCTCCACGGGACCGCTGATTCATCTGCAGATTTGTTTGTTCATGGGATTGGCCATCGGCGCTAATGTCCTGGCGGCGAATTTTTTTGGTGCGAAGGATTGGAAGCGCCTTCATTTGGTGACGCAGACTGCCATGGCCATGTCCATTGGCTGTGGGATTGTTCTGGCGTTGGTGTTGGTGCCCTGTGCCAGGATTTTTCTGCGCTGGATGAATACTCCGGAGAGCATCCTGGAGATGGCGGTCCTTTATGTGCGGATATATCTCTCTAGCCTGCCGTTTATTTTGATATACAATTTTGGCAGTGCCATCCTGCGTGCGATTGGTGATACGAAGCGCCCCATGTATTATCTGACCATCGGCGGTGTGGTCAATGTCTTCTTGAACCTGTTCTTTGTGGTGAAGCTGCACATGCAGGCGGATGGCGTTGCCTGGGCGACCTTCATTTCCCAGGTGATTGCCGCCACGTTGGTATGGATTACCCTTCGGAAGGTTCCGGAGGTGGGGTTCCTGCGTACTCATGAACTCCGTTTCGATCCACTCATGGTCTCTGGCATTCTTCGTGTGGGCATCCCCTCGGGGCTTCAGAGTTCCTGTTTCGGGCTATCCAATATGATGATACAGACTGCCGTCAACAGCTTCGGTGCATTGGCTGTTGCGGGGTGTGCCGCATCCAGTAGCCTGGAGGGGCTGACACACAGCGTATCATTCTCCTTCTTCCAGGTATCCATCAGTTTTGCGGGGCAGAATCTCGGCGCGGGAAAAATCCAGCGTATCTTGAAAGGCGCCCTGACATGCATGGTGCTTTCCGTGTCGCTTATGATGATTCTGGGGGGAATGACGGTCTATTGGGGACGGGAGTTGCTTGCCATCTACAACGACAATTCCGCGGTTGTGGCACTGGGGTTCCAACGATTGGTGATTGTGGTCGCACCCTATGGCATTTGCGGTATCATGGATGTGCTGAGCGGTGCCTTGCGAGGCATGAAACACTCCATGGTTGCCTTCATCTTGACCCTGTTCTTTGTGTGTGTCTTCCGTATCCTGTGGGTGCGTTTCGTCTGCGTCGGGGACTATCATTCCATTCGTGCCATCATGTGGAGTTACCCCATTTCCTGGATTCTTGCCATCTTTGCGTTGGGTGCCTATTTCCTGCATGTCATCCATAAGGAACAGCGCCTTCTTTAATGCCCTTCCATGGCGACGATGCATCCCTAAGCTCCATGAACATGATTCATAAATACATCTCCCTGGTTTTCTGTGCTCTGGCATTTTCATTATTCGCCCAGCAGTGGACGCCCTTTGCTACGGTCCCCGAGGCGGAAGGACCCCTGTCGGGATGCTTTCTCGGGGATTTGATACGGGTGGACGGCACCGCGAAGCCTGACTGCAGGAGCGATATCTGGATTTGGACCCAGGGAGACCAGCTCCATTTGCGTGTGGAGTTGGAGGAACCCGCCATGGCGAAGATTCCCATGACTGTGGCGACACGGGATGGGGTCGTCTGGGATGACGATACGGTGGATATCTTCCTCATCAAACCCAATGGCCAGAAATACCACTTCATCTACAATGCCATCGGGACGCAGTTCGACGAGTTGAATGGTGATAAATCCTGGAATGGCGACTGGACGGTGTCGGTGAAACGTGAACTCTATGCCTGGAAGTCGGATGTGGTCATCGACATGAAGAGCCTGGGTGGCAAGCCCGCAGAGGGCACGGAGTGGGGCTTCCAGATTGGCCGTTTCCGTCATATCCCGAATGGCGAGGCATTCTGCTGGGCGCCCACGAAGACCGAGCGTTTCAAGAATGCCCAGGGTGTCATCCGTTTCGGCAATTACAACCGCCCGCTGAATTTTGTCCCAGGCACGGAGAAGTCCGTCCATCCCTCTTTTGTCTGGAAGGATGATATCGTTCCCCAGGCCGTCAAGTCAGGGACCATAGATGTTGGCGAGAATCTGGTCCATCACTTTGATTTCAATGATGGCGATGGGGTGCCACTTTTCCGTACCCACTGGGTGAAGCGCGTCAGTCGGGTCAAGGCAATCCTCGGTGATGTGCTGGCGGCATTGGAGGCTTCCACCGACGACGGCGACAAGGCGCTTGTGGCGGATGCCAGGACTCTCATTGGGGTGAACTGCGACCAGATGCCCGAGTTGTGTCCCCTGTTGGAGGAGGAGGCATACGCCTTGCGCCATCGCATGGATTACAGCATCTACGCCAAAGAGATGCTTCGTCGGAAGAAGCCCGCCGAGGCAGTGGTCTATGGTGTGCAGAATTCCCTGGGGCGTATGCGCCCCGTGGATGCCTTTTCGGGGACGATCGGCGGAGAAATCAACCTGGATGCGGCGCGCAATGAGATGGAGGCCGCGCAGATTTCGCTTTTTGGCGGAGTCTCGCCGTTGATACAGGTGAAGGCGCGTTTGGCGAAGCCCCTCGTGGATGAAAAGGGCCATGCCATTCCCGCATCCGCGGTGCGGATCCGCCGCATTGGCCAGGTCATGACCTGCGTGCCGCAGTATAAAGTGGACTACGTGGGGCCTACACCCGATCCGCTACTGCCATTGGATTCCTTCGATGTGGCGGCATACGGGAACGAGACCCTCTGGGTGGATGTGGTGGTGCCCACGGGAACCTGCCCGGGGACATACCGAGGGACCATCCTCCTCAAGGCGCGAAATACGGACGAGACACCAGTCCCCGTGACTCTGCGTGTCCGTAATTTCACGATGCCCGCTTCCTCCAGTCTCGTCAGCGCTTTCGGCACTCACGGCGGAAAAGTCCATTCCTATAACATGGATATGTGGGCCATTGACGAGGATATGCTCCAGCACCGCATTTCTCCCTATACCATGGCGCGGTCGCCGAAGCTTGTCAAGAATCCCTATCTGGCTCTTACGGAAGCTGATGCCCTGGAGGTGACGGCCGACAGCACGGGTGCTGGTGTCCTCACACTATCCCTGACGGACCAGGATAACAAGCAAATCTCCGAAGCCCGTATCTTGTCGGCGGGTGAGAACCATTTCCAATTGGAGGGACTCGCGGAGAGGCTTCCGGGGAAGGGGCTCTTCCGCGTGCATTTCCAGGTCAGTGGGGTATCTGGCGCGACCCTCTCCGCCTTGTTGAAGCGGGGGGATGGCAGTGTGTTGGAGCTGGTTGCTCCCACGATTCGTTCTGTGGAGCTCCAGAATGACAAGGTGGACCGCTGGCCTCAGTGGGAATACGTCGCCCATGGAACCACTGCAGTTCCCGCCGAGGTGGATTGGTCCGGATTTGACGCGGATATGGAACGGGCGCTGGCACTGGGCATTACCTCCCACGAGGCGAAACTGCGGAAGCCCCTGGAGATGTGGAGTGCCATCTACCAGGAACACCTGGCACAAAAGGGCTGGCTGAAATACTTCTATACTTATTTGGCGGACGAGCCTGTCCCCGAGGCCTATCCCGACATCAATGCCACTCTTTCACCCGTCAAGATGGCTGCGGGAACCGCCATCCAGAATATGATGACGGCCCGGAGTTTTCCGCCTGAATTGGTGTTTGTGGATACCTGGTGTCCCGAGACCTATACCTACGACCCCGTCAAGGCCGCCGCTGAACAGGCGAAGAATCGGAATGTCTGGTGGTATGTGGCATTCGGAAATCGCCCCCCATTCCCCAATATCTGGATTGACTCGCCCATCGTGGAAACCCGTGTCTGGCTTTGGCAGACCTGGAAGCATGATTTGGACGGCATCCTCTACTGGTGTGTCAACTGCTGGAGTCGGAAGGACCCCTGGCGCTCGGGAGAGACTTTCCGTGTCTCCAATGGAGACGGCAGCTTGATCTATCCCGATGCCTCCGGCAAGCCCATCTCCTCCATCCGCTGGGAAGTCCTGCGGGATGGCATGGAGGATTACGAGCTATTCTGTCTCCTGGAGGCGGCAAGGGATGAACTGGGTGACACAAACCCCGCATTGTCGAAGCGCATAAACTCTCTTCTGGAGGTGAATCCCAAGGTCTGCGTCTCCTGGAAGGAATACACGCGGGAGGCCGCACCACTTTTGGCAGAACGCACGCGGTTGATGGATTGCCTGGAGGGGTGTGTGGAATTCCTGGGACACGAGCCCGCAATCCTCAAGCGTCCCCGTCGTCGTCCTGGTCTCTCTCAGGAGGAAATTGATTCCGCGCTGAGCCGTTATCGTGAATCCGAGTCGGCGCGTCAGGCGGAGATTGCCAGGACGTTCCAGAGCAAGCTGGACGCGGTGCCTGCGCCATCGGAAACACCCGAAGAGGGGTTAGTGCTTCGTTATGACTTCAACCAGTCCATGCCCTTCATCTATGATGTGTCGGGCAATCATCTCCACACGGGCGCCAGCGGCGTCGAGATGGTGCCGGGCAGGCATGGTCAGGGCATCCATGTCTCTGCGGGGAAGTCTCTGGTTCTGCCTGGGGGAAGTGCGATTTTGGGTGAACGTCCCGAGGAAGGAACGGTTTCTTTCTGGCTTCGTCCCACCTACGAGCCAGCCTGGCTCAACGGGAAAGACATCATACCCTGTATCTTCTATCTCATGGAGACCGACCAGAATTACACCCCGTCGGGATATGACGAAATCGGCATCTATCTCCAGGATGGGAAGCTCCGGGCACGCCTGGGCGGGACAGGCATCACCACGCCCCAGATGCTCTTCGCGGATATCCCGAATCCCCTGCGCGTAAAGGAATGGACCCATATCGCCATTACCTGGAAGCCCGGTCTGCGGACGCTCTATCTGGATGGCAAGGAAGTGGCCTCCAGCACGGCGGAATACACCGCTCCCAAATTGGACGGGTTTGCGGGAACGCTGGGAATCCACCCCTGCACCCGAAAGGAAATCCGCTCCTGCGTCGGGGATTACGACGACCTGCGAATCTATTCCCGCTGGCTGCCCCCCGACGAAATCCAGAAATTGGCGGAGTAATCTCCTGTGTGGGCGGCTACGCTTCGGCGCCTTGGCGCCTTGCCCCTCGTTTCGCTTGCGCCTTTCGGCGCGCGCTACACGAGAGGCGCACCTACAGGGCGGCTGCGCCGCCTACTACCAAGAGAAAAAACTGCCCCTCGCGCGTCAATATCGGTACGGCGAGGGGCGCCTGGAGTTTATTTCTTCAGCAGTGCTTCGATTGCTTCGGCGAGCTTGATACGGTGTGCCTTCATGGGGCTGGAATCCACATTGAATTTCGTCATCTCGGAGGTGACTTCGGCGGGGACTTCCAGGAGGGAAGAATAGCGTTGTGTCTCGTCGGGGGTGAGTGAGTGAGCTTTTTCAGCGATGAGTTTCTGGAGGATGACGAAATACTCGTAGTCCTCAATGCCGTCTCGTAGCATTTCCATGCGGATGGAGCTGACGGGGTCTTCCAGGCAGAGACTCTCCTGAGGGCCCTCCAGTACGGCTTCGGGGGGATAGAGGAGTCTTCCGTCGCCATTTCCCCAGGGGATTTTTGTTCCGGCGGGGGTATCGTATCCAGAGACCCAGCTCATGGGGTCGGTGTAGGGATTTTGGAGACCATCGGGATACGCGGCAGGGCTGGTCCAGTAGTTGGACGACCACATGAGGACGCCCTGGATTTTATGCTGCCAGCTCTGCCAGAGCCACAGGCGCATTTCAATGCCGGGGTGGTCGATGAATAGCGTGGCGTAGGGTGCCTTGGGACCCGTGCAGAGATACCACCAGCACTGCTCTCCCAGGGCGCGTCGTGCGGCCCAGTCGTCGTCATTGACGCCGTAGGTGTGTGGGCACCAGAGATTAGGACCACCCAGCAATGGCGGTTCGATGGATTCGGTAAGCAGTCTGCGGAGCTGCGGTGCGCCTTCCTTGAGTTTCCGGAAGCCGTTCAGGACGAAATCGTAGTCTTTGGTGTCTGGTTCATCGAACCAATAGACGTATGCCTTTTCCAGCCAGCCCTTCTGCTTCAGGTGCTCCTGGAGTATTCCCAGATACTCGGGGTGGAGCTTCTGATATTCGGGGGTGTCTTCGGAGAAGCCCAGGAACTTGGGTTCGATGCGTGAATGGAAGGTGCCGCTTCCCAGCCCCTCGATTGGCATGACGAAGGAATTGAAGTGGTATTCGTCCAACGCCTTTTCCATGGCGACATCCCATCGTGTCCAGTCGATATTCACGTGAGTATCTGCCAGGGTCTCTCCTTTTTGCAGGGTAACGGGGAGAAGAATTAGTGGCGCGGGATTGTATGGGCTGATGTGGTTTCGGGAGAGGAATTTCAGATAGATATCCACCAGTTGCTGGCACTCTTCTTCGGTCTGGGGCTTGTGGTATGCCTGGATGACATTGGCATCAAATCCAAAGCCCGTCTGGCAGGTCATCTCCTTCGGCAGGGCAAAACCGAATACGCGGATTTCCAGAGGGATGGTCGCCTTCCAGCCATGGGCAGCCGTGATGGTCACAACGCCTTTGTAGATGCCTCCAGGGGTGTTCTCTGGCACATTCGCCCGCAGGAAGAAGGGCTGGGTGCGGTTTGCTGCCAGAGTCATGTCAGGACGCACGGCAGGCAGGGGATCGGGCCAGTAACCCAGCACGCTGGAGGCGTCGGTCTTTTTCTGGATGTCCAGATAGTGCACCCGAAGGAGTTCCAGATTGGAAGCCGAAAGGAGGTCTCCCTGGGCGTTTTTCAGGTCGCTCATCTGGAAATTCACTCCCGTGAGCTCTTGCGAGGGAGTCAGGACCAGCTGGACGGCTTCGGATTCCCCCTGGGCGGCGGCAACACGCAGCGCATCGCCGGTCTTCTTGGGAACCATGCGGTTCTGGGGAATCTTCCATTCGGGGGCCGCGCTCCAGATGGCGGCGGTGCCATCCTGGGAAAGGAGTTCGCCGTAGGAGGTATTGAAGTAGTCGGAGACGGTGAGCTGGCATTGGATTTCCAGGCTCGCGTCTCCCTGGAAGGATGCCAGGAGCATCCAGGTGCCAGTATCATCCAGCGCGTAGGGCAGGGAGAGAAGACGGTCCTCCCCTGCTTCCAGGACAACCGGCTCAGCCTGGGTGGGTGGGCAGACGCGCTGATCCTGCTGTAGGATGGTCTTAGGCTGGAGCGTCAGCGCCTTCTGGGTCAGATTCTTGACGGCCATGGTAAGGCGGTTGTCGCCCCCCGGAACTGCGTCTCCCACATCCTGGATCGTCACCTCCAGTTGCCCGTCTTTCTTGAGAATTTCCGCGTAACGGGTGCTTCCCATCAATTCGATGGCGCCGCCGTCAATGGACGCAATGAAGCGCACGTTGTTGACCTGGAAGGACCCCGCATCGGATTTGTCGCTGTCGTATGCATTTCCCGACACCGCCTTAAGGCGCAGGTAGAGGACCTCCGCAGGGAAGAATTCCTGTGGCAGGTCGATGCTGATGGAGTCCGCTTTGTTCAGGCTTGCTACCTCGGTCCACTTCTCCTTGTCGGCGCTGATGGCAACGGAGAGGCAGCCTGCTTCGTAGTAGTGGATGCCCGTCTCCAGGTGCCCCTTCTGGAATTTCCGTCCATTGACGTCGAAGCGGTAGATGATTTCGTCTTCGGCGCCGAAAACCAGCCGGTCGGTATTAAAGCCCGTGGTGAAGGTGTCCAGGACGCGGGATTCCATGTGTCCGCGGGAGTTGTATGAACTGACAAAGACATATTCGCTGGTCTTCAGGCTTTCGCCGTCACCCAGGATAATGCCGTCCATCTGTGCATAAATCGGATAGACTTCGGCGACGCGGATGTTTCGGAATTCCACATCTCCCAGGAGGTGCCACTGTCCCATGCGCAGAGTCGCGCCTGTTTCCCGATTGTTCTGGAAGGCATAGAGGTCGGAGTAGGTCTCCCAATTCTGTGTCAGCTCCAGGTGGTCGGTGTTGAGTTTTGAGATGCCCGTGATGGCGGTGCCGCGTGCCTTGTGTGGAAAGCGTCCCTCAAAGGTGACCATATACAAGTGTCCAGCCTGGAAGGGATATGCCTCGGAAAGAAAATAATTGCAGGTCTCACCAGTCCCCGTGACCTGCAGGACTCCTTCGGGGGAAAGTGAACCTGGTGCGTCGGAGAGCTTCCAGGAGGTGGGACGAAATACGTCGGCGTCTCCCGCAAAAAGGAACGCTACGCCAAGGAAAAGAACCAGGAATGACAGGGATGATTTACGCATGATGTGTGTCCGGTTGCTGATTGGTTGGATTTGAGAAATTTTACGCGATACATACTTTACTGTATTTTTTCTTTCTTCCACAACCAAATACCGATTTTTCCGAGATGTCCTCCAAAGGCAAGTGTTTTCTGCAAAATGTACCATTTTGGTGGGGGGAGGGGGATTGGGTTTTCTTGACTTTAATGGAAAGTGGCATATAGTGTGTATGAAAGCCTAAATACAAGGAAACATAACCATGGAACTCAACACAAAAACTACCTGCGAACAAGAAAATCGTCTTTGGGAATTTTGCGAACCCAACCAAGAAACAGTCAACAAATTGATGGATGAGGCATTGGTCTCCCGTCCCATCGGATTGGTGTTGGCGGCGCGTGGCGTGACTACGGACAACGTGCAGAGCTTCCTCCATCCCGACATGGAGAGCTTGGGCGACCCCTATGTCCTGCCTGGTTCGAAGGCCGCGGCGAAGCGCCTTTGGGAGGCCATCCAGAACAACCAGCGAATTATGATCTTCGGCGATTATGACACCGATGGCATTACCGCGACTGCGTTGTTGGAGTGGGTCTTGAAGCAGAATGGCGCACAGGTCACTTGCTACCTTCCCCACCGTATTGACGATGGATATGGTCTGACTGCGGCTTCCATTGAAAAGAATGTCAAGGGGCAGTGCGATCTTCTGGTCACAGTGGATTGCGGTATCACGAGCTATGACGCCGCTGCCGCCGCCCGTGAAATCAACCTGGACCTCATTATCACGGACCACCATACTCCCGGACAGTTGCCGGAACAAAGCGGAGCCTCCACAGGCGAGGACTTGGGGAAGGAACTCCCCGATGAAATCAACAAGGCCTTCACGGGGTCGGTTGTCGTGGACCCCAAATTGTGGGAAGACAAGGAATTGGAAGGCATCAAGGACCTGGCAGGCGTGGGCGTGGCATACAAGGTCGCCGCGGCATTCCTGAAATATGGCATTGAGAATCAACTGGGCGGAGAAAAGACAGACCTTCGTGAAGTGCTGGACTTGGTGGCCCTGGGCACGGTTGCCGACATCGTGCCTCTGCTGAATGAGAACCGCATTCTCGTGAGCCAGGGGCTGCAGGTGCTTTCCATGCAGCGCCGGGCGGGTGTCCACGAACTTTGTGACATCGCCAACGTGGGTGATGTGCTGGCAACCAGCGATATTACCTATCGTCTGGCCCCCCGTATCAACGCCGCAGGTCGCATGGGAGATCCCACGGACTCTCTGCGCTTGCTGAAGGCGGATGGCGTGGAGCAGGCCAAGGAATTGGCTGGCATTCTGGATCGTCTGAACCGCGAACGGCAGACCATCGAGGAACGCGTTGTGGCGGAAGCCGAGGAACAGATTGCGGAACGCTATCCCCTGGGGAGCCCCCGCGGATTGGACAAGGTACGCTCGTTGGTGGTCTGGAGCAACTCCTGGCACCAGGGCGTGGTGGGAATCGTGGCCAGCCGTCTGACCCGCCGCTACCATCGTCCCAGCGTGGTTTTGACGCGAGATGCCTCGGGGCAGTTCACGGGAAGCGCGCGTTCCTTGCGTGCACTGAATCTGGTGCAGGTACTTGACGAATGCAAGGACACTCTCCTGCGTTCTGGCGGGCATGCCATGGCGGCGGGACTCTCCCTGTCCGAGGAAAATTTGGAGAAATTCAGTGAAGAGTTTGACGAAGCGGTGAAGAAGGTCCTGAAGACCCCCGAGTCCGTCCGTCCCACCCTTTCCATTTGTGGCGAGGTATCCTTCTCGGAATTGGACGAGGTGTTTTTCCAGGAATTGAAGGCGCTGGAGCCTTTCGGTCATGGCAATACCGAGCCGATTTTCATCACGCGGAATGTGATGCCCGAAGCGCCGTTGCGCCTGGCGGGTCGTACTCACACCCGTGGTTGGCTGCGTGACGCCGATGGTACTCGCATCCAGTTCATCGCCTTCTCTCGCATGCCCGACGACTTCCCTCCCGGCCCCTGGGACATCGTCTACTCCCCCCATATCAACCGCATCAACGACACCGAGGTGCCGCAGCTTCGGTTGCATGACATCCGTCCCGCATCGCTCTAGCATCACGTGTTGACGCGCTGAACAAGTGCCCCTTCTGGAAACGGGAGGGGCATTCCCATTTCCCTAGGTTATCAGGCAACGCGGTATAATCGTAGTATATTTAGTTGTTTCCCGAATTTCATTTACCCCACAACCATAAGGACGACGACCATGAGCATTCCGCTATTGGATCTGAAACAGCAATATTCCTCCATTCAGGACGAACTTCTGCCACAGTTGGCGGAGATGTGTGCCAGCCA
The DNA here is from genome assembly GCA_002315885.1 of Lentisphaeria bacterium UBA1724. GTDB lineage: Bacteria > Verrucomicrobiota > Lentisphaeria > Oligosphaerales > Oligosphaeraceae > UBA1724. The sequence continues at coordinate 38,339 of DCIO01000029.1, forward strand.
GCAGTTCATTTTGGGACCGAAGGTGGAGGAGTTGGAAGCGAAGATTGCGGCCTATTGCGGCGGTGCCTTCGGAATTGGCGTCTCCTCTGGCTCGGATGCACTCCAGATTGCGCTGATGGCGGAACAAATTGGTCCTGGTGACGAAGTCATCACCACCGCCTACACTTTCTTTGCCACCGCGGGTGCGGTGTGCCGTTATGGCGCTACGCCCGTCTTTGTGGATATCGATCCCGCCACTTTCAATATCGACGTTAACCAGATTGAGGCGAAGATCACCCCCAAGACCAAGGCGATCATCCCCGTTCACCTCTATGGGCAGTCAGCGGATATTGACGCGGTGATGGCAATCGCCCGCAAGCACAACCTGGTGGTCATCGAGGATGCATGCCAGGCGATTGGCGCGGAATACCAGGGCAAGCGTGTTGCCTCCATCGGCGATTACGGCTGCCTTTCCTTCTTCCCCAGCAAGAACTTGGGTTGCTTTGGCGATGGCGGCATGGTCATCTGCAACGATCCCGCCAAGGCAGAGAAGCTCCGCATTCTGCGGAACCACGGCATGGCTCCCCAGTATCACCACCACCTGATTGGCAGCAACTTCCGTCTGGATGCCCTGCAGGCACTGGTGCTGCTGGTGAAGTTGCCCCACCTGGATGACTGGGCGTCAGGGCGCCAGAAAAATGCCGCGGACTACAATGAACTCTTTGCTGGCGTCGAGAATCTGACGGTTCCCGCCGTGGCACCCTACGCCAGCCGCCATGTCTTCAACCAGTACATCGTCCGCATCGGCGCAGGCAAGCGCGACGCGGTGTGGAATGGCCTGAAGGAAATGGGCATCGGCAGTGCGGTCTATTATCCGATTCCGCTCCACCTCCAGGAGTGCTTCAAGGAATTGGGCTACAAGCAAGGCGATTTCCCCGAAAGCGAGCGCGCCGCCAACGAGACCCTGGCCCTGCCTATCTTCCCCGAGTTGACCATGTCCCAGAAGGAACAGGTGGCCGAGGCAGTGAAGAGCCTCCTGAAGAAGTAACAACGCCAGCCTGTATGGGTAACCACAAACACCATCATAAGCATCAGAAGGACGGCATTCCGCAGAAGCCCAAAGGCAGTCTGCTGGGGATTTACCGCCGGCTTCTGACCCGCTATGCCTTCAAACATTGGATATACCTAACCATAGGGATATTCTTTGCCTTGGTTGAGGGCGGGGCGCTGGTTACCCTGTGCCATCTCGTGGGGATGGTGGGCAGCAGTTTCGAGGGCGGCAAGGATGAGAAGCCGCCCATTGTGGTTGAGGCAGAGATGCCATCGGGGACGGTGGCGGTCGAAGCTACCGCGCAGATACCCGAGGAGGTCGCTGTATCTGGCAAGCCCTTCTCCGCGGAATTGCAGAAGAGCCAGCGCAAGGCGGAGAAGCAGGCGGAGAAGATTTCGAATTATGTGGACAAGGCGAATGTGTACCTCCGCAAATTCGGGTTGCGCGAGATAGACAAGGGTGATGGTGTCCATCTGAGCAATGGCATTGTGAAGGTCCTTCTCGTAGGGCTTGTGGTATTTTTTGTATTGCAGGCATTGGCCATATTGGGCAACCGTTTTTGTCTGAAGTGGGTTGGTGCCCGGACGGTTGCCGATATGCGTGCGGAGCTCTACAACCATCTTTTGGAACAGTCCCAGGCATTCTATGCGCGAGAGGATATGGGTATCGGCATGTTGATTAGCCGCTGTACCAATGATATCAATGCGGTGGAGGGCATTATTTCTACCAGTTTTCCAGAATTGATCGTCTCGCCCGTGAATATCGTGGCGGCGCTGATTTTCCTGGTCGTGGCGGTGAAGGAGGCCCATCTCCCATGGTCCTTTGCGATTGTGGTCGTGGTCATGATTCCTGCCTTCTTCCTTGTCTATTGGATTTGCCGACTTCTGAAACGCTACGAACACCGTGTGCTGGACAGCATCGCCCGGGTGACAGACAAGATGCAGGAGAGTTACTCCGGGATGCCGGTTATCCGCGCTTTCCATCAGGAGGAGCGTGAGAAGCATGCGTTCCAGAAAGTCAACGAGAAGTATTTCAAGTCCCAAATCAAGGCCATTTGCGCGGAAGTGTCGGTGCACCCGATTCTGCAGATTGTTGCGATGTCCATGGCGGGTATTTTCATTTGGATGTGCTATGAGAATGGTTTGACCTTGGGTGTGCTGTTTGGGATGGCCTTTGCCGCCCAGAGCATCTACAAGCCCGTTAAGGATCTGGTGAAGGTGAATGCGGCATTGCAGAAAGGCGCGGCGGCGGCGGAGCGGTATTTCGCTGTCATGGACCAGGATTTCACATTGCCCGTGCCTGAGGTCCCCACCCATGTTGATTCCTTCCAGGACGAAGTCATTTTCAAGAATGTCTCCTTCCGTTACAAGACCGATGGCGCGGATGTGCTGAAAGAACTGGACTTGACCATCCACAAAGGCGAAATGGTGGCGTTGGTGGGGCAGACCGGCAGCGGCAAAAGCACCATCGCCAATCTGCTGGCCCGCTTCTACGATCCCAGCCAGGGTGTGGTCACCATGGATGGCAAAAATCTGAAGGAGTTGGACGTGACGGATTTCCGCAAGTTGGTGGGAATCGTCTCCCAGGATACTTTCCTCTTCAATACCACCATCGAGGAGAATATCCGCTATGGGCGACCCGATGCCACCCACGAAGAGGTGGTCGAGGCGGCGCGCCAGGCCAATGCACTGGAGTTCATCGAGGCGGACAAGGATGGCTTCCGGAGAATTGTCGGAGAGCGGGGAAATCTGCTCTCCGGCGGCCAGAAACAGCGTATCGCCATTGCCCGCGCAATTCTTCGTAACCCGCCGATTCTGATTTTGGACGAAGCCACCAGCGCGCTGGATACAGTCACCGAGAAGCTTGTCCAGGACGCCTTGAACAACGTGATGAAAGACCGTACGGTGTTGGCGATTGCCCACCGTCTTTCCACGGTACGCAATGCCTCCAAGATTCTCGTTTTGGAAGAAGGGAAGGTCCTGGAGCAGGGGACGCATGACGAATTGATGTCGCTAGGCGGCGAGTATTCCCGCCTGGCGAGTCTACAGTTCCAGGAGAACAGCAACTAGCGATTTTTGTTTGTATTTGTTTCGTAAACCAACCATTTAAGGAGAAAGACAAGATGTCCGACGCATTGAACCGCAAGACCTACCTGACCCAGAACAAGGGCGATTTCCCTGAAGCCGCTGATTTCATGGGAATCCCCTACGTGAAGGTGGATGACTTGCGCTATGGCACTAACCCCCACCAGACTGCGGCGTACTACAAGCCCGCCAGCGCTGTGGACAGCGTGATTGGTGACATGAAGGTTCTGAAGAACGGCAAGAGCGGTCTCTCCCAGACCAACCTGGAGGACATCAGCTACTCCCTGAATATCGTCAAGTACTTCGACAAGGCGGCCTGCGCTTGCATGAAGCACGTGAATCCCTGCGGCGCCGCCGTGGCCACTGGCGCGGAAACCTTGAAGGATGTGTATATCAAGGCACGCGACTGCGATCCCCGCGCCGCATTCGGTTCCGTCATCGCCTTCAACCGCACGGTTGACGAGGAGACCGCCAAGGAAATCATGAGCACCTTCGTGGAATGCGTGGTGGCCCCTGGCTTCACCGAAGGCGCCATGGCGGTCTTCACGGATCCCGAGGTCAAGCTGGACAAGCAGGTGCGCATCCTGCAGTGCGGCGATCTGGCCAAGCTGCCCAAGTATGTGGGCGATGACACCACTGGTTGCCGCACTCTGAAGGTCCTGGGTGATGGCACCATCGTGGTTTCCGAGCCCCTGCTGACCCACATGAAGACCGTCGCCGACCTGAAGCCCGCCGTTGCCGAGAGCAAGACCCTGGGGCATGTGGAGAGCACCGTCCAGGCCACCGAGAGCCAGAAGGCCGACTTGCTGGCTGCCTGGTTCATCAACATCTCCGTTCGTTCCAATGGCGTTGTCATCGTGAAGAATGGCGGCACCCTGTGCGTCGGTACTGGTGAGCAGGACCGCGTGGGCGCCGTGGAGAAGGCCATTGAGAAGTTCCGCAAGTACGAGGGCAAGGAGACTCTGCAGGATTCCGTGATGGCATCCGATGGCTTCTTCCCCTTCTACGACGCCGTGGAAGTGGCCGCCAAGGCAGGTGTCACCGCCATCATCGCTCCTTCGGGTTCCATCAAGGACGCGGAAGTGATCCAGCGCGCCAACGAGTTGGGTGTCGCACTCTACCACGCCACCGAGCGTGTCTTCTCTCACCACTAATTCTTCTGGGCTTTTGGTTGAATGTCTGATATTGACGACGAAGAATTGAAAAACGGTGAAATCTCCGAGGGGGGCGAGGGCGAGTTGACGGAGGAAAATCCTCTGGAGGACGCGCCTTTGGCTCCCGAAGGGGAGAATGCCGACGCGGAAGGCGTAGAGGCTCCCGAGGCACCCAGCGACAGCGATGCGCTGCGTGCCTTGATGGAGTATAATTTCATGGTCTACACCTCATACGTGGTGAAGGACCGCGCCATTCCCGATGTGGACGACGGCTTCAAGCCCGTCCAGCGACGTATTCTGCACACGCTATTCACGATAGACGACGGCCGCATGCACAAGGTCAGCGGTGTGGTCGGCGAAGCGATGAAGTATCACCCTCACGGCGATGCGTCCATCAAGGATGCGTTGGTGGTGTTGGCGAATACGGAATTTTTCATAGACAAGCAGGGGAATTTCGGTAACATCTTCACGGGGGATCCCGCGGCTGCTGGGCGTTATATCGAGTGCCGCTTGAGCAAATTCGGTCGCGAGGTGCTTTTCAATCCCGCGGTGACGGAATACGTGGATTCCTATGACGGGCGCAACAAGGAGCCCGTGGTGCTTCCCAGCAAAGTCCCCGCGTTGCTGATGATGGGTTCTGACGGCATTGCGGTGGGTATGGCTACCCACGTCTTCCCCCACAATTTCTCGGAATTGCTGCAGGCGGAGATCTCGATTTTGAAGAACGAGCCTTTCCAGCTCTATCCCGATTTCCCTACGGGCGGTCTGATGGACGTCTCTGGGTATGCGGATGGGTTGGGTGAGATCCGCGTCCGTGCCAAGATTGAGGCGGATGGCGACAAGAAGGTGGTGATTCGGGAAGTGCCCGCGAATTCCACCACGGATTCTCTGATTGCGTCCATTGAGCGTGCCGCCAAGAGTGGCAAGCTGAAGATGGCGGCCATCAACGACTTTACCGCATCGGAGGTGAATATCGAAATCACTCTGATGCGCGGCATTTACGCGGAAGAGACCATCCAGGAGCTCTACGCATACACGGATTGCCAGAAGGTCTTGCATTCGAATATCCTGGTGATTCAGGACAACCAGCCCGTTGAGATGACGGTGAGCCAGGTCCTTCGCCGCAATGTCCAGCGCCTGCAGGAGTTGTTGCACGCCGAGCTGGAACTGGAGCTCCACAACGAAATCGAGGCACTGCAGCGACTGTCCCTGGAACGGATTTTCATTGAGAACCGCATCTACAAGCGCATCGAGAAGTGTACTAGCCTGCCCAAGATCATGGAGGCGGTACGGGATGGCCTGGAGCCTTTCCGAGACCAGCTCCAGCGCGATGTGACGGACGACGATATCACCCGCTTGCTGCAGATCCCCATCCGGCGCATCTCCCTCTTTGACCTGAACAAGAATCAGGACGACATCGATGCCATTCGCAAGTCGAAGGCCACCACGGAATACAACCTGGAACACCAGGTGGAATACGCCATTGCCTATATCCAGGGACTCTTGGACAAGTATGGGGCGTTGTTCCCCCGGCGTACCCAGATTACGGGCATCACGGAAGTGGATCGCAAGGAGATTGCACGCAAGGACGTGAAGGTCTATCACGACCGCGTCAATTTCTTCATTGGCACCGCGGTGAAATCCTCCAGCAAGGACGCGGAGCCGCTGGTATGCACCGAATTCGACCGACTGATGCTTTTGCGCACGGATGGCGTCTGCCAGGTGATTCCCATTGAGAGCAAGACGTACATTGGTCAGACCAAGTTTGTCTTTGTCTACGACAAGGACCAGGTCTATTCCATCCTCTATCGCGACAAGAAGGAAGGCACCTGGTATGTGAAGCGTTTCCAGGTGGGGCAGTTCATTCTGGCCAAGGAATACCATGTGGTGCCTGAGGGATGCGTTATCGAGGCGCTCTACACCAACAGCGGCGTGGTGGTTTCGCTGGAACTTGCCACCAACCGACGTCGCGCATATAATGACATCCGCGTGGAATTCGATTCCTACCCCATGCGTGGTCGCGAGGCGCGCGGTTTCAAGTTGACTCACTATCCCGTGGTGAAGGTGAATGTGGTGGAGCGCGGTAGCGCTACGGCACCGCCACCGGCCCCTGCCGAAGAACCGCCTGCGAATGAGGTCGCCCCAGAGGCGCCGCCGAAAGCGCCTGTTGAGGTGGCACCGCCACCGCCTATCGAGCATATCGAGGTGAAGCCACCACAGCCCAATTCTCAATGCTCAATTCTCAATGCTCAATTTTTAGGGACCCAAGGGACTCAAGGGACCCAAGGGACCCAAGGGACCCAAGGGACTCCTGAAGCGAAGGCCGAGCCTAAGAAAAAGGCCGCACCTGCGAAAAAGAAGCCCGCAAGGAAGGTTTCTAAGCCCGGAAATACCGACGGCGTCCCCGCCGTCGAA
>DCIO01000029.1:45087-50895 GCA_002315885.1 Lentisphaeria bacterium UBA1724
TACCGACGGCGTCCCCGCCGTCGAGAAAACTGAGTCCAAGAAGCCCGCCAAGCCCGCGAAGCCCGTCGATTCTGCGAAGCCTGGCAAGCCCAAATACTACCAGGACGACCTGCCTTTCTTCCTGTAGAAGTTTCCTGTTTTGTGTTTTGTGTGTGTGCCGTGTGCCCCAAGAGGGTAGGTAGTCGGCATTTCCGCCTTTTGGGGCGCTGCCCCAAAAGGCAGTACGGGCGTTCACGCCGCCCTCTGCGCACGGGCGCAAGCCCAATGCGCAGTACGCGCTGCAGGCCGATAAAATACCTACTCTCCTTGGGAAACACAGTTTTTGGACAAAATCCGTCCTAAGGTGTTGTCATGTTGAAGATTACCTCTCCCTTTCATGGTGCGGTTTTGACTTACCGCAATGGTGTTGTCTCTGCTTCCTCTCTTACCATCCAGGTCGAGGGTATTGCCACCCTAGCTGCGGTGGTGAAAGTCAATGGGGTTGTGGCGAAGCGCGATGGCGAGCGTTTTTTTGCGCCGTTGGAGATTCGTGATTTTCGTACTCCCATTGTTGCCGAGATGGAGACAGGCAGTGGCACCGTGAGCCACTCCATCGAGGTGGTCTGGGACAAGAATTCCTTCAAGCGCTATCGTTTTTCCATTGACGACAATGTCTTTTGGCTGCGGAATCTGATGCAGGAGAAGCCCAAGTGCATCAACGACAATCTCTATCTGGGGCAGCTGAAGAAACTCCACGACAATTTCGGCGTGAAGTTCACTCTGAATCTCTTCTACGAGACTCCCGAGAAGGACTTCAACCTCTCCATGATGTCGGATGAATGGAAGGCGCAATTGCAGGAGAATGCGGAGTGGATGCGCCTAACTTGGCACGCCCGCAACGAATTCCCCGACCGCCCCTACCAGTATGCCACGGCGGAGCAGTTCGAGAAAGACTACGAGCAGATTCACAGCGAGGTGGTGCGTTTTGCAGGCGAGGAGTGCTGGATTCCCCCCACCATCGTGCATTGGTGCGAATTTCCGCCCCAGTTGTTCCCGTTGCTCTACCAGAAGGGCACCCGTTGCCTCAGCGGCTACTTCATCAAGAGCGAGAGCGGCGATCGCTATGACATCAGCTACGAGATGGATGCCGAGCGTTGCGCCTATCTGGAGACCCACGACGCACTCATGGATTTCCGCAGTGGCATCTGCCTGAGTCGCACGGATATCATCTTCAACAACACGCCCGTGGAACAGGTCATTCCCACCCTGGCGCCACAGCTCGAGAACAACGATACCGCCGAATACATCGACCTGCTGACTCACGAACAGTATTTCTGGCCCTTCTACTTCAACTTCCGTCCCGACCACTACGAGCGTATCGCCACGGGATTGAAATTCCTCAACGATCACGGCTACAAGCCCGTCTGGCAGCACGAGGGCTTCCGCGGTGCGCCCGAATTCAACGCATAATCTCTACTAGACATGCTGGAACTGGATTTCTCAAAGAATGCGGATGGGCTGATTCCCGCGGTTGCGCAGGATTGGCAGACCGGCGAAGTGCTGATGGTGGCGTATATCAATCGGGAGGCCTGGGAAAAGACTCTCGAGACGGGTATCGCCACTTATTGGACCCGCAGCCGTCAGAAGCTCTGGGTGAAAGGCGAGAGCTCGGGCAATATCCAGCGGGTGAAGGAGATCCTGGTGGATTGCGATTTGGATACGGTAATCTATAAAGTGGAGCAGGTGGGCGGTTCCGCATGCCATGAGGGCTATCCTAGCTGCTTCTTCCGCCGCGTGGAAAAGGACGGCTCCCTGACCGTCATCGAAGAGCGCGTATTCGACCCCAGCCAAGTCTACGGAAAACACTCGTAAACACAGGCCACTTTGGTTGGCTGTGTTATATTTGACGAGGTGTTTTGTGTCAACAACCAACGGAGGGAATCCGTTTTTTCTGTCTAGAACACAGTTCTTACTACAACAATGACCAAAGTCACATTCATGGGTGCTGGAAGCACCGTTTTCTGCCGTAACGTCCTGGGCGACTGCATGTGCCGCGAGCCACTCAAGGACATCGAGATTGCGCTCTATGACATCGATGGTCAGCGGTTGAAGGAATCCAAGGCGATTCTGGACAACTTGAATGCCAGCATCAATGACAATCGCGCGAAGATCAAGTGCTATCTGGGTGTGGAAAATCGTCCGAAGGCGCTGACTGGCGCGGATTTTGTGGTGAATGCGATTCAAGTGGGCGGCTATGAGCCATCCACGGTCATCGATTTCGAAATTCCCAAAAAATACGGCCTGCGACAGACCATCGCGGACAGCATGGGCATCGGCGGCATCTTCCGCGCGTTGCGTACGATTCCCGTCATGATGGATTTTGCCCACGATATGGAGAAGGTCTGTCCCGATGCCTGGTTCCTGAACTACACCAACCCCATGGCGATGCTGACGGGGGCGATGCTGCGGAATACGGGCGTCAAGACCGTGGGACTCTGCCACAGCGTCCAGGTGGTCGTGCTGGCATTGCTGTCGACCTTGGGGCAATTGACGAAGGAGCAGCAGAAGGATATTGGTGAAGGAAATATCCTGATTGACGATTTGGGGTATCGTTCCTTGACCGCGGGTATCAACCACATGGCGTGGTTGTTGAAATTGACGAAGGACGGCAAGGACATCTATCCCCAGATGCGGAAGCTGGCCAAGGCGTATGTGAAGAAGAACCGCGGGCATCTGGAACACCCCGAGGTCTGCGGATCGGACTTGGTCCGTCTGGAGATGCTGAATAACTTCGGCTACTACGTCACCGAATCCAGCGAACACAACTCCGAATATGCGGCTTTCTGGATTAAGAAGAACTACCCCGAACTCATCAAGGAATACGGCATCCCGCTGGACGAGTATCCACGTCGTTGTGTACGTCAGATCGAGGGCTGGAAGAAGGAATACGCCGAAATCAAGGACAAATCCATGACCCACAAGCTGAGCCGTGAATACGGTTCCGCCATCATGGAGGCGATGCTGACCAATAAGCCCATCCAGATTGGCGGCAATGTGCTGAACAAGGGCTTCATCACGAATCTGCCTTCCGATGCGGTGGTGGAAGTGCCCTGCATGGTGGATTCCAATGGCGTCAATGGCACTGTCATCGGCGCTTTGCCCGTGCAGTGTGCGGCCATGAACATGACCAACATCAATGTTCAGTTGCTGACCATTGAGGCCGCGCGGACCCTGAAGAAGGACGCCATCTACCAGGCCGCCATGCTGGATCCCCATTGTTCTGCCGAGTTGAGCATCGACGATATCAAGGCGATGTGCGACGACCTCATCAAGGCACATGGCGATATGCTGCCGAAGTTCAAATAACAATTCTCAATTCTCAATTTGTAGGCCTGGTAGGACGACTGGCTGCTTGTTCTGTGTCCAAAGCGCGAACTTTGGGAGAGAGATTGGTCCGCAACACACAAAAATAGGGATTTTTTCCATGTTCAACAACATTACCTGGCTATATCCGCAGGGGTGCGCACGTGCGGTTACCTTCAGTTACGACGATGGCCGTAATTTTGACCGTAGGGTCATTGAGTGCCTGAATCGCTACGGCATGAAGGGCACTTTCAATCTGTGCTCCGAGTATTGCGAGACGGACACCAAGGGGAACTACATCCACCTGGACGAGATTGCCGAACTCTACAAGGGGCATGAGGTCGCGGTGCATTGTCCCCATCATCCCTATTTGGAGCGCATCAACCGTCAGCAGGTCCTGACGGAGGTCATGGAAGACCGCCGTGTCTTCGAAAAGTTGGTTGGGTATCCCGTGGTGGGCATGGCCTATCCCTTCGGAACCTGGGACGACAATGTGATTGAAGTCTTGAAATCCGCTGGGATTGTCTACAGCCGCAATGTGCTTAGCACTTTCAAGTTCAATCTGCCTCAGAATTGGCTGACCTGGGCGCCCACTTGCCACCACGATGGCGCCATGCGCGTCATGGCGGACTTCAAGGAATGCCATCGTACTCTGGCGCTCTTCTACATCTGGGGTCACAGCTACGAATTCAACGAAAACAACAACTGGGAAGTGCTGGAGCAAATCTGCGAGGCGTTGCCCAAGGACGACGATACCTGGTATGCCACCAATGGCGAAATCTACGCCTACATCGAGTCCATGCGGAATCTGATTTTCACCACGGATTTGACGAAGGTCTACAATCCCACGGCGCGGGAGATCTGGTTCAGTTTCAAGGGCGAGAAACGCTCCGTGAAGTCCGGCGAGTTGTTGGAAATCAAATAGCCATCCATCAGGTATGATTGGTGCTTTGAATCCGGGACGCGTGCCCAGCCAGCGCATTCTTCGTCATGCCGAAAAATACCCAATCTACGGGATAATCCATTTCAGCATGAATACCTTCACCGACAAGGAGTGGGGGTATGGTGACGAAGACCCAGCGCTTTTCAATCCCACAGACTTCGATGCGGAACAGATTGTTCTGGCATGCAAGGCGGGGGGATTGACGGGGCTGGTTCTGGTCTGCAAGCACCACGATGGCTTCTGTCTGTGGCCCACCAAGACCACGAAGCACAATATCTCCGCATCGCCTTTCCGCAACGGGAAGGGCGATGTGGTGAAGGAATTCGCCGATGCCTGCCGAAAGCACGGCATGGGTATCGGGTTCTATATTTCTCCCTGGGATCGAAACAACGCCTCCTACGGTACTCCTGCGTATCTGGAGATTTACCGGGAGCAGATGCGGGAAATCTACTCCAACTACGGCCCCGCTTTCGAGGTGTGGTTCGATGGCGCCAATGGTGGCGATGGATTCTACGGCGGTACCCGCGAAACACGCAAAATCGACCATACGGTCTATTACGATTGGGCGAATACCTGGAAGATTGTGCGTGAGATGCAGCCACAGGCATGCATCTTCAGTGACGTGGGGCCCGAAGTCCGCTGGCCTGGCAACGAAAAGGGCTTTGCGGAAGATGAGTGCTACGGCTCCATTACGCTACTGCCCATGGAAGCAGGAAAGAAAGCCGCACCCGGCTTCATGGACTACTCCATGAGTGCGAAGGGAATGCCCGATGGCGAGTTCTTTATTCCACCGGAGTGCGATGTGCCACTGCGTCCAGGGTGGTTCTACCACGAAGCGGAGGAAGGCAGGCAGAAGAGCCTGGAAGAACTCTGCAATATCTATCTGCATTCCGTGGGATGCGGCGGATTCATGAATCTGGGAATCTCCCCCAACCGACGGGGACGACTCTCCGACGGCGATGTCAGTCGCCTTGCAGAATTCGGTCAGGCCCTGAAAAAATACAACGGCATGCCAATTGCCCAGAGCGAGGTCGCACAGATACGACCAGGAGAAAATTTGCGACTCCATTTGGACGACACGCAGAACATCAGTACCCTGGAATTGCGTGAAGAGTTGGCAAATGTGGGCGAGCAAGTGCTACGCTATCATATCGATGCGCTACAGGACGACGCCTGGAAAACATTGCTCACAGGAAATGCCATCGGACTACGACGGCTCAAGGAGTGGAAAGAACCACTGGTGTGCCAGGAGCTCCGAGTCGTATTGGACGAAACACGCGGGGATAACCCCGCCAGAATTTCACTCACACTAAGATAAAAAATAAAGCTGGGCCCTCCGGTGCGACGCAGCAATCAAATCCCAGGTAAGCCGCTTACAGAAATATTTAGACGCGTAATAGCACGAATAATCCGCAGTTGGGTAACTAGCTACTTGCGCGCGTACGCGCGAATCTAGAATATCTAGACTATCTAGCTAGAACCTCTAGATCTAGACTTTCTAGCTAGAGCCTCTAGATCTAGAC
>DCIO01000081.1 GCA_002315885.1 Lentisphaeria bacterium UBA1724
TGCATCCGGGGATATTCAGGACGAGGGATCATTTTCAATGCTTAATGCTCAATGCTCAATGCTCAATGCTCAATGCTCAATGCTCAATGCTCAATGAAGGAAGAATGAGGAATTGTTTTCGATTCAGAGCTGTCCCAGGAGGAAGAGGGAGACGGCAGAGAGTACCAGGAAGCTCATGAAAAGCCAGAGGCACCAAACCCGGAGGGCGCCACGACGGCGGATGGCGAAATCAGAAGAATGGACGACACCCAGGAAAATCTGTCGGCTTCCTGCGGAGAAGAGACCCAGAGCCAGAAGCAGCGCCAGAAGTGCGGCGATTTTTGCCCAAGGTTGTGGATGCTTCAGGGCATGCAGAATCATGACCACCGTCCCGCACAATGTGGCGAAATGTGTCAGAAGTACCATCGCCATGGGAGTGACCATTGGCGTCAGGCTCGGGGAATTCCTCAAATGCACTGCGATGCCGCTGACCAGGAACGCAAAGGAGATAGCCATAGCCAGGAGACCTGCGGCGCCCCCCGCGCTCCAGAGATATCCCCTCAAAGGGGGATAGGCCTGACAGAAGAGCATTGACGAAGCAAATACCACAATCAGCGCGTATGCCAGGGCGGTCCAGACCACCGCCGTGCAGCGCCGTCCCAATGTGGTAGCATGTGCATTCCAGGCATTCATGGCACAGAGGAGATGGCAGAATATCCAAAGATGGCTGTGCGTGTCCGGTATCTGTGGCTCTTTGGCGGTCAGGACCGTCCTTTCCTGCCATTCCCAGACGGGGGCGATTGTTTCAGGGAAATCCACCGTCTCGGAAGGCACCGACTGCACCGACACCGAAGCCGTATGGACAACAGGCGGCTGAGGTGGACTGGGACGTGGAGTCTCCGTCACATTATCCTGAAAATATCGCCCTGCGGGAATCCAGTTGAGCTTATCTGCCGACACTTCATCCTGGGTGTCAAGAGTGCCCTGCTGAGCTAGTTCCTGTATGCGCCGGCAGGGGAATGGCCCCGTGATGATTCCGTTTTTGCGAATAAAGAGGAAGCCGTTCATGGAGTCCTACCTCAAAAGATACCGCAGTTCCTTGGGACAGATGGCCGGAGTCAACTCCAGCTTCACATCCGCGGTCCGGCATTTTTCCCGCCAACGCTGCAGGAAATCCTCGGTTTTCATTCCATCCGCGAATGCCCACAGCAGTTGTCCTTCGAAGAGCAATGCGGAATTCTGTGGGATGGCCTTCGTGCCCAGCAGAATTCCCTCGTCCACCAAATGGAGTTCGTCACCTGCCAAGACACATGCCTCCACCGGAGTACTCTCCTGGAAGAAAGAGCAAGTCAGGACCGAGTCGGTCTTCTCGGCAATCACCCCCACTGGCACCAGACTGCGGGAATAAAATGCACCCAGGAATTGCCAAAGGAGGTCGCTGGATTGCGCAATACGGGAGACATCTAATTTTGAAAGGCTATCCCGGACACTGGGCAGGAGTGTGCGTTCTGCCACGCAGGACAGTGGATTCTTCCATCGGGAAATCTGCAGAGGCCATTGTTTTAGTTCCCGCTCGGCATGCCCGACCATCTCTGATGCCATGGGCGACAATTTCTTCATCATCCCCAGCGCCTCCATCGTCCACCAGTATCGTAAAATCGGATTGCGGATCATGCCGCTCTTCTGCAGCATCTCCTTTACCACCTGGAATTGAGATGCGCCGGATTTTTCCTGCCCCAGCGCCTCTGATGCCAGACGATAGACGTCGGATTTTTCGGGATAAAGCCACCCGTCCAATTTCACAAAGATTTCGGGGAGTTTCCGCGCACTGCGGTTTGCGGTGAACTCCACATCCCGATAGAAGACCTTCCCTGCCCCATCATCCTCCAGCACAAAGGCGAAGGCATCCTGCCCCTTGTTTGCATAGACATCCGTGTCAAAACCCACATAACGATAATCTTTCCGGTTGCGGCGGTCCCGCTCGGAGACAGGAATTTCCTTTGCATAGAAAAAATACTCCCGACCTAGGGCGTCCTTCGCCATGAGTTCGTAGTAATCAAAATGTTTCTGAACCACATCCTGGACGAAATCCGCCACCATGTCAGACTCATCCTTAGGCAGGAAGGACATGAAATTCTGTCCAATGGGGCTAGACAGTTCCTCCACCGCCTTCCCCTGGGCGAAATACTCCCCGATTGCCGACAGGTCAGCGGATGCTTCACACCAGTCATCGACCATTCCGCAGATGGGACGATAGGAGTCGTATCGCACTTCATCCTTTGTTTCCGCGACCGTCTTCAATGCCTGGAGATAGGCCTCGAAATCCACAGGATGGCGCAGTTGCCCCAGGGTGCTACGAACCAGGCGTTCCGCCTCGACGACATACGTCAGGATTTCCAACTTTTCCTTGTATTGCTCCTCGGTCACATTACGGAGCCCCGCGTCAATTGAAGTCTCCGCCCGCATGGCATCCATTTTCTGCGACACCGCCAGAAGCGCCCCGTCTATCTGGGAGATTTCGGGAATGGCCTGGAGATTCATCCGGAGGTCATCCATTTCCTGAACCAGGGCGGACCAATTTTCCCGGAAAGCCTTCTCGTGGGCCAAGACAAGCTGACGATAGGCGGCGCGCTCCGATGCCACCAACGCCAGAGACTCCTTCTTGTCCTCTTCGTCCAAATCACCATTGAGTTCCTCTAAACGCCCCAGGAGCTTCTCCATCTCGTCCGTCCCTAGGAAGTCCTCCATGACCTTTTCCGATAGCACCGACTTCAATTTCTGGAATTCGGCCTTGGCCAAAGCACGGCGTTCCTCCACTGCGGCCTGCCCGGCCTGGGCTTCCGCATAGAGTGCCTGGACTTCCGCAGAAGAGACAGTCCGGGCATCTTTCTGGGACAAATCCTCCAGGAACTGCAAGGCACCGCTGTAGTCCTGGGCATCCAGGCACGCCCGAAGCGCCTCACAGCATTTCTGCACGCGGTTGCGACGCTGGATGATGGTGATGCTGACGAGTAACGCCACCACAACAATGACCACTCCCATGAAACCGAAGACAATGCGACGAGCATGAAGACGCCGCTCCGTGGCATCGTGTTCTTCGGTCAGGCGGTCCATGTCCTCCTGTAGCGCCTGTGGCAACGGCAGCCCCAGCAACGCCAGTTGATTGTAAAGCGCCAGCGCCTCCGAATAGGGGGTCTTTGCATCCGCCATAGCCCCGCGGAACTGCTCCAGCAACATATCAAATTTCGCCTGTCGCTGGGCTTCCTGCTCTTCCCGGTCCAGGGCGCTGCGCACATCCTCCACATACTGCCGCTGACCGCTGTCGGGATGCGCCAAGGGACTGGAAGCCAGTTGATTCCATCGACGAAGCTCCGCCTCCACCGCCTTATTGTCATGCTCGCCAAAACTGATTTCCAGCGCCTTCAGGCATTCCTCCAGGCGTTGTGCCACCCGGGCTTCCTGCAAAGGCAGGAACTTCTCCAAGACGCACCGCACCACTTCCACAGGAGGCTTCGACAAGAGCAACGGAGAATGTAACTCCCGATGAAAACCATCCAGCGTCTGAAAATCCAAGGGGTGTTCTGAAGTTGCGGAGGAAAGGGCATCCTGGATTTCCCCATAGCGCTTCTTCTCCAACTCCACCAGATTCCGTGCCCAGGCGCCATCGTCGGGTCGAGCCGCCACAATCCGACGCAAGAGTTCCAGTCGCTGGGCAGTGCTGCCCGTCCTGGCAATCCGTCGCCATTCCTGCATGAGGGTGGCGATTTTGACTGAGGTGTCATCCAGGGGCTCCGTAAGCCGTGCAACGAACTCCGTGTCAATCGTTTGCACAGGCGGCAAATCATACATCTTGCAGATTTCCAGAAACTCCTGCCGTCCAGGGAAATCCAGCATCTCCGCGCGCCGAGCGAGGGGCGGATCCAACTGCCGCGCCTGGGAGGCCGCATCCGCCAAAGAGACTTCCTCCGCAATGCGACGGAAGCCCTCCACTTGACTGCAGAGTTCCGCCACATACGACGAATACTCGCCGTGCATCCGACGCAATTGCGGAGTCAAGGAATGGTCATTCCCCTTCAGGAATTCGCAAATTTCTTCTATGAGCGCTTTGACTGTCATCGTGCTTCCAAATGAAATTCTAGTGTGAAGGCGTTACGGAGTTCGTTGCGTAGCGTCTCCAAATCAATCGGGAGGAATTTACCACCCTCCAACTGTGCCTTGAAATTCGTTTCGTAGGATTCTGCGGAAAGAACTCCCTTGAGTTTCTGGGCAAGCGCCCCCTGGGCCAAGGTGGCTTCCTTTTCCGCACGCTGCAACTGCGTCTCGCTATCCAGGAGATTCGCTTCGATGTCCAGGCGAGTTTTCAGCCACAGTTGTGACATATCCGAAATCGCCGCCACCTCGTCCAGGATAGTCTGGATGTTCTGTCGGTCCAGGACATAGTTTTCCCGGTCCTTCGTATTTGGATTATCCATATCCTGACGAACAGCAGAAAGATACTGCCAACTGCGATTCAATTCCGTCAATTCCCCAGAGAAGAGCCCCAGTGACACTTTTTTGTTCTTATCACACAAATCTTGGAAATGCTCCTTCAGGCTTGCCAGAGAATTTCCCACTTGGGCGGAAGTCTCCTGCAGCTTAACCTCAATCTTCGAAGGCTTCTTCTTGGGTTCCCGAATGGTAAGCTCCTTGTTTTTGAGAAATGGATACAGGGTCCCTAACTTCTGGATTTTCTTGTCAAGAGTATTCAGCCCTTCCGCCACATCCTGGAAATACTTCTCTCGCATCCCGCGTCCCCGAGACAGATTTTCCCTCAGCACCGAAAGGCTACGGCATCCACGATTGTATTCCAACGCCTCGCCAAAATTCAGGATATTGGCTTCCCGTTCCGTGTCCTTCAACGCCACAGGGATTTTACGGCATGGGGACTTGTCTCCCTGGATGACTGTCATCTCCAAGCGCACAAAATCCTGGTATTTACGCAAGCGTTCCGAACAGGACAAAATACCCACCAATCGTCCATCGGCAGTCAAATCCACACGTCCCGAGATTGTCTCCGAAGCCTCCAGTTCCTTTCGCAGTTCGAAAGTGAACTCCCGTGTAAAAAGCACCGCGTCATCCACCCGGATTTCCATGACATTGTCGCGACTTGGCAGCAAATCCCCCGCCGGCGGTTCCTGGACAGTCAGTTTTCCATCGGCAATTCGCAAAACAAGCTGCTCTTCTGGATGGGTTTTCGACACGACCAAAATCTGTTCCAGATGATTCGGAGCATCAATCCACTCCAGCGGGAATACCAGGCAGCAATTCGTATCCGAAACACTCAATGCTCCTATCGTCGCAGGCAGGTTACTCTTGTCGCCAATTCCCGACAACACAACGGAAATCACACCACTCGAGGCGAATTTCTTCGGCAAAGGGATGGATTTTTTCCGTAACAGCAGGAAATCCTCGAAGAATTGCAGACTCTCCGCCGCGGATACCACGGTGGCCTCACTTACGGCCTCCACAACCTCCGGGAGTACAGTCGCGGCCACTGAAGGCGTTTCCTCTACAGGCAGGGATTCCTCCGTTGGCTTTGCAGGCTCATCTTCCTTCTTGGCATTGCCATGGGAAGTCGCCCAGGAGGAAACCCTGTCGATGGCAGAAGAATCACTTGTATCTTCGTGCCAGGGACTATGGGCAGAAATCCAGGGCCAGAAAATGACTCCCGCCAATCCCAGAAGCGCCAGCACGACGGCCACAATGATAGCAACCAGCAGATGACTCCCATGACGGGGAGGAACTTGATGCTCCACGGGACTAGGCCTCTTCTCCACACGAAGCGGGCGGTTCCACCGATCATCGCTCGTGCCAGTTGCCTCTGCCGAATGGCCACTTATGGAAATTGACGCCCCGCCCCACTCCGCTTCTGCCCTCGCAGCTTCGGGGGCATTCTTCTGGGCAATCCGCACTTCCATCGCCGCACGCTCTTGGGCCACCTCTTCCTCCTGACGGACGCGTTCCCGGTAGATACGAAGCAGTCGGTCCTCGTCAGCCCCGAAGGAATTCTCTCTTCCCAATACGATGACCCCATGGGGATCCAGGCGCCGGGCGCTGGCCAGATACGGAGACTCTGCGGTATACGCCCGGAAGAAGACGGGATTGCCGATGGCAGACTGATAACAGTACGTCGAGAAAGTGAAATCCGCCGTCTCCTCGGGTGTAAGCCATGCCACCACCTCCGAGACAAGTGCCAGGATGTCCGACACGGAATGCGTCCCAGGAGTGAATTGCAGGACGACGCCCTTGTTTCGGTCCTCCCGGAAGCGTTCCGCCACCACGTGTGCCCAATCCCCATTGCCGCAAAGCCGCGCCCAGGTGGCGCCGCGCCGTACAGACGCGATATCTATATTGCCATGACAACGGCGCAAGGGCAATAGCCCAGGCGTGCCACTGTATGAAATCCAATTCTGCTCATCCGAGAGAATCGCCGCCGCGCCCCCAGGTATCTTCTCCAGTTCCTCTCGGGAAAAGAGCAGATGGTGCGCCAGGTTGTTGCTGCGCCCCGTATAACTCAGTCCGGCGTAAGTGATACGGCTGACGATATACCAGGCACCGCTCCCCTTTCCATAGTGCTGGAAACTGTAATTCGGGGGATTCGAACCCACCAACGGATCGCCAGGAGAATACAGCGCTTTGTAGCCACTGAGATTCTCCAATGGCGACAGCAAATTCGGCGGCAGGCCATTGGTATACGCGACGGTGACAAAGCCGCTGCGGTTGGGATCCAGCCCCTTGGGAGATGCTGTGTAGATGTGTTCAAGCATCGGCAGAGTTATTTCCAAGGATTGCTTTCAAGACGGGAGGACTCAAAGCCAGGCGCCTTCGGCAAAAGATATGCCTTTCCCGCGATGGAAATTCGATGTCCGCCGTAATTGGCTGGCAAGCGGACCGCCTCTCCTGTGACGGGATGGGGGAAGACAAGCTGACCCTCCTGCCATCGGACCTTGGGCATCTCCGACGACAGGTCAGCGCCAATCCGCCGGGGGGCAGCACTCTTCACCAAGCCGTTGGAGGCCATCAGCACCAGTGCGGGGACCTCCAACCAAATCGGAGACATCTTCGAGGGTACGACGCCCACGGCCTTGCCGTCCTCACCAACTTCAGCGTGGGTGCCGAAAGAACTCACAGGCACGAAATAGACTTGCTGGAAGAAACGCTCTGCAGTCTCCACCAACTCAGGCATCTGACGAGACATCAACTCACGGGCCGCAAAAGAGATATCCGCCACCGCATCCATGTCCAGATTGCCCTCCAGGTTCTCCCCATCAGAAACAATCGGCGAAATCTCCGCGAGATTGCGGTCAAAATGCTCCCGCCAGACATCGTATTTCCCGAGGGCGACCACCAATGGAATCCGACAAAGTTCACCGTTAGCCATATTGGAATGTCGGCGAATGCGGCTAATCAACTCGTGCAAGAGCACTAGCTGATCCACGGAACGGGGATGCAGGGAAACCTGGGGATCCGCCGTATCGCAGATTGAGCGTCGCATATTGGCATCATTGGTGGGGTCGAAGAGAAAAACTATTCCGTTGGCATGGGACAGATGGAAGGTAGCCTGGTTAATCCACTCATCCCGTCCTGGAACGAACATCTCTCCCGAATTGTCATAGAAGACCAGATTCGTCTCCTGGGCGGATTTTCCCGCTGGTCGGAACCCGAAGACGAAGGGCTTGGGCAACTCAATCTCCACATTGTTCAGCAATACGCGGTTTGAGTAGCCGTCACCCGAAATCTGCGTAGCGGGCAACGCCACCACCTTGTCCGGATTCTCTGCCATGAAGAGCTCCTTCTCATAGCCGCAAAGCGTCTGGTTCATCCTGGGATTCACGTCGTAGAAGGCAGCATTGAAGGCCTTGGGAAGCAGACGACGCAGCAGATGCACCAGACAAGTCAGAAAGTAGGATTTTCCGCTGGAAGTCGCTCCCGCAATGGAGAAATAGAGGGCCGGGTTGTCAATCATCCCCTGTGGATAAGGAAGATGGCATCGGGGACAAGCGGTATCCGTCGCAGCCAATCCGCATTCATCCAGTGGCTGTCCGATGTCATTGAAGACCGTGGGCACAAAACGCTTCTGGGCAAAATCCCCCAGCAGTGGGTCCCCCACCAGCGTGGGGTGCGTCGCGATGTATAGCAGGTTATCACTGTCAAAACTCTTCCAGCAGTGGGGACAAAGCAAATTGCCATTCGGGACCTCACGGGCATAATCCGCCCAGACCGAGGAGGTATTACCCAAAGCAGGGACTGCACCCACTGCACCAGAAAGCGACAATTTTTCAGGAACACGGAAATGCTTGTGGCAGGAATCACAAGACACCTCGCTGCCCTGGTGAATGGCGGGATCAATCTCGTACTCCTGATTGCAGAATGGACAGGCTATCACCGCAGAATGCGCATCCGTCACGGAAAGCACCCGCGCCGCAGAAGAGGAAGAAACTCCCAAGGACGCATTGCCCCCCGCCAAGAACTCCCCTAGACGCAACCACTCACCGCTCGTGCCATCATTGCAGAGTGTCTCCTGCTGGACTTTGCCCTCCGCCAGCATTTGACGCAGTTCAGACTCGGGATAGGGTCCCACGACCTGGTTGTCCAAATAGAGATATGCGTGATTCATGATGAGCTAGTTATGCTTGTCAGAATAGTTCTGAAGCGCTTTGTCAAAAGCCTCTGATTGCACCTTGACTACCGCGCCATTGGGAAGAAGACGGAAGACGCCCAGCATGGCCCCACCCCAGCGCCGGAAATCCAGGGCAGAGGAATACTCCAGGGATTTCAGGAAGCTATTCAGAGAAGCGGAGGTCACTTTCTGCATTTCATCCAGCGTGGCAGGGAGCGCCTCATTCCAATGCCCCGCTTCCTCCTGGAAAAGGGCCAGGTACTTTGTCACGCGCCCCCGCCCCTCGTCGCCGTGGATTTCGTAGGCATCCATGAGTTCGTTGCCGAATTTATCCAGGAGTTTCTCCAAATCCAGCTGGTATGGCCGTTGCAATTTTCGTTCCGTCACCCTCTGGACCGCCTCACGGAGGTAGAAATAACAGGGAAATGCAATCTGGAAATCCAGTGACAATGCCGCGCTCCGAATTGCACTAAAGGCATCGCCTCGCTGGAAACGCTCGATAATCTTATCGCCACTGGCACGGCTATTTGCGCCATAGCGGGAGAGTATCTCCCCAAGGGCCTTCTCCTCCTGGTCGATCTCTTCCAGGCACCGCTGTAGCATCGCCGTCCTGGAGGACGGATAGCTCTTGAGAAGGGCCTTGCACATCTTCAGACGCCTCGCACGCACCGCAGTTCGTTCTTTCCGCTCCTCATAGGAGACTCCGTCGGCGCCCTTCCCTGCTGGCGGCATCACCTGGCAAAGGGTGAAGGCAATCACATCAAAGGAATCGCTATCCCGATACAACGGAAAAATCTCCACAATGGAAGCGGGTTCGATGTTCTGAACCGCGTTGTCATTCATCAACGAGCAATTCCAATGGCGTTCGGTACCCAGCCCCACAAAACGCAGAGGCTCCTCACCACTCAAGGGACACAAAATCTGCCCCTTGCAGTCATCCGTGAGATCCTTGAAACCCGCCCCCAAAAGGGTCACGCCTAGACACACCACCCAAAAACCAACCTGGGTGTATTTCAAGACTGAACTCCACATACACTCCGTTATTCCTCGATTTCTTCCAACCACTGTGTAACCTGCCTGCTTTCCGTGCTGAGGTTGATGCCCAACAGATGAATTGTCTTTCCACATTGGCGGAATTTTTGGCAATATTCTCTGTTCCGAATCTGCTCCATAGCCGCTTGCGCACTCTGGTTGAGCTTAAATTCAAAGATATATACCCGTTCCTCAAAGACCGCAATCGCATCAATGCGACCCTTGTTCGTGCAGACCTCAGCCTGAACCATGGTTCCCAAGGTCAAGAAAAGCACATAGATAACAGACTGATAGTATTTTTCGTCCTTCAACTGAATGTCGTAGGGAATATTCGCCAGGAAAGTCTGAAGCACATCCATGAACTCAGCGGTATGCCCATCCCTCATGTTGTTCAGCATCTTCACCAGAAGATTGTTGAGTTCCTGCCGTCCAACCCCTGAATACGCATTCAGAAGGTATGCGTTGAAGGCAGCCTTCACCTCGTGATTCGGAAACCCCACACGATATTTCCGGACCTCCCACTCCTCCCAGGAATCCTTAATGGTCAGATAACCCGTCTGAAGCAAAAGGCTCATAGGGTCCACTTCCCCGATTTCATAGGCAGAGAAAGCGATTTCATCAACGGGCTCCCTCAGAGCCTTCTCGAAATCAAAGC
Source organism: Lentisphaeria bacterium UBA1724 (assembly GCA_002315885.1). GTDB lineage: Bacteria > Verrucomicrobiota > Lentisphaeria > Oligosphaerales > Oligosphaeraceae > UBA1724. The sequence goes on from DCIO01000081.1 coordinate 10,326, forward strand.
GGGTAGATTTCAGCAATTCCATTAAGAAGGTCGGTGTTCCCGTAGAGAACCAGTAGTTTCGGAACTCCCCATGGTTCAGAAAGAACTCAGCCAAGGATACGGGGTTGTAAACAGCCTCCGCATTCTGATGGAAACGAAATCCATCATACCACTCCTTTATTTTTGCCATGAATTGCTCGCGAGGCAGTGCCTGTCGGCCTTCAGACTCCACAATCCATTCCCCGAAATTCTTTTCCAATTCCTCCTGGGTATAGCCCAACATGGTAGCGTAATCCCCACTCATGCTAATATCCCGAAGATTGTTCAGCTTGGAGAAAATGGAGACTTGGCAGAACTTGCTCACACCCGTCAGGAAAACAAAGCGCTCACGGCTGTCCTCCAATTTGATGGTCGAATAGAAATCCGAAAGGACATCCCGTATCTCCGCCGCCTTCCCGTTAACCAGGTTCTCTAGCAATGGCTTGTCATACTCGTCAATCAAGAGAACCACAGGTCCTGACTTTCCATGCAACTCACGGATAATTGCCGAGAAAGATGCGGCCAACTGATCAGACTTGACAGAGGCAGTCAACTGGAACTGGCGCACAACATCCTCCAATTTCAGCCCCAGAAACTCCTGAAGATGCTCTGCCGAATGGGAATTACAGTTGCACAAATCTAAGTGAATCACAGGAAAAACCTGCCAATCATAGGGTTTGTCGCCTATGGACAAGCCTCGGAATAGTTCGCGATGTCCCTCAAAAATAGCCTTCAGTGTAGAGACCGTCAAGGATTTTCCAAAACGTCTTGGGCGGGATAGAAAATAGACACCCTTAGGAGCCTGGACAAGTTTCCACAGGAACTCAGTCTTGTCCACATATAGGAAATCCCCCAGGATAAGATCCTGAAAAGTGAAGACACTGGATGTAAGATACTTCGGCATCTACGGGTTCCTCTCTGGGAATGAACTAGAAACGTTTCTTAGGCAATATAATACACCTTCCCTGCCCCGAGAAAAGATGGCTCTACGACGATTTGTAAAAAAGGGGACAGGTGGGAGCGGAATTCTTTACAGTTCCTTCCGTTTGACGCAGAGATATGTCATGTCGTCATGCTGGTCGCATTTTTCGGAGAAGGATGCGACGCCATGCACGATAGCCTCCCCCACCTCTTCCGCGGAGCAATTCTTGGAAGCGCACTCTTCTGCGATGGCCTTCAGTCGTCCCATCCCGAAGAACTGGTGTTGTGCATTTTCGGCATCGACGACGCCATCCGTATAGAGGAGAATCGCGTCGCCGTGGTCCAGTGTGCATTGTGCTTCCGTGTATTCATAATGCGCTTTCACACCCACGGGAATGCCATTTCGCCGGCAAGGCGTTGCGACAGTGCCATCCTTTTTCAGGACGAGGAACGGGTTGTGTCCCGCGTTGCAGTAGGTAAACACGCCGCTTTCCAAGTCCAGAATGCCCATGAGGTATGTGACAAAGAAATTCATCTTCTTATATGCGCTGAGTATGTCATTCAGCTTGGCAACCACCTTCTTGGGAGAGCAATCGCCTCCGTGGACCATACCCCGCTGGAGGGTCTGGGTGACCACCATAAGCATGGCGGCAGGAATGCCCTTTCCTGACACGTCCCCAATGACAATACAGAGCTTGTTGGGGGCAATCAAAGAGACGTCATATAAATCCCCACCTACTTCCTTGGCGGGAGACATGGCGGCAGAGACCCCGAATTCACGCTGTGAAAAGAGTTGGGAGGCGTGGTCGGGTAGTATTCCCAGCTGAATTCGATTCGCGATTTCCAGTTCGTTGGCAGTCCTTTCCTGCGCTTTGGTCATGGTCTGAATACTGGCGATGTACTCCTGGAGGGAATTGCGCATGTTGTCAATGGTGGCCGCCAACATGGCGATTTCGTCTTTTCCGGAGACCTTCGGCGCGGGTTCCGTAAGCTTTCCGCGGCCGATTTCCGAGGCGAAGTGCATGACTTTCCGCAGTGGCGTGCTAAATCGGAAATACATGGAAAGCGCAATGAGAATCATCACTACCAATGCCTCCACTATCATGATGGTAAAAGTATGATGGAAGGCATTCAGGAGAATGTTCATTCTCGCCTCGGGGAATACCAGCGCAAAACTCCACCCAGTGCTCCGCATGACCTGGAAGAAGAGATGCAAACACTCTCCCGTCTCCTCGCTTTGGGCAATAATATCCCTCGGCAAGCCATTCTTCAGCGACGACGAAAATTCGTCAAAATTCGCATCCGTCCGATAAGGCAAATCAATCAGGTTCTTTCCCAGGTTCTGTTTGTTGTCACATGCCAGCACGTACTGTCCCCGGGTGAGCAAGAAGGCATATCCTTCGCCCTGGGGATGAATGAGGTCGACCTGTTCCTGCAACCAGGCACAGGATACTTCCACGCACGCCACGCCGACGAATTGCTTCACGCCATTGGCATCACTCCGATAGATTGGGCTGGCATAGCAGGCAATGAAGTCGTCTTTCACCTGGAAGGGCTCCAGCCACAACGCCTTCCCTGCGGCTTTCACTTCCAGGTACCGTGTATCGTTCAGGAAAACGGGCCCCTCTGAAAACATTTCAGCCCCATCCCGATAGCGAACCATCATAAACGGCTTTCCGGACAACTCCGGCAAAACGCCAGGCTCAAATACGACCACGGCCGTCCGGATATCGGAGACGGCTTGCAACGCATCATCCATGGATTCACGAATCTCCGCCATGGTCAAGTCACCATCCACACGGCTGAAATGGGCCACCATGATCTTGCCAGCGGCTTCCCATTCCAGGAACGCCTGTTCAAACTGCGCCACGGTGAATTGACACAACAGCGTCGCCTCGTCCCGTATGCCATTGCGCAAATTGTCCCGCACCAAATAGAAAAGCACCCCCATCGTGGGGATAAGCATCAGCAATATTCCCACGATAAAATAGAGAATGAAGCGCGTTGCCAAGGATTGCCGAATGGACAGGAGTTTCTTCATGGAACGATCCAATTTGCCTAGGAGAGTCGTTTGGTCAAGGTCAGGATGTTTTGGTTGCCTTCCCGCGTGTAGTCCAAGGCGTCAGTGTATTTCTGGACCAACCGGATGCCATTCCCCTCGCGATGCGGGACCGTGGGATGCTCTTCGGAGAGGTGTTGCAGGGGATTGAAGGCCACACCGCTGTCGCAGAAACGCACCTCCACCGACTGCTCTTCGGGCTTCAGTCGCCAGGAGACCTGGACCAGCCCAGGGCATTCCTGGTTCGGGTAGGCGTAAGAGCAGATGTTCGTGAAAATCTCATCCGACGCAATCAGCATCTGCATGACGGATCTGCGGGGCATCCCCACACCCGACAGGACCTCCTCCAACCACTCTTCCAATTCCGGGAAGAGCTGCCGTGCCGCAGAGAGGGAGACACCATTCTCTACGTCAGGTAATCTTTGAATGTGCTGAAGTTCAGTCATTCTACTCTTCGACATGGAGGATTTCGTTGAAACCCGTCACTTCCAGGACCTCACGCACTTCCACGCCAACATTGCGCAGAACCAACTTCCCGTGTTGCGACATCGTCTCATCCGCGTCAATCAGCATCCGCAATCCCGCGCTGGAGATGTATTCCACCCCCGCGAAATCCAAAATCATGGTCTCCACGGAAGAGAAGTATTTCTTCAATTCCTCGGCCACTTCCTGGCTGGTGGCGGTGTTGATGCGCCCATTTAGCCCAATGACCACACTCTTGTCGGCTAAATTCTGCTGAATGTTAAATTCCATGTTCTTCCTCTATTTCTTTTGGAATATGCGCATTTGGGAGAGCATATCCATGAATTGATGCAAGTATTCTTCGCTGGGCATTCTCCAACTGAAGCCCAGACGGTAAAGCACGGTAGTCGTCCAGGCATTCACGGCCTCGGTGACCTTCCACTCCTGGAGATTACGTCGACCGTAGTGGAGGATGCCCTGCAGCAGTTCCGCGCGAGCGGGGTCGTTGCGCAGCTCTTCCACTGCGGCATGGAATTCCGTGGTGGGGACATATCGGATGGAATGATGGATGGCGTTGATGGCCTCCAGCACCGCGTGCATATCCAGCTGGTAGGTATTGAAGGGCTGGAAAATCACCATGTCGTCAGGCGTCGTAGCCAACTTGACGATGGCCTGGGCGCACTGGTCGATGGGGGTCATTTCCAAAGGCGTGGTCAATTCCATCAGCGGATAGGCACCCACCGCCTGGTAGGTCCGCAGGGAATTGACGAATGCGTTGTCCTTCAGGTTCATTTGGAATTCGCCATCGGAAGCGCGTCCCATCAGATTGCCCAGGCGCATGATCTTGCCCCGCAGTTGCTTCTGTGCGACCGCCTCCAGAATATAGCGTTCCGCCAGGAATTTCGTCCGGATGTACTCGTTGTCCGAATCCTGACCAATGTAGAAATGCCGCTCGTCCAATTTCACCGCGGAGTTGACGGGGATGATGCCGCCGATGGAGTATGTGGAGACGTGGATTAACCGGGCGCCGTATCTCTGGCAGCATGCTATCAGATTCTGGACGCCGTGGACATTGACCTTGTCCATCTTGTCATCCGACACATAGTGTTTCACCATGGCGGCGCTGTTGAGCAGGGTGTCGAAATGGAATCCAGACAATCTGTCAGCCAGGTCGTCCTGGGAGATGTCCCCCTCGATATAGACGATGCGCTGCGCCTGCTCTTCGGTGAACAGCTCCTCAAAGTAGTAGATATACTGCAACTTGAGACGCTTCTCCAAAGACAACCCACGCTTGCCACGAACCAGGACGCCGATCTTGCCCTCCGTATTCTCCAGCAACGCCTTCAGCAGGTGTATGCCCAGGAACCCCGTGGAACCCGTCAGCAACACATCCCCCAGGGGCTGGACTGCAAAATCGGCGGTCAGCTCACTGGGCGTGCCCTGCAACACGCCATCGATTGCCGTATAATCGTAATCGCCATACCGGAAGGACTTTTCGCCAGTGGCTTTCGAGGCATCGCCATCCAAAAACGCCGCCAGCGCCCGGGGAGTCTTGTGGGCAAACAAATCGCCGTAGACGACCTCCAGACCCTGTTTCTGCAGCTCCACGATGACACGAATGGCAATCAGGGAGGTCCCGCCACAGAGGAAGAAGTCGTCCGTGACGCTGAAGTCCGCCATGCCCAGGATTTCGCCGAAAATCTGGCAGAGCAGTCGTTCGGTGGCCGTCTTGGGTGCCTCGTATTTGCTGCGGAATGCACTCTCGTCGGGCAGAGGCAGCGCCTTTCGGTTCAGTTTTCCGTTGGGTGTGAGAGGAAGGACATCCAATTTGACGAATGCGTCCGGGACCATGTATTCCGTCAAGCCCTGGCTAATCTGCGCTTTCAGAGCGACTTCGTCGATAGTCCCATCCGCCACATAGTATCCGATGAGGTGCTGGATGCCGAGGATGGTCTTCACATCGGCGGCGGCGGCTTTGACGCCAGGGTATTGACCGATGGCGGTCTCCACCTCACCCAGCTCAATGCGGAACCCGCGCAATTTGACCTGCTGGTCGATACGTCCCAAGTAGAGCAGCTCGCCATTCTCGTCCCATTGCGTCAAATCCCCCGTGCGATACATCTTCTGCCCTGCCAGGAAAGGCGAGGCCACAAAGTGCTCGGCGGTGGTTTCCAGGCGATGCCAATACCCCCGCGTCAACTGCCTGCCCAGCAGAGCCAATTCGCCCGCCATGCCACGGGGCAGTAACTGTCCTGCCCCATCCACAATTGCGGAAATGGAGTTCGCCACGGGATAGCCGATGGGGATGTTTTCGCCGTCCCTCTCGGGATTCACCCTGTGGTAGGAAGAGCACACAGTGAACTCCGTAGGTCCATAGCCATTCAGCACCTGGGTCTTCCCTGGCTTGGTCGCCAGCAGTTTCTCGCCACCAAGCGTCACATACCGTAGGGAAACATCATAAGTATTCAAAAACGCCATGCCGAATTGCGTGGGGAATGTGGCGCCGATAATCTTGTTGTCCTTCAAGTATTTATCAATTCCCGCCAGGTCTTTACGGAGGCCTTCATCCAGGATATGCAGGGTTGCGCCACTGGCAATGGATGGATACAAGTCACTCAGGGAGCCATCGAAGCTCAGGCTGAGATGCTCGACGATGCCCTCGCCTGGCTTCAAATCCAAGTCATGGCACATCCAGCCCACGTAGGAACGCAAATTGTCGTGCCCCACCATCACGCCTTTTGGCTTGCCCGTAGAACCCGAGGTGTAGATCATATACGCCAGACAATCCCTGGTCGCCTTGCAAATCGGCTGGACGCTGACCTGGGCAGAGAAATCCAGCGAGGCCAGGAATGCCTCGTCAATGACCGCCTTCGCCTCCGAGTCCTCCACCATATACGCAATGCGGTCGGCAGGATACTCGGGGTCGATGGGAACATACGCCGCACCCGCCTTCCAAATGCCCAGCACCGATACCATAAATTCCTTAATGCGCGGCAATTTGATGCCGACAAAATGGCCAGGACGGACGTCACGGGATACCAGCGCGTTCGCCAGGATGTCACTCCAGCGGTCCAACTCGCCGTATGTAATCGAACTGCGGGAATCCACCACCGCCACCGACTGCGGACGCTCGGAGACCTGCTTCCGGAAGAGGTCCACCACGGTCTCGTTCAAATCGTAATTCAACTGGGGACCACGCCCCAACGAAAGCAACGCCGAGGACTCCTCCGCAGAAACCAATGACAACGCGGTCAAATCCGTTGCCTCGTCAGCCTGCGAAAGCGCCTGGGCGAAATTGGCCACGCCGCTGGCCAGGCATTCCATCTGCGAAGCCGAATAGCGCGCAGTGTCGTATTCCAGCAGGAGTTCGTAGGCGTCGCCGTTGGGAAGGACGTTCAATGCCAGAGGCATCTTGACGGTGTCCAGCTCCAAGGCAATGTATTCGGGGTGCAACGCGTTGCCTTCCGTCTGCAGGACGTCCCCCTGATAGACATACATCACCTCAGGGCGCACGCCGTATTTTTCTACCAGCGCGGTGTAGGGGAAACGCTCGTGCCGCAGAGTCTCCGTCACCTGCTTCTGCATAGCCAGGAGTTCCTGCAAGGCATTGCCCTTGCTGTGCAGACTGACCAATGGCAGAGTCTGCACAAACATTCCGAAGCTATTGACCAACTGGGAAAGGGAACGACCGCTGGACACGGTGGCAATCTGCACCTCCGAGACCCGTGCCACACGATGGCAGACCTGACAGATGGCGGTGGCTAGGAAGGCATTCTCCGTAATCTCCAATTTGCGGCAGCACTCGCGGATGGAATTCCGCGGGAAGGAAATCCGCAGGCTGCCCGCATTGCCGACGGCATCCACTTTGTCCTTGCCAGGATAGGCAAAGGACTCCGTGGTCCCCAGCAGGGTCTGGAAGTAGTTCTCCGCCGTGGCATATTGCGGGGACTTCTGCCAATCCGCCATATAGAGCGCGTAGTCCAACGCACCGAGTTGTTCCACGGGCAACTGTTTGCCCTCGTAGGCGTCCAGCAACGACGCCAGGAGGATGCTCTCGGAAGCGCCATCGCAGACAATGTGGTGGACATCGCAGAAGAGATAGACTCCGTCCGGCGCATCGAAAATGGCGAAGCGCGCCAGGTCGTCCCCGCACAAATCGAAGGGCTTGACCAACGCCTGGAAGAATGCCGTCGTGGGCACTTCGTCCAGTATCGTCACCTCGATTTTCAGAGGCACATCATTGGGGGGCAGAAGCACGGGACCGCCCTCCTGCTGTTCAATGTGGCATTGGAAATAGGGATGCACTTCCAGCACCCGCTCCAAGGACTGGCGCAATTTCTCCGCCTCCACCTGTGCAAAACGGAATACCGCCGGGATGTTGTATTGGAGCCCCTGGCGGTTCTTCTCCCAATCCAGATAAACGCCCAACTGATTCGCAGTCAAGGGATAATACGGGCGCTTGCTCTGAACCGCAATACACTCGCCCTTCTTCTCTTCCACCTGCCAATCCCGTATCCGCGGAGCACCCAAAATGTCCGCCGTAGATATGCTCAAGCCAGTCTTCTGCTTGATGACCGCGGACAAATGCATGGCACGCATGGAGGACAACCCCATGGAAATCAAGTTCGTGGTGACACCGAATTCCTCCGTGCCCAACTCGGACGCCACAATGCCAAAGAGCTCCTTCTCCAACTCCGTGGAGGGGGCCACCAACTCCTTGTCCCGCAATTCAGGCAACGGCAGTGCCTTGCGATTGACCTTCCCGTTGGGTGTCAACGGCAAAGCATCCAAATGCACCAGGAATTCCGGCACCATGTATTCCGTCAGAGTCTGACCCATTTCCGCCAGCACCTGGGCTTCATCCACCGCCCCTTCGCTGGTGTAATAGCCCACCAAATGGGGAATGCCGTGGATGGATTTCACTTCCGCAATGCCGTTGACAATGCCGGCGCACTTCTCCAGGGTGCTCTCGATTTCACCCAACTCAATGCGGAAACCACGCAATTTCACCTGGGTGTCAATACGCCCGATGTAGAGCAAATTGCCGTCGTTGTTCCAGCAGGCCAAATCGCCCGTGCGGTACATCTTCTCCCCCGGCAGGAACGATGGCTCCACATACCGCTGACTCGTCAACTCCGGACGATTCCAATACCCGCGGGAAATCTGCGTGCCGATATGCACCAACTCGCCCGCGATTCCCCGAGGCAGGAGATGCCCAAAGCCGTCCACAATCGCGGAAATGGAGTTGGGAACGGGACGCCCGATGGGGATGTCATCCTCCTCTTTCTGCTGGTCCACTACGTAATAGGTGGAGCAGACGGTGAATTCGGTGGGACCATAGCCATTGAAAATCCGCACGGAGCACTTCCTGCAGGGCTTGAGTTTTTCGCCCCCCAGCATGATATAGCGCAAGGGCACGCTGTAGGAGTTCAACAAATCCATGCCCAACTGGGTGGTGAACGTCCCACCCACGATGTGATTTGCCTGGATGTATTCCACAATACCATTCAGGTCCATGCGTAAAGCATCGCCGTAGATATGCAAAGTGGCGCCTGCTGTCAGCGGGGGATAAAGATCGCACACGGAGGCATCAAAACTGAAACTCGCGTGGCAAGCCACCGCATCGCCGGCTTTGATCTCCTCTGCCTGAACGAGCCAGGCACTAAAGGAACGCAGGGCTTTATGGGGCACCATGACGCCCTTGGGTTTGCCTGTGGAACCCGAGGTGTAGATCATGTAGGCCAGATTCTCGGGAGATACCACGGGAAGAGCCTCCGCCTTACGGGAGAAATCCACCTTGTCCAGGAATTCCTGGTCAACCACCACCCTCGCCTGGGAGTCCTCCACCATGTAGGCAATACGCTCCTCGGGATAGGCGGGATCCACGGGAATATACGCACCACCAGCTTTCCAAATGCCCAATACCGCCACCAGGAACTCCTTGACACGGGGCATCTTCACCGCAATGAAGTCATTCGGCTTGACACCACGCGCCACCAGAACACTTGCCACGGCATCCGCCCGGGCATCCAGCTCCGCGTATGTCAGTGTCCCCGACTCGTCCTGCAACGCAATGGCCTTCGGCGCAATTTCGACCTGTTTTCGGAAGCAATCCAGGAAAGTCTCGGTGGTATCGTAGTCCACTCGCTCGCCAGTCCCCAGCGCAATCAGCTCTTTCGCCTGCGCGGGACTGACGATGGCAAGCTCTTTCAGGAGCGCCTCGGGATGCGCCATCATATTCTGGGCCGTGGCGACAATCGCCTCCGCCAAAACCTGCAGGCGCTCTGCGGAATACATGCCAAGCCCCGCCTGGGTGGTGATTACGTAGTCGTCGCCAATGGCCTCCACATACAAAATCATCTCGCCCGCATAATCACGCTTCTCTGTACGCCACAAGCGCCCTTCCACGCCGTCCAGCACGATCTTCTCTTCAAAATTGCTGGCGCCCAAGAAATTGTAGGCCACACCAGGCGTCATGTTCAACTCCTGGCAGAAATGGCTGAAGGGGTAGCACCGATGCTCCTTGCCGCGGTCCAATTCCTCCCTCTGGCGACGGAGGAAATCCAGGCACTTCTCGTCCCCACGCAGTGTCAATGAAATCGGCATCTGCTGGATGAACATGCCATAGATGGAACGGAGACACTCTTCTCCGCGACCATGGTAGGCACTGGCAAAAATGACCGTCTCTTCACGGGAGACACGGGACATCACAACCGCCAACGCCGCCTGGAAAAGGCTGTAGGGGCGAATGCCCTGCTCTGCACACCACCCATCGCACGCCACGCGCGGCATAACTGACCGCCCCTCAATCAATCGACCGAAAGTCCACTGCTCGGTGCTGCTCAAAGACGTGAAAGAGCAATTGGCAAAATGCTCCTTGCAATACTGCTTGGAGTGGCTGTATTGCTCGCTGGCAAAGGAGCCCTGCTCCACTTCGGCGGCTTCGTAGAGTGTGTATTCTGGTTCCGCCAGAGGCTTTCCTGCGTATGCCAAGGGCAAGTCCACGGGGAAAAACTGCCGGCAGATGGAAGCGCCATCCATGATGGTGTGGTGGAAATCCAGCAGACAGCAGACCCGTTCCTCCGTCTCCACAATCTCGCAACGCATCAGCGGCTCCCCTGTCAACAAGGCAAATGGACGCGTAAAGCCGTTGTCGATGTAGCCCACCAACTCGGCCTCCGCACACTGCCTGCGCAGGATATCCAACACCATCTCGGGGTCGCTCCACTGACGCACCTCCCCCGACTCATCCATCACAAAGCGAGTGTGCAGCATTGGACGCGCCTGGAAAATGCGCTGGATGGCCGCAACTAGACGTTCCACGTTAATCGCCTTCCCAAAAGAAATGGCGATAGGCAGATTGTACTGGGTGGTTTCCGGAAAACGCACGCATTCCAGAAAGACGCCCAACTGGGATTGCAACAACGGATAAGTCTTCATGGTATTTTGGTTGATTCTGTCCCTTTTCTACCTGCAAGTCAAAGAACACAAAAGGACAAGGAAAGTGAATATTGCATTACGCTATGTTCTCGCAAGGGAGGAGTTTTGACCCCGGATGGGGTCAGTGAACACAGCCCCGGGCAAAGCCCGGGGTAGCTGTTTATTAGTTTTCCGGACCCTGGAGGGGTCCGTGAAGCCATCAAATACCTACCCTCTTGGAATAGCGCGTTGCCTTAAGAATGCTTCCAAGTGGCTACCGCTGTAATGTAACCACTATCGGGAATATCTTTGATTTGAAAATCCACTTTATCGGAATACTCCCCCAGAAGACCACGAATATCTTCGCCAATGCCACAACCACGCAATTTCAACAGACTCTCCTTCATCGTCCAATACTTCGCAAAGAGTCGCTCGGGATGCCCCGAAACACGAACCTGATTGAGTTCAGCCGGGGACAACGCCATCTCCGCCACTTTCTCATCAAAGGAATACCCCTCCACATCAACCCCGATAGGCATATCCCCTACAGCACAGGCAATGGCGACAGGACAATGGCTGATGCTGAAATGTATCCCAGGATACTCCCGAAAATACGGCTTGCCCTGTTCACCGAATGCAAAGGCAGGAAGCTCCGCCAGACCGAATTCCTCCCGCACCATCTCCTGCATCAGCAAGTAAGACCTGGCGCAGAGATAGCGGTCTCGCAAAAAATGATAGGAGAGCGCTTTCTCCCGACGCCACACCGGCAGGACACCAAACATCTCTGGCAACCGCTCCTCGGCCTCGGCTAGATTCACTTGTTCTACACGCAACTCCATCATGGCTTGGACAGCAAATCGAAGTCGTGGTCATTCTGATTTCCGAGAGGCTTTCTGGCGGACCTTGCCACGCAATTTCGCCATTTGAATGGGACTGACTTCCGGCATGGGCAAAAAAGCATCCAAACTGGATACCACATCTAGCGCAGTCAAAACACGAACCAAATTCGATAGCGTACTACCCTTCCCTTCTTCCATACGACACAAAGACGCCAACCCAATCCCCGCACGCTCAGATACCTCCTTCTGAGAAAGATTTTGGTTGAGACGATAACGCCGTATGCGACTGCCTAAGTCAATTAATGTTCGTTCCGTATTCATAAACATGCCCACCAGCTTCTTTCAATAAAATAGCACGATACAAAATAAAAGCAAAACAACAACTCAAAAATGATTAACAAGCATGAAAAAACGCATCAAAATAATCATTTTTGAGTTGTTGTGAGTTTTTGATTTTCTCTGCATAAAATGGGCTGTGTCGAATTTGGAAGATGTCATAACGCCAGTCAGAGAAATCTGCACAATAAAAAACATAATGAAAACGCTCCGTTCCCCGCTAGGATGGTAGGATGTCGACCCCGGATGGGATCAGTTAATCTGGAGAAATTTGCCAAAATTGGCAATAATCTCCAATATACACATTGGAAATGCATAGGAAAAAGATTAGATTATTGGAGATTTTAATCCAGAATGGCAAAAATCTCCAACAAAAAAACGGAGCAGATAAATGAAAGAGATTCAACGTCCTAATTATCTTCAGCAATTATTGGACAAACGTGAGAATGGCCTCATTAAGGTTATTACGGGCATTCGCCGCTGCGGGAAATCCTATCTTCTGGATCCGATTTTCAAGAACGCGTTATTGGACAGCGGTGTCGCCCCTGACCATATCATCAAGATTGAACTTGACCGAGAAAGCGCTGTCCGCTTCCATCACGATTCTCACGCCTTAAATCAGTATATTCACTCACTGATTCATGGCAATGAAATGTATTATCTTATTTTGGATGAAATACAATTGGTCGAAGGTTTTGAATGGCTGCTGAACGGGCTTCTATACGAAAAGAACCTAGATATATATGTCACGGGAAGTAATTCCAGATTTCTCTCCTCCGATATCATTACAGAGTTTCGCGGGAGGGGAGACCAGGTCAGGATTCATCCGTTGTCCTTCAGTGAATACTATTCTGCCTCCCTCGGCGACAAGAATGAGAGCCTGAATGAGTATCTGACGTATGGGGGCCTGCCTCCTGTGATGGCACAAAAGGGGGATGCTGGCAAATCCCGCTATCTGGCTGACTTGTTTACCCAAACCTACATGAAAGACATCGTAGCAAGAAACAGGATTCAACGAACGGATATTCTGGACGCTCTTGTATATATGCTTGCGTCAGCTGTCGGTTCCTTAACCAATCCGCAAAAACTTTTTGACACATTCAAAAGCAAAGGCGAGAAAGAACTGTCTCTGGGGACTCTCAATTCTTACCTGTCGCATCTTGAAAATGCGTTTGTTGTCGAAAAGGCAATGAAATATGATGTCAAGGGGAAAAAATACATCGGGACGCCTTTCAAGTTCTACTTCGAGGACCTTGGGCTGCGTAATGCAAGACTAAATTTCCGCCAACAGGAAGAGAATCACTTGATGGAAAATGTCATATATAACGAACTGGTAATACGGGGATACAATGTCGACGTCGGGATAGTGACACTTCGTGAAGAGCAAAAGCGCATTCAGACAGAAGTGGATTTTGTCTGCAATGCAGGGAATCAGCGGTACTACGTCCAGTCTGCACTTGATTTGTCAGGCGATGAGAAAACGGAGCAGGAGATGCGCCCCTTGAGGCATATTCCTGATAGTTTCAAAAAGGTCATCGTTGTGAGGAATCAGATAAAGCCCTGGCGCACAAATGACGGCTTCCTGGTAATCGGTCTGATTGATTTCCTGCTTGAGCAAAACAGCCTGAACCTCTGAAGACAGTGTGCGCGACGCTCACAAACTCTTTGAGAGCTGATACCATTATTCGAGCCGCAATTTTCCTTGGGAGTTATCTGGGAGAGACAATTCGAGGACTCCATCCACCTGCTGGAATTCCACGGGTTCTCCGCGATAGGTGATGGTGTGTGGCCTTTCGTTTTCGGGCACATAGAGCAGCGTGGTCCTGCCGTGGTGGCCTGTCAGGCGGATTTCGGCTTCCAGTGTGGTGCCCTCGTGTTTTTCGTCGAGGATCCAGAAATCCATACCGCCGGTGAGTCGTCCAGGTTTGTAGTATGCGTTATACCATGCCAGGACGGGTGTGGAGAGTCCGCCGAAGTGGTGGCAACCGCAACCGCGGCCATTGATGGCGCTGAAATGTTCGAAGGTGTAGTAGCTCTGGTCGGTTTCGTGCTTCCAGACATTCAGGCCCGTCTTGGCGATGCGTCGTGCGAAATCCCCTCGACCGTGGTCCAGTGCGGATTTCCAGAAGAACCACTGGTGGGGCATCCAAATGGCGCCATTCCAGTAGCCGTCCTTCAAATAGTATGGCGCGGACTGGTCCACCGCAGTCAGACCGTATGCAGTCCAGAGATGCTCGGGGGATTCCAGGCGACTCCAAAGCAACTCCTGCTGTTCTGGAGTGCACTCGCCCGTCACCAGGGGCACCACGCCGTCAAAGCCGAAATTGAAATTCTGTCCTGAGGCGGGGTCCCTGTAAATCCCCACATATTCGCCCTGGGCATCGTGCTGGACATAGCTGAAGACGCCGTCCTTCTCGGACCAGGCGTATTTCTGCAATGCGTCGGTAAATCGTGCGATATCCGCATCATAGACGGCGATGTCGGCGTTCTTTCCCAGCATCTGTGCACAATGCCGTAGGGTCTTGGCGAAGCGTGTGGCATGGGCGGTGGTAACGCAGGGCGCCACGTCGTAATTCTGTTCGCGGAACATCTGCCACTGCGGCGAGTAGTCGTCCCACCCGCCGGAGTTGTAGAAGATATCCCAGGTCTGGAGAAGTCCCGTCTTGAAGCGAGCGGAGGTAGTATCCGCCAAATGCCCCGCCAGGAAATCATAGAAGTGCTTCAGACGCGGATAGAAATACTCCAGCGCCTCCTTGTCCTGGGTGCGGTTCCAGATTTCCTGGAAGAGGTAGGACTGGACGGGAAGTGGCGTTCCGTGGTTGATGAAGGCGTTCTCCTCTTCGGGAGGCGTCACATAGACATTCAGGTTTTCGATGGCGCGGGTCTTGTCCAATTCCAGCAACCCCAGTCCGATGAAGCCCGAATCCCAGGTGTAGAGGCTGTTGAAGAATTTATCGGGACTGTGGTGGCGGATTGTCTTTCCCAGGCATCGTATCGGGAACTTGATGTTGGTCATCAATGCCGCCGCCATCAGCTGTTCGCCCAGGCGATAGCCTGCGCCCGCGGGAGTGCATTTCAGTGGGAAGGCGCTCTGGTGGGCCTGGCGGGAGAGTGCCTCCAGAGATACCTCGTCCAGCGAGACGCCCTGCGGAAGCTGGTCGCCCTCTGCAAAGAGCGCATACAGGACCGTAGAGCCCTTGGCGGGGATTGTGATGGGAATGAAATAGGCTTCCTTGATATACTGGCTGCCTGCGCGCCCGCCCGTGACCTCGGAGGGGTTATACAGCGGATGGCGAATGCCGTAGGAGTAATTCAGCAAGTCCACGATATTCGAGACATTGTATTCACGTTCGTAGGCCTGGCTGCTCCACCACATGAAATGCGCTCCAGAACTACTGCGTATCACCGCACTGCAAGGGATGGGACCTGCCTCAGAATGGGGCGTATCCACGGATGACGTGGCCGCAAAGCCAATCTCGCTTGCCTGGCAATCGGGCGACACCACCACGCCGTCAATGCGGAGACCATTGGAAGGCGCGCCACTGACCAGACGGATGGTGCCACTGGGCGACAACAATCCGCGGAAAAGTTCGTAGACGACAAACTCGCCCGTGCCAGACAATGTCATGGAAGAGCTTATTCCATTGACCGTGATTGCCAGGGACGCCTTCTCCCCCGCTTCCAATTTTGCACGCATAAAGACCACGCCCCGGTCTGCACCCGCGAAGGCGTAGTCCCAATCCACCTCGTCACCCGCGAAAGCCCCGAAGCACTTTCCCAGTCGGTTGATATGGGGAGCGCCGATGCAGCACCCGCCAACCGTACCGCCCACTTCCTCAATGCCGCGACGGGCGCCATTGAAGACCGCGTGATAATCGGGACGGATGTGGGCGTATGCCAAATGCGCGTAGTCCACCGCATCCAGCCACACCGCCTCCGCAGGCAACTGCGGCACCACCGCACTCTCAGGCGCAAAACGGGCGAAGAGGAAGAGGGACGCCGTCTGCAGTTCGTCGGTGGTGTTCACATACTCGATGCGTGCCAGACGGCATGCCTCATTCACGTAGGAATAGCTAGTCTCGGCATAAAAGACGTCCTTCGGAATCAACTGCTGACGACAGCTGAAATAGCGGAAATCCCCACTGGCCTCCCAGGGAGAATACCCGCATTCCCGCAAAGTGTCCGGGGGGAAAATCCCACGCCGCATCAACGACGGCACCAGAAAGAAATCCATCCGATAGCCCTTCTCCTGGTCCGTAATATGCGAACAGGTGAATAGGTCGTTGGCATAAGGCCCCCAGGCAGGCAGCGACAAATCATGGGTGCCATTCAGATAGTCGTATGCGTTGG
>DCIO01000064.1 GCA_002315885.1 Lentisphaeria bacterium UBA1724
TAGGGAGCCTAGGAAGCCTAGGAAGTCTAGGAAGCCTAGGAAGTCTAGGGAGCCTAGGAAGCCTAGGGAGCCCTGGACTCAGTCGGAGCTCCTTCTGTCCTGTGTGAGCCCTTTAGGGCGAAATTATTGTTCTTCGGCGTAGAAGTTCCCTCGTTTGCGGGGTTGGGGACGGACTTTATTGCCTCGCATGACAATGGAATCCTCTCCGAAGAGTTTTTTCACACTGGCGATGACCTGCGGGATGGGCTTGATTGTCAGACGGGCATCATGGAAGAAGAGGCACCTTCCGTCATCCAATTGCAAGGTAATGACCATTTCCGCCATACCGTGATGCAGCGATGCGATCTGAAGGAGTTTCGCAATCTTCTCTTCGGTGGCATCCGCCTCTTTGACAGTCAAGGTGAACTTTCCGCAGTAGAGTTCGGGAGCCCGCTCCAGGGAAACCACCTTGTTCAGGCGAATCTTTGTGCTCACCTGACCATTATCCTCATCGTGGGTGACCTCTCCCTCAAAGATGGCGATATGGCCCGGTTCCAGCAACTCGGGATTGTCCTTCAGGACATTCTCGTATTCCCGATTGAAGAGCATGGCCTCAAAGGACGCCTCATGACTTTCCAATGTCATGATGGCGAAGGGCTTCTGACTGGCCTTGGAGAATTTCTTCACGCATCCGGAGATATACGCCCCCGCACGGAAGAGCGTCTCGTTGGGCAAAATGGGCAAATCAGCCAGGTCGTCAATCTGGAAGGTCTCGATGACCTCCCGTCCCGCATCAATGGGGTGTCCGGAAACGAAGAATCCCAGCAGTTCCTTTTCGTGTGCCAGCAGCTCGTCTTTGGGGATCTCGGGGATATCGGGATACTGGACTGTCACAGAGGCCTGGTCTTCCTCGCCCATCATGTCAAAGAGCGACAGCTGTCCTGCGGCGCGGTCCTTTCGGTCGGCGGCGCTGCTGGCCAGCACATCCGATGCCACCGCTAGAATCTGGCTGCGGCGTTTTCCAAAGCCATCGAAGGCACCCGAGTAGGTCAGTGCTTCCAGCAGACGCATGTTCACGCCCTCCACACGGGTACAGAAATCCTTCAGGTCCTGGAAATGACCGCCTTCCTTGCGGGCCTTGATGATATTCTCCACAATGCCCTCGCCCACACTCTTGATGGCCGCCAACCCAAAACGGATGTCCGTACCGCTGACCGAGAAGAACTTACCGCAGACATTCACGTCGGGCTGCAGGACCTTGATGCCCATCTCACGGCATTCCTTCAGGTAGAATGAGAGCTTCTCCGAGTTGGTCAATTCGCTGGTCAGCACGGCCGCCATGAAGGCCGCGGGATAATTCGCCTTCAGGAAAGCGGTGCGGTAGGTCAGAAGACCATACGCGGCAGAATGACTCTTGTTGAAACCGTATCCCGCGAATTTCAGAATCTTGTCCCAGATGTTGTTGGAAATCTGTTCGCTGATGCCATGCTCTCCGCAGCCTTTGACGAAGTCGACCTTCATGGCCTCCATGACCTTGATCTTCTTCTTACCAATGGCACGTCGAAGGATATCCGCCTGTCCCAGGGTGAAGCCCGCCACCGCCTGCGCCACCTGCATGATCTGCTCCTGGTAGAGCATGATGCCGTTGGTTTCCGCCAGCAGGGGTTCCATGGCAGGCACATCGTAGTCCATGGGGATCGTCCCCGCCTTTCGTCCCAGGAAATCGGGAATGAATTCCATGGGTCCTGGGCGGTAGATTGCGATCAGCGCGATGACATCCTCCAGGCGTTCGGGCTTCCACTTACGGCAGAGGTCCTGCATGCCGCCGGATTCCAGCTGGAAGACCGCGATGGTCTTTCCCTCGGAAAGGAGCTTGTAGGCATTGGCGTCGCCCTCGGGGATCTCGTTGGAGAGGATTTTCTTGCCCGTGCTCTCCTCAATCAGGTCCAGGGCGTCCTGAATCAACGTCAGGGTCTTCAAGCCCAGGAAGTCCATCTTCAGCAAGCCCAGGGACTCGCAGGGAATGGAGGAGAACTGTGTGATGGCTTCGTCTCCCGCACCTCGTGAAATGGGGGCCACTTCCGCCACAGGCATGTCACCGATGATGACACCTGCCGCATGGATGGACATATTCCGGTTCAAGCCCTCCAGCACCTTGGCGTATTTCCAGAGTTCCTGGCACCAGGGCTCGGAGTCAATCTTCTGGCGCAGTTCCTCATTGGGCGGGAACCCCAGCTTCTCACTGCCATTCAAGGCGATATCCAGTGTCATGTGGGGATCCGCGGGAATCAGCTTGGCAAAACGACTGCCCTCATCGAAAGACCGTCCCATGGCACGCGCCACGTCCTTCACCACCTGCTTGGCCTTCAGGGTTCCAAAGACGCCAATCTGCACAACGCGCTCTTCGCCGTATTTTGCACGGACATACTCGATGACCTCGTGACGGCGGCGTTCGCACAAGTCGATATCGAAATCCGGGGGCGAGACGCGTTCGGGGTTCAGGAAGCGCTCGAAGAGTAGATTATAGCGAAGTGGGTCGATATGGGTAATGCCGATGAGATACGCCACAATGGAGCCAGCGCCGGAACCTCGTCCTGGTCCAAGAGGAACGCCGATATTTGCGGCATAATGCAGGAAGTCCCACACCACCAAGTAGTAGCTCACAAAACCCATCCGTTTGATGATGCCGACCTCGTAGTTCATTCGTTCCAGAATCTTCTGGCGTTCGGGAGTGATTTCGTCTTTGTCGGGATCAAATTGATAGCGCCACATCAATCCCTCGTGGCACAATTTCCGCAAATGGCGCTCCCGGACGATTTCCGAGATGGCGAAATCGTGGAGTTCCTCGTCGGTCTGCGATTCAAATGCCTTTTTCTTGCGGAGTCGCGTGAATTCCGCCTGGAGGATTTCCTCGGTGATGTCTTTCTCGAATTCCGTACGCTCGGGAGACGGCGGTTCGGGGTAGTCGGGATAGTGGTTTGCGCCATCCCCGTCCACAGTCTTCAAATGCACATGGCAGCGCTTGGCGATTTCCACCGTATTGCTCATGGCCTCGGGGAGCTGCGGGAAGAGCTTCGCCATCTCCTCGGCACTCTTGAAGTAGAACTGATCTGTACCGAACTTCATCCGCTTGGGATCATTGATGGTGGTCTGGGTACCGATACAGACCATCAGGTCCTGGGCCTCCGCATCCTCCTGACGCAGATAATGTGCGTCGTTGGTCACAACCAGCCCCAACCCCAACTTGTTGGCGATCTCAATCAGTTGCGGGTTGGTGGCCTTTTGCTCTTCCAGGCCGTGGTCCTGCAATTCGATGAAGTAGTTCTTCTCCCCCAGCAAATCACGGTATTTCCGTGCGACCTCGAAGGCCTCCTTCTCACGCCCCTGCAACAACAGGTGGGGTATCTGCCCCGAAAGACACGCGGAAAGAACGATGATGCCTTCCTTGTATTTCGCCAGAGTCTCGAAGTCAATGCGGGGCTTGTAGTAATACCCCCGAAGCCACGCCTCCTCGGACAGGTGGCACATGTTCACATAACCCTGGTTGTTCTCCGCCAAAACCACCAGATGGAAACGCTCACGGTTCTCCTCACTCATGCTGTGGTCCAGACGACTGCCTGGCGCCATGTAGAACTCGCACCCCACAATGCCGTTGATGTCGTAGGGATTCTGCTTATCATGCTGCAACCCCTCGCAGGCCTGGGTCAGCGCATAGACACCACTCATGGAACCGTGGTCCGTCAAAGCCACCGCAGGCATGCCGAATTTCACCGCCTGCTTGACAATGGAAGAGACAGACTGGGCGCCATCCAATAGGCTATAGTCGGAATGGACGTGAAGATGGACAAAGGGAATATCGCTCATGGCAAAAAATATGACGCGTTTGAGAAACTATTGTCGACAAAAAAGGCCCTCGAATGAATTATCGTTCTCGGGCCTTTTGAAATCAATGCCGCGGGCACGAACCCTCCCAACCCGCGGCATGCTGGAACAATGGATGCACTAGTTGGAAGCGCCAGGCATGATGCTCACACCACCAGTGCTGTCACGGCGACGAACGCCCTGACGGAGCTTCATGTCCTCCTTGCGGTATTCCAAGGTATCTTCCACCAATTCAGAAGGCATCTTCCAGGTCTCGTTCAGGAAGACCCAGCCCTTGGGGAGATTCTGCTCGAACTGCTTGCGGCGGATTTCCTTGACCTCCTCGGCGATGGCTTCCTCCATCTCCATCTTGAGCTTGTTCAAAACCAGGTGCTTATTGAATTCTTCCATGCGGCACTGGGTATTCACTTCGGGATAGAAGCGGGCACGGTAGATTTCAGGCAGGTCGTTCTTGTTCAGCATGTCCTTTCCGATGGACAACTTGAAAGGAGGATAGAGCTTGAATGCACCCTTGTAAATACGACGGGGTTCATTGCCATGAGCAAAAGAAATCTCCACCTTCTGTCCTTCCTTGTAAAGGGGATACTTCTGCTCCAAGTCCTTGATTTCCTGGGCCAGGACGGGATTCTTGCTCAGTTCAATCTTGCGCAACGAGGCATTCTCACGCTCGTCAAAGAGGGCAAGCACTTCCTTCGCCAACTTGCCCTTCTTGAATTTGTTGCCGCCAATCGTGATTTCGTGAGGGCCATTTGTCTTGAAAATGCCCTCGTATTCCTTGCCGTCAATCATGACTTTCACCGACTGCCCTTCATGCAACAGCGGATACTTCTTGTCCACATCACGAATCAACTGGAAAATCGCCTCAGGCTGATAATCCCGGAATTCGGGACGCTTGCGGACTTCTTTCTCCGCGAATTCCTGGATGTCCATCTTGCTGCGCAAATCCACACGGGGACGGGGACCGATGGTATCCTCCTCCTTGCCACCAAATTTCAGCGTGATGGCATCCTTCAACTTCTGGACATCCAATTTGTAGGGGGGGAATTCCTCCTGCTTGGGTGCGGCATCCCCCTCCGAGGGCATACGGGGATCCATGCCGTGGCCATTGTCGCGCCAGTCGCCATAGCCAGCCTGGCCATTGCCACTCTTCTGCTTCTGGAATTCCTCGTAGGCCTTCTGATACTCATCCTCCTGGACTTTGACCTGGCGGAGAATTTCCTTGCTGATATCCTCAATGCGCTTTTGATTCCAATTAGCGTCATAAGGGGATTTCTTCGGGGCGGCGCACAACGTCACAGCGCCCAGGAACAGAGAACCGATTACGGCGAATGTCTTGCGATAATTCATCTATTTCTCCAAAAAAGACGTGTTGAGACAAAAAAGAAAATTCAGAATGGCACAAAGGATACTATAAGGCTTTTTTTCTAAAGAAAACGTCGGGAGCCATGGGTTCTTCATGAAAGAATGATCGCTTCCAGGATGCGGTCATTGAAAAGCAGTCCCTGGGCTGTGGGCCGGAAGGCCTCCTCATCCCATTGGACCAGCCCATCCCGAGAGAGTTCCTGCACTTCGGGAATTGCCAGCACCTCGTCCCGTGTGAAGCCCGTGACCTCTCGCATGTCATCCCAGTTCCACCCCGCCACAGTCCTCATGCCAAAGGCGAGGATTTCCCGACGGCGTGCCTGCGGGGGCAACTCATCCACCTCGGGAGGGACATCCCTCAGCCAATCTGCCAGCGAGGACGGATTGGCACGGCGTGAGCTGCCATCGAAGGAGACCGCTGCGGGACCGCATCCCAGGTATGTCTGCCCATGCCAAATCTCGTCGTTGTGTCGGCAGTGGCAGCCCACTTTGGCGAAATTCGAAATCTCGTATCGCTGGAAACCGAACTGCGCCAGGTATTCGTCGTTGTGCCTCCAGCAGTCCAGAAAGAGCGCGTCGTCGTCATCTTCGGGGAGCAGGCGTTTTGCCAGCGGTGTCCCCTCTTCCAGGATAAGGCTGTAGCAGGAGAGGTGGTCGGGGGACAATGCCACCGCCCGCTTCAAATCCTCCCGCCATTGTTCGAGCGTCTCTCCTGGCACCGCGTAAATCAGATCGAGATTCAGGCGCCGCAGTCCCAACTCGCGGGCTTCCTGGACAATCGACTCCAGGTTCTCCAAAGCGCCCCGGCGGCCAATGCGGTTCCGAATCTCCTTCTGGAAGGACTGCACACCCAGACTCAGGCGATTCACGCCACCCGACAGCATCGCGCGGAGCTTCTCACTGGTCAGGGAATCGGGATTGGCCTCGGAAGTCCACTCGCAATCCGCCTCCAGCGTGAAATTCCGACGGATTTCCGACAGGAGGAAAGACAACTCCTCGGGGGACAGCGCAGACGGCGTCCCGCCCCCCATGAAGATAGAGCGCAGGGGCTGGCACTCTGGCGCAAAGCGCTGGAACTCCTGGGACAATTTCTCCAGATAGCGGCGGCGTTCCTCAGCAGAAGAATGACCCTGGGACGCAAAGGCGCAGTAGTCGCATTTGCCGCCCGCACAAAAGGGCACATGGATGTAGAGAGAACGATAGACGCCCATGGAATGACCTCAGACGGTATAGCCAGGCGGAAGCGCGGGACGGACTATAATCGGCTTGGAATGGGCGATATTCACCGTCCCAGCAGGGACATGCTTTGGTTTGGAGACATCCTTCGCCAGGCAGCAATCCACCGAGACCTGCCCCGCATTCCGCGCCTTGCTGTGGTATGCGGCTATGGCGGCGGCGGCCTCCAGCAACTGACGGGTGGCAACATCGCCTTCGGGACCACGCAAAAGCACATGACTCCCAGGGGCGCCAGACAAATGGAACCAATGATCCGTCTGCTTGGCTACCACAAAGCTCACCAGGTCATTGTCCACATCCGTCTTGCCAGCCATGGCAGTCCAGCCATCACCCAAGTCGTATGTCCAGTATTTCGGTTCGGGAGGAGTATGCTTCATGTTAATGCTTAATGCTTGATGCTTAATGCTTAATGTAGGAGGGGGAGGTATCCCCCTTGCCCCCTCTTTTTCAATTCGAAATTACTGGAAAGACGGGCGTTCACGCCGCCCCAGAAGCTCCCCAGGAAGAAGGAACCCGTGGCATGCGGGCCGAAGGCGGTACGGGCGTT
>DCIO01000055.1 GCA_002315885.1 Lentisphaeria bacterium UBA1724
CTTTCTTCTCGACCGGTACTGCGGGCGGGGAGGTTTTTCGGCGAGGGCTGTGTTCACTGTCCCCATCCGGGGCCGAAATGCCAGCCGTCTATGGGAACAGAGTGTAACGGAAAAGTGTACAAACCCCCTAGATGGAATTACATTGAGACCATATCGAGAATAATTTTCCAAGGAGATAAGACATGAGCGATTGGATTTGGTTACCGCAGAGTGGTTTTGAGCGCGATTCCTACGGGATATTCCGCAGGACGCTGACGGTCAAGGCGAAGAAGCCCGTATTGCGAATTGCCGCGTCGTCGAATTTTTCCGTCACCTTGAACCACGTGCCGATTTTCGGAGGACAGTATTCTGATTTGCCGGGGCATCCCACCTACACCACGCTGGACATCTCCCATGCCTGGCATGATGGCGAGAACCACTTGGAAATCGAGGTCTATGTGCTTGGGCGGCGCTCCCTCACCACCGCCATCGTCCCACCAGGCTTGTGGGTGGAATTGCGTGATGGCGCAAAAGTGCTGGATGCCACTGACGCCAGCTGGGAATGCGCGCCCCATCCCGCCTACAAGAGCAACCTCTGCATTCCCCTGACGGGGCAGCTGGGGGATACTTTCGAATATGACGCCAACAAGACCGCCGTCCGCGCCTGGAAAAAAGCTCGTGTGGTGGACTTTCCGCCGCCCGTGGCCCGTCCTGCCGCAGTGCCTCCTCTGGGCGAGCGTCCCCTTCCCGTAGCCCACGTCGTCCAAGCGGGGCAAATCTATCGACCTGCGGATGCGGAGGGCACCCCCGCGGAGTTGATTTCCACGGATTTTCTGCAATCGCGTGTCGTGGGACAGTTGAATGTGGCGAAAGGCGCCGAGGATTGCCAGACCTGGCGTTACGGCGAGCCCATGCCCTTCCTGCTGGATCCCCAATACGTTGACAAACTGCCCTTCACCTGGCCGAAGCTCTCGGGTTGTGCCAATGGCTGGTATTGCATTGTGGACTTGGGGACCGAATACACGGGCGTCCTCACACTCTGCATCCAAGCCGACAAAGGCGCTGTGCTGGACATCGCACACGGCGAGCACCTGACCGACGGTCGGGTCCGCGCCGCCATTGGTGGCCGGAACTACGCCGACCGCATCATCGCCAACGGCACGACACTGGTCTTCCACCACCGTCTGCGCAGACTGGGCGCCCGCTATCTGGAACTGCATGTCACCAACGCAAAGCATCCCCCGCGCCTGGGCTATTTGGGTCTCGCGCCCCTCTTCCGGGAATTGCCCGACCCAACCGAAGTCACCTCCCCCGACAGATTGCTCAATGCCATTGACGAAGCCGCCATCCACACCCTGCGGTGCTGCCAGCACGAGCATTTCGAGGACTGCCCCATGCGGGAACAGGGACTCTATCCCTACGACTCCCGAAACCAGGCACTCTACGGATACCCCATCTGGGGGAACTACGATTTCGTGGCGGCGTGCTTCAAGCTACTAGGCGACAACTGGAATGAGGGCGCAGGCACTCTGCAGATGACCTCCCCTGGCTGCATCCACCTCTCCATCCCCATCTTCGGACTGGTGTGGGTGACGGAATGCTGGGAGCTGCTCCTCCATAGCGGAAATCCGAAGCTGGTGGAACCCATGCTGCCCGTCATGGACAAACTCCTGAAGACCGTGCTCTCCAAGAGCGTCAAATCCCCCGCGGGTCTCCTCTACCACTCTGGCAAAGACGAGACCATCTGGAATTTCTGCGAATGGCAACCCGGTCTGGACCGTGTGAATTCGCCAATCCAGGCGCCCTACAACCTCTACCTCATTGAGACACTCCGTTCTGCGGCAAAAATCGCCCGTGTGCTGGGGAAATGCCCTGGTCTCAGGACTCCCGACGCCCTGGAGGGCGAGGCAGACCGCCTGGCAAAAGTCTGCGACAAGCTCTTCTGGGATGACAAGCTGGGCGTCTATCGTACCGATGATGGCGGAAAGACGCCCATCCACGAACACACACAGATGCTGGCGCTCTACAACGGCGTCGCCACGGGCACCCACAAGAAGCGCCTTCTGACCAGCCTGGACAAAGTGGAGATGCTGGAGTCCACCTTCAGCACCCTCCCCTACTGGGTGATGACCATGCGGATGCTCCCCGCAAAATTCACCGCGCGGATTTTGCCGCGACTGCGTCGTCTCTACGAGTCATCGGTGCTTGAGGGTTCCAAGACCCTCTGGGAAACCGAGTTGGGCGGCGAGGACTTCTCCTTCGCGGGATCCCTCTGCCACGGCTGGAGCAGCATCCCATCCTGGTATCTCCGCACGGGATTGCTGGGCATCGAGCCCACCTCCCCAGGCTACAAGACCTTCCGCTTCCGTCCTGATTTCGCCGATGACCTGGAATACCTCAAGGGTTCCGTTTTCACGCCATACGGTCTCATCACCGCAGAGTGGCGCAAAGACGGCAAGGGCAACTACCAGGCGGCAATTTTGAGCTGTCCGAAAGAATGCAAATTGGAGAAGTAATCTGCCATGAGCAACACCTTCACCAAGAACATCCTCTGCATTGGAGCGGGCTATGTGGGCGGTCCCACCATGGCGGTCATCGCAGAACACTGCCCCGAATACCGCGTCACCGTAGCGGACATCAACGCCCAGCGCATTGAGGCCTGGAACTCCGACGAGCTGCCCATCTACGAACCCGGCCTGAAAGAGCTGGTTCTGCGGAACCGCGGAAAGAATCTCTTCTACACCACGGACATCCCCAGCGCGGTGCGAGAGGCGGATATCATCTTCGTCTCCGTAAACACCCCCACCAAGACCTTCGGCAGCGGCGCAGGAAAGGCCTCGGATCTGCAATTCCTGGAACGCACCGCGCGTCAGATTGTGGAGTGCTCCGAAAGCGGGAAAATCGTGGTGGAGAAAAGCACCCTCCCCGTGCGTACCGCGCAGGCGCTCTCGCGGGTCCTCCAGGCAAATACCAAAGGGCTGAAATTCCGCATTGTCTCCAACCCCGAATTTCTGGCGGAAGGCACCGCAATCCATGACCTGGAGTCCCCCGACCGGGTGCTGATTGGCGGCACCTCCGACGAAGGGGGCCAGGCGGCAGTGGAAGAGATTGCCGAAATCTACACCCATTGGGTCCAGAAGGACAAAATCATCACCACCAGCCTGTGGTCCAGCGAATTGACCAAATTGGTGGCCAATGCCTTCCTGGCGCAGCGTATCTCCTCCATCAACTCCATCTCTGCACTCTGCGAGAAGACGGGCGCGGATGTGGACCAAGTCTCACAGGCCATCGGACTCGATCAACGCATCGGCGCAAAATTCCTCCGTGCGGGCATCGGCTTTGGTGGCTCCTGCTTCAAGAAAGACATCCTGAACCTGGTCTATCTCTGCGAGCACTACGGCTTGAACGAAGTTGCGCAATACTGGGAAAGCGTGGTCAACATCAACGACTACCAGGCTCGGCGTTTTGTAGAAAAGATGGTGGATGCCATGTTCAACACCGTCACCGACAAGCGCATCGCCATCCTGGGCTTCGCCTTCAAGGCAAATACGGGGGACACCCGAGAGACGCCGGCTCTGGCGGTCTGCCAGCAACTCCTAGCGGAGAAGGCGAATCTGGCCATCTGTGACCCCAAAGCGCTGGTCAATGCCAAGAACGACCTCTGCGATGCGTTGGGCAATGTGGAGTTCACCGCCGATCCCTACCAGGCATGCAAGGGCGCACACGCCGTGGTCATCCTCACCGACTGGCCTGAATTCCAGACGCTGGATTACCAACGCATCCTGGACAACCTCCAGAAACCCGCGTTCCTCTTTGATGGGCGGAATTGCCTGAATCACGAGGCGCTCTTCCAAATGGGATACAATGTCTTCCCCATCGGAAAACCAGCGCAGGCGCATTTCGCACCCTAATCCTTTCGCCCTAAAGGGCTTTTCCTTCGCCCTAAAGGGCTCACACAGAACAGAAGGGCCTAGCACCTTTACACGCGCCTTTTCGCCCTAAAGGGCTCACATAGAACAGAAGGGCCTACTACCTTAGCCAGGGTTTCGGTCCCAATCCCAGCAGTTGTTCCAGTTCCAGAAACAATGTCTTCGCCTACGTTCATAGAATTTGTCGTGGTGCGCCACGGCGAGACCGACTCCAACAAGGGAGGGACTGTCCAAGGGCAGGTCGACAGCGAGTTGAACAAGCTTGGCCTGCGTCAAGCGGCGGCGGCAGCGGAGTATCTCCACGGGGTGCATTTTGATGGCTGTGTTGCCAGTGACTTGCGGCGTGCGGTGGACACTGCGCGGATCATCCTGGCAGCAGGGCATGAGGGCGCTTCGATTCGGCAGACACCCCTTTTGCGGGAATGGGATCTGGGGGATTTGGAAAATCAGCCCATTGCGGAGCTCTTCCAGAATCACCCCAAGATGATGCGCAGTTTCCGCTACGAGAGTGGCGAAGTCATTCCCGTTCCAGGAGGCGAAAGCAGCGCGGTGTTTTTTGAGCGTGTGCGTAGCGCACTGGCGGAAATGACGCAACTCTTCCAGGCCGAACAGCGAGTGCTGGTGGTCACCCACGGCGCAGTCATCAGCAGAATCCTCCAGGTAGCCACGGGACTCTTCAGCCAGGGCAACCGCATTCCCATCGTGGCAAATGCCTCCATTTCCATTGTGCGATACTTCCCCACCGAAAATGCCTGGGAATTGGCCGCCTGGAATCTGACCGACCACCTGAAAGGACTGCCTGTCCACGAGACACTGAAATTCTAATTCGGAGTGTACCGACGGCGTACCGCCGTCGTCCCTATTCGGAATGCCCCCGTCCCCAATATCATCCAGAATCTAGAATCATGAAAAATTCCCTCCTTATTTTGTTGCTATGCGCCGTATCCCTCCTGGCTCAGGAATGGACCTTCAAGAACACCCGCGGGGGGTGGACGGACGGCCATAACCAGACTGCCTCCACATCCCGGGAGGGGCTGGAGATTTATGTAACGGACACGCATCCGAATCTATACGCGAAGAACGTGAATTTTGCGGCGGAGGGGCGGAGTCATCTCCTGGTGGAGTATCAGGCGACGGGATCTTCCCGTGCTGCCGGCGGATACCTCTTCTTCGGGACTGCCGATGACCCGAAATTGGATGAGGAGAAGAAATTCTATATTCCGCAATTCGTCTGCGATGGCAAGCCCCGCGAAATGCTGGTGAGCCTGAAAGACGCCGCGAAGGGGAAAGCATTCGATATCTGGCAGGATGCTTCCGCCATCACCAAACTCCGCCTGGATTTCGAGGTCGCCCCAGGCACCTCGATACTGCTGAAATCCATCCGCTTCCAGAAATTGAGCGCAGAGGAAGTCACCGCGAAGCTCCACCGGGAGGAAATCGCCAAGGGCATCCCCCTGAAACTGCCCGTGGATATGCCAAACGCAGACAAAAAAGAAAAGAAAACCGTGGACAATGGCCCGGTTTTTGTCTCCAGGATGATCGCCGCCTACAAAGACTGCTCATACGTGGGGGATTCCTATCTCCGACGAAGCTTCCAGCTGGACGAGCGGGTCGTGGAAAATCTCTGGCAGAGCATCTGCGATGACGCCATTGAAGAAGTCTGGCTGAATGGCCACCTCATCGACTGGGAGTGGAGCACCGTCTGGAAGACCGTGGACAGCTTCGCGCTGCCCAATGAATACTTTGTCAAAGGCAAGAACCTGCTGGCGATCCGCTACCACAATTCCGGTGGGCTGGGCGGTCTGATGATGGATCTGCAGCTAGTGCTGGCAAATGACAAATTCCAAGTCATTACCATGGAGAAAGCCCGCGGATTGACTGGCGATGCCCCTGCGGGCTGGGAAATGCCGGGATTTGACGACAACAGTTGGGGGAAAGTCTCCACCCATCAGGGTCCGCCTGCGAAGCCCTGGAATATCCATCCCGTTTACAAGAGCATCCAAAGCAGCGGCGCGGCGGCGCAGATTGCCGTAGTCAAGAAAGAAAATCTGTCGGTGGACGTGGTTTTCTCCCAACCCAAGGGCTTCCAGCCTGACGAAAAATTCTACGCTCATTTCTGCGGCCCCAGCGGGCAGGTGCTGGCGAAATTCTCGGGCACCGCGGAGGAACTGAGAGGCGTCCCCGTCAAGAATGGCATTAAGTTCCACTTTGTGGGTTTCCCAGGCGAATTCTATGGTGCGCCCTGCAAATTCCATTGGGAATTCGGCATGACGGGCCGCAAAGTCCAGGGCGAGAGCCGCATTGACGTCATTACCGCGGACCGCGTCATGGAAGGCGCGCCCATTACCGTGGAGTTATCGCAGACCGAGCGTGGTCCCATCCCCATGCTGGATGGCAAGCCATGCTACTTCAATGTGCTCACCGCCCACAACTACGAGGACAACGACGCCCTCCGCACGGGCATGGAAGGCAAGAAATCTCCCTTCAATGTGGTGGCCATCCGCGTAGGTGGCATGAACAATATCTGGTGGATCGGACCCGACCAATACGATTTCTCCGAATTGGACCGCTCCCTGAACCTGCTCCTCCACCGCTATCCCGATAGCATGCTGGGGCTCTATGTGTGGTGCCAACCCGGCGCCTGGTATACCAAGACATACCCCGAACGCATGTCCCGCATGGAAGACGGCAGCACCTACGGCTACTACGTCTCCGCCATCGATTTCGCCAACGCGGAATACCGGGCGGATGCCCAGCGGGCCCTGACCGCGCTGGTGGAACACATCGAAAAATACTACGGCCCCAAGACCTTCCTCTACAATCTCATGGGGGGTATCTCCTGCGAATGGCAGGGTTGGGCCGCACACTCCGACCACTACGCGGATTTCAGCAAAGGTGGTGTCCAGGAATTCATTGACTACGCCGCACTCAACGGGGTGGAAGTCACCGCAGTGCCCACACGTGAAGAACGCGAGGCCTCCCTGGACGATGTCTTCCGCAGTCCCTCCGAGGATGCCCTGGCGATTCTCTACGACAAGTTCTACAGCGCGTCCATTGCAGAATGCGTGGCGTTGCTAGCCACCGCCACCAAGAATGCCTGCAACCACACCAAGTTGGTGGGCTGCTACTACGGCTATCTGATGGAATACGCCAGCCTGGGGCACTGCACCAACGGCGGCGGTCATAACAACATCCAGCGGTTGTTGGATTCTCCCGACATGGACTTCTTCCTCTCGCCCCAGAGCTACGCCATCCGAAGCCTGGGCGCCCCTGACGCGGACATGAAGCCCTACGGTGCTATCTTCAATGCGGGAAAATTCTCCATGATGGAGGATGACACCCGCACACACCTGACCTTCAAGACCGATTTTGAACAGACCCTGAATCTGGATTACACCCTCAGAGTTCTGAAGCGCAATGTGGGAATGGCTCTGGCACACGCCACCCCTATGAATCACCTGCCCCTGGTGGGTGGAAACGAACTGGACCACCCCGCAATCCGCGCCATGTTCACACGGACCATGCAGGCGGGACAGTATCTCATGGAAAATGGCTCCAGCCCCTCCGCGGAAATCGCCGCCGTCATTGACGAAGACGCCATCCGCTACCGCGCCGCCACACGCACCACCGTATCCGTAAGAGACCGCAGCCGCTACATGTACAACCACGACGGCACACTGCGCAGCCAGGGCCGTTCCGTCCAGCCCGTCACAGGCGACCTGCTCTACTATCAGCGCATTCCCCTGGCCCAATTCGGCGCACCGGTGGATGTGGTGCTGTTGAGCGACATCCTGAAGAATCCCGCCAAATACAAGATGGTGATTTTCCTGAATGCGGTGAAGGACAAACCGGAACTCCGAGATGCCATCCAGGCGTTGCGGGACAACGGCGCGAAGATTGTCTTCACCTACGGGACGGGCTTCCTGGATGAACAGGGAATCTCCACCGAGACCCTCTCCGCCAACGTGGGAATGGAGATGGACCTGGCAGGACAAGGAACCCTCTGCGTCAAATTCGACGAAACCAACGAAAACGCTGGACACCCCTACGCCGTCAAGACACGCTTCCGCGTTATCGATGGCAACGCGACGCCGCTGGCACGCTACACCGATACCTACGATGTGGCAGTCGCCGAAAAGGATGGCGCGTATTTCTACGGCACCACCGACCTGGATCGAGACTTCCTCCGAATGGTGGCAAAACAGGCAGGCGTCCACGTCTTCATGGAAGAGGACGACAATCTCTACGCCAGCCGGGATGTGGTCAGCATCCACGCCAACCACGCAGGACACAAGGTGGTCAATCTGCCACGCCAATGCGATGTGGTGGACATCTACTCCCGTGAAGTGGTGGCCACACAGGCAACCTCCTTCGAATTCGACATGGAGGCATTCGAGACACGCGTCTTCCTGACAGGCGACGCAGAGACAATCCTAAAAGCACTGCACTAGGGCACATCGGCGGCGGGGACGCCGTCGCTACCTCCTTTGGTCCCTTGTATTACGCATTACGCATTACGAATTAAAGAAGATGTTAACAGGAATCATAGACAATACCTATACGGATTTGTATGGGGAATACGACAACGCCATCCAGCATCTGAAGGCCCAGGGCTACCAGGCCATCGACTTCCAGGGCTTCATCAATACGGAGACCGCGTTATGGAAGCTCCCGGAGAAGCTCTTTTTGGCGGGATTGAAGAACACCAAGGAATACCTGGACGAGCAGGGAATTGTGATATACCAGGCCCACGCCCCCTGGGCAGGCGCCCACACGGATGCCACCGCGGACTCCCGCAAAGAGCGCTTTGAGAAGATGCACCAATCCTTGAAAGGAGCGCAGGTACTTGGCACCAAATACCTGGTGGTCCACCCGATTCTACCCTTCGGCAACGAACCCAACCAGGATGTGGAGGAAGTCATCGGCATCAACCTGGGTTTCATCGGAAAGCTCGCCGACTACGCCAAATACTACGGCATCACCATTTGCCTGGAAAATCTGCCTTTCAATAACTACCCACTCTCCAAGCCCGAGGAAATCCGGGATTTCGTGGAGGATATGAACCACCCGAATCTGAAAGTCTGCCTAGATACCGGACACTGCGCAGTATTCGGCATCCAGCCAGGAGACGCCGTGCGGATGATCGGTCCCGAATTGCTGAAATGCCTCCATGTCCATGATAATGACGGCACGGGAGACCAGCATCTGCCACCCAAGAAGGGCATCATCGATTGGGAGGACTTCCGACAGGCACTCAAGGATATCAATTTCCAGGGAGCGCTCTCCCTGGAATGCAAGCCAAAGGACGGCGTCTCCGAAGAGGAACTATATCACAGCGCCGCATGGCTCGCTTGCCAGGAATTCTAATCAATGCTTAATGCTTGATGCTTAATGCTTAATGGAGGATGGGGAGGTTTCCCCATACCCCTCTTCGTCAAAGAAGATTTAAGCTCCCTTCCGAAAAACATAGGAGATAAAACAGAAAAGGCACAAAGGGGTGCGAATGCCCTTTGTGCCTTTTTCGGTCCTATACGGCGCTTCTGTGCGCGCAAGGTTCTGTGCGCGGCAATTTGCTGCCGCGAAGAACTGCCGCGAAGTCTTATCTGCCGCGTTCGCCGCCGGGATAATCGGCATCTGGGAACCAGTAGTAGTCCCACATGAGCACTGCATCGCCGTCCTTCATGGCGATAGCCTTCTGGATGCCAGCGGCCTCCACGTGACCGTCGGTCATGGAGAGGTTCATGTTGTTGCCATGGCGGAAGAATGCCGCTCTGAGTTCCACATCGTCATAGAAAGTCTCGGGCTGGTTGTAGCAGAGATTCGCCCAGCCAGTTCGTGCGGAGCCATCCATGAAATTCACGTGGAGGGAAGGCAGTTTAATGCCACTGACACGGTGCCAGTTGGCGCCCTTGCCCCAGTAGTCCAGTGCCCAGTTGTCCGAACCTACATGGCAATACTGGTAGAGGAAACTCATGCCCACGTTGCACTGGTAGGAGATGTTACCGTCAACATAGTCATTCTGGGTAGCAGAGGGGCAATCCATAATCTTGTGCCAGGAACGATCGCCCTTGGAACGGTCGGCCGCCCAGTCAGCGCCAGCGTCCTTTGCAATCCAATCCTTCCAGGTCATGGGAGCGCCAGGAATCATGGGATTCAAACTGAACCAAGTGTATCCCGTACGCTCAGCATTCCACTGCTGGTTCGCATTGCCGGAATGGACGGCGTCGGGGGGCAGATAGTCGTCGTTGTCGTTGGCATACAACAGATTACCCAACTGCATGTGCTTCATGTTGTTGGTGCAGCTGATGGCGCGGGCCTTCTCACGGGCTTTGGACAAGGCGGGAAGCAGCATGGCGGCCAAAATCGCGATGATGGCGATGACCACCAGTAACTCAATCAAAGTAAATGACTTCTTCATAGCAGATTGCTGTGTTTTGGGGTGTTTTGTTGGGAAAACAATGAGAAACTTTGGGAAAGCACTACAGTTATAAGCTTTTTTGTAACTATTCAGAACCCCA